>DATDBL010000059.1:0-43620 GCA_036524855.1 Aldersonia sp. | reverse complement strand
TGTCGGCGCGGTTGCAGCGGTACATCGGGTGAGGTTCGGCGGATATCCTGAGCGCATGCCTCGCTACGAGTACCGCTGCCGCTCCTGCGGCGAGACGTTCGACGCGACCCGGCCCATGGCCGAGGCGTCGAACCCCGCACCATGCCCCCACGGCCACGACGACACCGTCAAGCTGCTGACCACGTTTAGTGTCGGCAGCCGGTCCGCAGGGGCGTCGGGACCGCTGCCGCAGCCGTCGGCGGCTGCGGGTGGCGGGTGTTGCGGTGGGGCCTGCGGGTGCGGGTAATTCCCTCCGCGGCGTGGGCCTAGCGGCACACTCTGGGCGGAATTCGGCGGGATCCCGTCGATTCTTGCCGCAATCGTGTCGTGAGGCCCATGGGGTCAGGGCGCGAGGTCGGATGCGGGCAGCCGCAGTCCACGTCCGGCATCCGCCATCTTCATCATGAGGTCGAAGGCGTCTCGGGCCGCCATCGCGCCGTCTGCGACGACCTGCCTGACGAGATCGAGCGTCTCGAGCGTAGTGATCTGCTGTTTGCGGCCGAGCAGAAGGGCTTCCCGATCGTCCGTGATCCAGACGGACTTGGCAAAGATCTGCCAGTACCTCAGCACGAAATAGGTCTCGGACTCCCCAGGGTGTTGGAGCGGTCGCTCCGCGGTGCCGCCGAAGACCGCTCGACGGATTCGCTGCACGCGCACGATCTCACTCGGCTTCGTGATCGCGATCGGATCGCCCAACCAGCCCTCCTCGGGTACCGGTCCCAGCGCGGGGAGCCAATGCGCAGACGCCAGGGCCTCCCGCGCGACCGCTTCCGTCCATCGCGCGCGCAACCCGACCGCCTCGCGGAGCAGGTCGATCCGGTTCACGGACGCGAAGTTACACAGAACCGTGTTGTCCGGGAAAACGAAGACCGTCACGCTTCGATGGCTCCCCGATCGGTGTCCATCGCATCGCGCAGTATGTCGACTTCGACGCCGATCAGGTTCGCGTAGGGACGCTGGGTCGATTCGCCCGCATCGTATGCGGCGTAGGTGTCGCGCACTAGCTGCATGGGTAGTCGGGGCGACTTCGCCTGGGCAACTAGTTGCGCATAGTCACGCACTCGCGCGGCCTCGGCTGCCGCGTTGGCCATAGTCATCGATCCGAAGTCCGCACTCGCCTCGGCGTCGAGCAAGTCCAGACTGCGCAAACGGTGGGCCAATGCCGTGGGGCTCACAGCGAGGTCACACACCAGGTTCGAGAACCCGACGCGGTCAATCGTCGTGCCGTCGATGGCGTCACGCAGCACCGACTCGGGCATGAGGAAGGACGCGGCGAATGCGTTGGCACAGACCTCGCTTGCCTCGCCCAACTGCCGTTCGTCCGCGATGTTCTTGTCGAGGTGGAGGACCTGGTCATCGCCGGCCAACAGGTGGCCGAGTTCGTGCGCAACTGTGAATCGCTGCCGCGCCGGCAGGTGCGAGGTAGCGACGAGGATCAGTTTGGCATCCTCGGCGGACGCGGCAAGTCCGTCGAACCCGGGGCCGAGTTCGATGATCGCGACATCGACGCCGAAGACCTCTTCCACGAGTCCCGGAAGCGGCGAATCCACGTTGATCGAGAATCCCGAATCGCTCACCATGCATAGCGCATGGTCTGCCAGGCGACGCCCTCGATCGATCGCCGAGCCTCGGTATGCGGATAGGACGGCGGGCCGCCACCGTTGCCCGAATCCCAGGCTGGCGATGTCAGACCGAATCGTGCTGAGACGCAGGGCCTCTGCAATCGCAGCCTCCGCGCTGCCGCCGGTCGTCCGAGCCGCGAGGGCGATCGGTGTCGACTGCCCGGTGACCAGCCAGTCGACCGTCACCTCGAACCGTTCCGCGACATACGCCAGGTCCGTCGATGAGAAACGGCGAATGCCGGCGAACGACTTCGACAGCTTGGAATCGTCCAGCCCGATCCTGGCTGCGAACTCGTGTTGCGTGAGTCCGGATTGCGAGAGCAGTTCACGCACGCGATCGACGACGGTTGACATACCGCCAGGCTAGGCAAGTCTTGCGATTATCGCAACGCGCCGACCCCGGCTCCGTCTCCGCCGGAGTGGCCGACGGGCACTTGTTCATCATCGCTTTGCCGCGGGTGTCGAACGCGATCGGGCTGCCCGCAAACCCGGTGGCGAGCGTCGCGGACTCGAGCGCCGGATTCCGACAATGATTGCCCTCTCGGTGCAACGGCGACTGACGTCAGGGGCGCCCTGAGTTGCGACACCGACCGACTGAGGGGACCCCTCATGAGCGAAAACGACGGTGTGGGGACCCCTCAGTAGCGCAAAGGGGCGGCAGGCGGCGGGAAGACGCCCGAAATAGGGACAGCCCCCGAGCCATACCGCACCTACGACAACGCGCCGTTGATGCACGGTCCCGGTCTGGACGGACCGGGGGCTCGGGGGCCGGGTAGCTGCCTGGGATTCGCCAGCCGCTCGCGCGGTTCGTGAATCCACTCCGTCAGCGGTAGCGGCTAGCGGACAGCCACCTCACGTGTCCAATGTCTATCCAACTTCAGACCACCTCCTTCCTCGTGTACTGACGAACCTACGACGCCCTCACGAACTCGGCAACGCCTTTTCGCGATCCGCTGAATTCACGCCCCCGTCCAGCACAACGACCCGGTCCGCGGCGGTGTCCGAAGGCAGCTGGTGTGTTACCACGACGACCGCGCGGTCCGACGACACCAGCCCCGAGGCGCGGTCCAGCAGGGACCGCAGCAGTGCCGCGCCGTCCTCGGCGTCCAGGTTCTCGGTGGGCTCGTCGAGCAGCAGCACCCGCGCCGGCGACAGCAGCGCGCGGGCGAGCAGGATCCGGCGCCGCTGACCGCCCGACACCGCACGGTCGCCGCCGGTCAGCGTCGTGTCCACACCGTCGGGCAGGCCGTCGAGCCACTCCCCGAGTCCCACCGCGACGATCGCGGCGCGCGCCTCGTCCGGCGTGACCGTGCCGCGCGCGACCCGAAGGTTCTCCAGCAGCGACGTGTCGAACAGGTGCGCGTCCTCGGCGAAGAAGGTGACCGCGTGCCGCAGCGCGGTCTGATCGAGATCCGCGACGTCGACCCCACCGACCCTCACCCGACCGTCCACCGGGGCGAGCAGACCGGCGAGCGTCATCAACAGCGACGACTTCCCGACGCCGCTGGGGCCGACGACCGCGACCCGGGAACCCGCGGCCATGCCCAGGTCGATCGCCGCGGTGCGTGCCCCGCCCGGCCACCCGCACACCACCCCGTCCGCCCGCACCGACACGACGTCCGGAAGTGGCACGCCGCGCCCCGGCACCGAATACCCCGACTCGTCGAGCACGCCCATCACCCGACCCGCCGCCACCCGCGCCCGCGACAGCGCGACCGCCGCGGCCGGCATCATCGCCGCCGCCTCGAACGCCGACAGCGGCACCAGCACCAGAATCGCGAGGGCCATCGGCGTCATGTCGCCGGGCGTCCCGCCGTCGGGACCGTAGATCGCGATCCCCACCAGCAGCGACCCGAGCACGCTCACGGCGATCCCGAGCGGGGTCGCCGCCGCGGCGAACGACGCCCCCGCAACCGCGCGGTCGGTCTCGACTCCGGACTGCCGCGCCGCGACCCGGGCCCGTTCGACCACCTCGTCCAGCCGGCCCGCGACCCGCAGTTCGGGTGCATGGTCGAGCGCGGTGATCGCGTCGTCGGCGTAGCGCGCCCCCGCCGTCATCGAGGCGTGCTCCGCCGCCCGCGAGGCCCGCGCCGCCAGCATCGGCGCGAACACGCCCGCGACCACCAGCGACAACGCGAGCACCGCCGCCCCCGCCGCGGAGATGGTCGCCAGCAACCCGACCGCCGCGACCGCGAGCAGCACACCCACCGTGATCGGGATCAGCGCCCGCACCACGACCTCGCCGATCGTGTCGACGTCGGCCCCGGTGCGGGTGAGCAGGTCGCCGCGGCGCAGGGCGGTCACGGCGCCCGGGTCGCCGCCCGCCAACCTCGCATAGATCCCCGCCCGCGCCGCGGTGGTGCCACGGAACGCGGCGTCGTGGCTGGCCAATCGCTCCAGATACCGGAACACGCCGCGGGAGATGCCGAGCGCCCGCACCGTCACGACCGCGACCGACAGGTCGAGCACCGGCGGCATCTGCCAGGCGCGTGCGATCAGCCAGGCCGCGACCGCGGCCAGTGCCAGCCCACTGCCCAGCCCCGCGGTCCCGGCGGCGATGGCGGCCGCGATCCGGCCGGGGCGCAGGTCGAGCAGCGACAGCGCGCGTCGCAGGTCGCTAGCCATCCGTGCCCACCCGCACCACGACGTCCCCGGCAGCGAGCACGGCCGGGCGATGGCCCACGACTACGACCGTCGCACCCTCGGCCGCGCGACGCCGCAATGCCGCCAGCACCCGCGCCTCGCTCTGCGCGTCGAGGTGCGCGGTCGGCTCGTCGAGCAGCAGCACCGGCTTGCCGGACGACAGCACTCGGGTCAGCGCGAGACGCTGCCGTTGCCCCAGCGACAGCCCGACGCCGCCGGTGCCGACGACGGTGTCCCAGCCGGAGGGCAGTTCCCTCAGCACGTCGTCGAATCCGGACGCTTCGGCCGCCGCAACCGGATCCGCCCCCGGCGCCCCGACGAGTTCCAGATTCTCGCGCAAGGTCCCGGCCAGCACCACCGGACGCTGCGGCAACCAGGCGACCCGTTGCCACCACCAGTCCCGGTCGAGGTCGGCGACATCACATTCATCCACCGCGACCGAACCCACGTCCGGCGAAACGAGACCGAGGATCGCCTGCAGCGCCGTCGATTTCCCGCTGCCGTTGGGACCGGTCAGTACCGTCACGACGCCCGGCGCGCAGTCGGCCGACAGCCCGTCCGGCGCCATGCCGTCCCGCGATGCAATACCCAACCCCCGCAGCATGATCCGGCCCCTGAACGACGACGGCCGCACGTCACCGACGGACACCGCGCCGTGCTCGTCGAGCAACGTGAACGCCCGGTCGGCCGCGGCCAGACCGTCCTCGGCGGCGTGGAACCGCTCGCCCACGGTGCGCAGCGGCTGATACACCTCGGGCGCCAGGATCAGGGCGATGATCCCCGCGGTCAGCGCCATCTCACCGAACACCAACCGCAACCCGATGCTCACCGCGACCAGCGCGACACACAGCGTCGCGAGCAGTTCGAGCACCATCCCGGAGAGAAAAGCGATGCGCAGCGCGGACATTGCGCGCTGCCGGTGCGACTCGCCCAGTTCGGCCACCCGATCCTGTGGGCCACGTTCGCGGCCCAGCGCCCGCAGCGTGGGGAGCCCGGCGAGCAGGTCGAGCAACTGGGCCGACAGCGTCGTCATCGCCGCGAGCGTCTGCTGCGCCCGACCTCGGGTGAGCAGGCCGATCAGGATCATGAACACCGGAATCAGCGGCAGCGTGAACGCGATGATCAGCGCCGACACCACGTCCTGCAGCGCTATCGTGATGAGCACGATCGGCGGCACGATCACCGAGAGCAGCAGCGCCGGAACGTAGCCCGACAGGTAGGGGCGCAGGTCCGCCATGCCCTTGGTGAGCACGGTCGCGGCCTCGTTCCGCTGCGTGTCCAACTCGCGCGGCGAGCGCCCGACCGCCGCGTCGAGCACGTCGCCTTGCAACTGCGCGATCACCTGCGTCGCGACCCGGTCGCCGTAGCGGGCCTGCAGCCAACTCGCCCCGACCCGCACCGCCAGCGCGATCGTGAGCACGACCAACGGCACGGCCCAGTCCGCGAGCGTGCGGCGGCCACCATCCGTGATCACGCCGCCGAGCACGGTGCCGATCATGGTGGCCGACACCACGATCGCCGCGGTCACCACCAGCGACAGCAGCACCGTGACGACGAGGTAGCGCCGCGCCGGCACACAGTAGCGCCACAGTCGTGGATCGATCGGCGGTCGCCGCCTGCGCTCGGGAGCGGGCGCCGCCGTGACACTCACTTGCGCGACGACGGCAGTCCGATCGACGGCGGAATCTGCTCGGTCGAGATGCGCTGGCGGAATACCCAGTACGTCCAGCTCTGGTAGATCAGCACCACCGGCATCAGCACCACCGCCACCCAGGTCATCACCACGAGCGTGTAGTGCGACGAGGACGCATTGTGGATGGTGAGGCTGTAGGCCGGGTTGTTGCTGGCCGGCATGACGTTCGGGTACAGCGAGCCGAACAGCAGCACGACGGTTCCGACGATCGCTATGCTGGTGAGCACGAATGCCCACCCCTCGCGCGCCACCCGGGTGGTGGCGATGGCGCCGACCAGGGCGACCGCGGCGATCAGCAACGGAATCCAGGTCCAGCCCTTGCCGAAGGCCAACTGCGTCCACAGCACGAACACCGCCGCCACCACCGTCGCCGGGATCGACAGCTTGTACGCGAGCGCGACGGCGTCCGTACGGACGGTGCCAGCCGTCTTGAGCGCGACGAACACCGTGCCGTGTAACAAGAAAACCAGCAGCGTGGTGACGCCACCGAGCAGGCCGTACGGGTTCAGCAGGTCGAGCAGCGTGTAGGTGACGTTGTGGTCGGCATCCATCGCGACACCGCGCACGATGTTCGCGAACGCGACCCCCCACAACACCGCGAGCACGTACGAACAGGTCATGATCGCGAGGTCCCAGCGCCTGCGCCACCCGGGGTCGTCGACCTTGCCGCGGAACTCGATCGCGACCACGCGCACGATCAGCGCGATCAGGATCACGAGCAGCGCAAGGTAGAAGCCGGAGAACAGCGTCGCGTACCACTCCGGAAACGCGGCGAACATCGCGCCGCCCGCGGTGATCAGCCACACCTCGTTGCCGTCCCACACCGGTCCGATCGTGTTGATCAGCACCCGCCGGCGGGTGTCGGCGACCTGGGCGTCGCGGTCCCGGCCGAGGATCGGCAGCAGCATGCCGACACCGAAATCGAAGCCCTCGAGTACGAAGTACCCGATGAACAGCACCGCGATGATGATGAACCACAGTTCGACGAGTTCCATGACGTGGCTCCTCTCAGTACGCGAAGGTGAGTTTCTTGGGCTTGCCGTCGTCCTCACCATGGTCGGACGGTTCCGGATACGGATGGGCGTCGTGCGGTAGCGGCCCGGCGACGACGTAGCGGCGGATGAGGGTGAACCACACCACGAACAGGGCCGCGTACACGAGGGTGAACGACAACAGCGACACCCACACCAGCGCCGGGGAGTGGCCGGAGTCCGCGAGGTCCACGGTCAGCCGGATCTGCTCCACCCCGGTCGGATTCGGCGCGACGACCCACGGCTGGCGGCCCATCTCGGTGAAAATCCAGCCCGCGCTGTTGGCGAGGAACGGCATCGGCAGCGCGATCAGGCAAACCCACTTGAACCACGTCTGGTCGGGGATCCGCCCACGGCGGGTCACCCACAGACCGGCCAGCGCGACCGCCGCCGACCCGGCCGAGAGGCCGATCATCGCGCGGAACGACCAGTAGGTGACGAACAGGTTCGGTCGGTAGTTGCCCGGTCCGTACAGCTCCTCGTAACGAACCTGCAGGTCCTCCACGCCCTCGAGCGTGACCCCGCTGAACTGGCCCTCGGCCAGAAACGGCAGCACGTAGGGCACCTCGATGACGCGGGTGACGCTGTCGCAGTTGTTGTGCGTGCCGATGGTGAGGACGGAGAACAGCGGGTCGGTCTCGGTGTGGCACAGCGACTCGGCGGAGGCCATCTTCATCGGCTGCTGCTCGAACATCAACTTGCCCTGCACGTCGCCGGTCCAGATGAGCCCGATCCCCGCCAGGATGATGACCAGGAACCCCAGCCGCGCGGCCGGGCGGAACATGGTCGCCGAGTCGCTGTCCGGCACTGCCGCGACCGTCGAGTCGAGTTCCGGGGTGGCACGCTTGCGGCGTTGGGCCTCGCGCACCATCCACCAACCCGAGATGCCCGCGACGAAGGTTGCGGCGGTGAGGAACGCGCCCGCCACCGCATGCGGGAAGGCCGCCAACGCGGTGTTGTTGGTCAACAGTTCCCAGATGCTCACCAGTTCCGCGCGTCCACGCTCCGGGTTGTAGATCGCCCCGACCGGGTGCTGCATGAACGAGTTGGCAGCGATGATGAAGAACGCCGAGAGGTTGACGCCGATCGCGACGAGCCAGATGCACCCGAGGTGCACGAGCCTCGGCAGTCGGCCCCAGCCGAAGATCCACAGGCCCAGGAACGTCGATTCGATGAAGAACGCCGCGAGGCCCTCCAACGCCAGCGGCGCCCCGAACACGTCACCGACGAAGCGCGAGTACTCGCTCCAGTTCATGCCGAACTGGAACTCCTGCACGATGCCGGTCGCGACGCCGAGCGCGAAGTTGATCAGGAAGAGCTTGCCGAAGAACTTCGTGAGGCGGTACCACGCATCCTTCTTCGTCACCATCCACATCGTCTGCATGATCGCGACGAGGGGGGCGAGTCCGATCGTCAGCGGAACGAAGATGAAGTGGTAGACGGTCGTGATGCCGAACTGCCAACGGGAGAGGTCCAACGCGTTCATGACACTCCCTGCGAGCCGGGCCTACGGTAACTACTACGGAAGATAGTAGACCAAATCGTAGACCCTCCGCGACGCTTCAGCGACCAATTCGGCGACTATCGCCCGTGGCCTTCGCCACGGTAGGGCGGTCGACCAATTTCGCTATCTGCTCGCCGAACTGCGGAGAGGGCAGCGGCAGGCCGTCGAGCGTGTGCACGCGGGCGGCGCGGGTGACGCTCGACACCAGCCACACCCCGTCGGCGGTGATCAGGTCGGCCGGGAACAGCGGCTGGTACTCGCAGGTGAACCCAGCCTCGGTCGCGGCATCGAACAGCGCCTGCTGCGTCGTTCCGGGCAGGATGCCGTAGCTCCGCGGCGGGGTGAGCAGCACCCGACCGCGGGCGATCACGACCGTCGAGCGCGGCCCCTCGAGCACCCGACCCTCGGTGCTGACGAAGATGACATCGTCCTCGCCCTGGCGCGCGGCGAACCGGAGCGCCGCCATGTTTGTGGCATAGGAGAGCGTCTTCGCGCCGAGCAGCTGCCACGGCGCGTTCTTCGCCAGGTCGACGGAATGGCCGCGGGCCAAGGTCATCACGGAGATGCCGTCCCGGCGGGCCTGATACACCCGGTCCGGCACCGGCGTCACCGTCACGTACGCGGTCGGCGACGCGCCGCCCTCGCGTCCCCGCGACATGACCAGACGCAGCACGCCCTCCCGCGTGGCGCCCCACTTCTTCGCCGCGACCTCGGTGGCAGCGGCCCAGTCGTCGAGGTTCGGCGGCGGCAGTTCGAGCATCTCCGCGGAACGGGCGAGCCGGGCGAGGTGCCGGGGTACGTCGATCGCCACCCCGTCGCGTACGAGCAGGGTCTCGAAGACCCCGTCGCCGCGCAGAGCCGCGACGTCGTCGGCAAACAACAGCGGAACCTCAGGGTCCTGCACTTTCCCGTCGAGAGTCACCAGTATTCGATCGGCCATGCGCTACAGGGTAGGTGCGTCGCGGCCCACGGATATCCTGGGCAGGTGGCTGACTACCGAAGTCCTCTACTCGATAAGCCCGCAGCCGTGCCCGGCCCGGACGGCTCCCCGGACGCGGCGGTCGCGTGGCACTACGGCGACCCGTTGCGCGAACAACGGGCCGCGGCACAGAAGGTGGCGGTCGTCGACCGGTCACACCGGTTCGTCATCGCGATCGGCGGCGACGAGCGACTGTCGTGGCTGCACACGATCTCGAGCCAGCACGTCGCGAATCTGCCCGACGGCGCCTCCGGGGAGAACCTGAGCCTCGACGCCAACGGGCGCGTCGAGCACCATTTCGCGCTCACCGACCTCGACGGCACGCTGTGGATCGACACCGAACCCGCCAACGGGCCCGTCCTGCTCGCGTTCCTGCAGAAGATGGTGTTCTGGGCCAAGGCCGAGCCCCGCGACGGCAACGAGTTGGCCGTGCTGAGCGTGCTCGGTCCCTCCGCGGCCGGCGTGCTGCCGGTCGACGCGAGCGACCGGGCGATCGCGTTGCCCGGCGGCGGTTTCGCCCGCAGACTCCCCGGACACGACGCCTACGACCTGTTCGTGCCCCGCGCCGACCTCGCCGCCTGGTGGCGCCGCCTCGTGGACGCGGGCGCGACGCCCGCCGGATCGTGGGCATACGAGGCGTTGCGGGTCGCCGCCGCTCGCCCCCGCGCCGGCGTCGACACCGACGAGCGCACCATCCCGCACGAGGTCGGCTGGATCGGTGGCGTCGACGAGGGCGGTGCGGTCCACCTCGACAAGGGCTGCTACCGCGGCCAGGAGACCGTGGCGCGGGTGCACAACGTGGGCAAGCCGCCGCGTCGGCTGGTGCTGCTGCACCTCGACGGCTCCGCCGACGGGCGGCCCGAAACCGGTGACCCGGTGACCGCGGGCGGGCGCAGTGTCGGCCGGATCGGCACGGTCGTCGACCACTACGAACTCGGACCGATCGCGCTGGCGCTGGTCAAGCGGGCGGTGCCCGTGGACGCCCAACTCGTCGCCGGCCCGTGCGCGGCGTCCATCGATCCGGGTTCCTACGTCGACGACGACCGCCCGCAGGCCGGACGCCTGGCGGTCGAGCGGTTGCGCGGAAAGTGAGCGGACGCGTGGAGGCGGTGTGCCTCGTGCACGCCGACCGGCCCAACCACCGCGGCGCGCAAACCGCCATCGACAAGCGCCAGGTCGAGCACCCGGTGCGGATCAAGACCCTCGGTCCGATGGGCGACCACGTCGGCGACCGGCGCCACCACGGCGGCGTCGACCAGGCCGTATACGCGTACGCCGAGGAGGAAGCGAGCCGCTGGGCCGAGGAATTGGGCCGACCCGTCCCGGCGGGCTACTTCGGGGAGAACCTGCGGCTGAGCGGGGTCGCGGTGACCGACGCGGTGGTCGGGTCGCACTGGTCGATCGGCTCGGCGCTGCTGGAGGTGACCGCGCCGCGAATCCCGTGCGCGACCTTCCAGCACTGGACCGGAGAGGCGCAGTGGGTCAAACGGTTCACCGCGCGCGGCGACGTCGGCACCTATCTGCGGGTGCTCACCGAGGGGACGGTCGGGTCCGGCGACGACGTCGACGTCGTGCACGTGCCGGCGCACGGGGTGACCGTGCGCGAGTTGTTCGCGCTGCACGACCTCGACCGGGTGGCTCCGCTGCTCGACCACCCCAACCTCGCCGCCGGCGAACGCAGCCGGATCCAGAAGGCGCTGCGCCGGACGGCCGCCCGGTGAGCGTCGAACTCGTCGAGGTGCTGCGCTCGGGGTTCCGCGAATGCGTACACCGCGGGTCGGTGGCAATCGTCGCGCCCGACGGCGAGGTCGTCGTAGCGCTCGGCGAGGTGCACACCCCGATCTACCCGCGCTCGTCCAACAAGCCGCTGCAGGCCTTGGCGCTGCTGCGGCACGGCTACGCCCCGTTCGACGACGCCGAGTTGGCGCTCGCCACGGCCTCGCACTTCGGGGAGCCACGACACGTCGCGATCGTGATCCGGCTGCTCGAGCGGATCGGTTGCATCGAGGCCGACCTCGCCTGCCCGCCGGAGATGCCGCTCGACGAACGCAGCCGAGCCCTGCTGCTCGCCGCCGACGAACCGCCGCGCCGGATCTACATGAACTGCTCCGGCAAACACGCGGCGATGCTCGCGACCTGCGCGCACAACGGCTGGCCGCTCGCCGGCTACCAGGACATCGCGCACCCGCTGCAGCAGGTCGTCGCCGCAACCGTGGTCGACGTCACCGGCGAGCCCGAAACCGACCTGGGCATCGACGGCTGCGGCCTGCCGATCGTGCCGGTGTCGCTGGTGAACCTGGCAAACGCGTTCGCCGCACTGGCGACAGCCCCCGAAGGAACTCCGGAACGTCGGATCGTCGATGCGGCCCGCGCCGACCCTTTCCTGATCAGCGGCACCGGCGGCGAGGACCCGGCGCTGATGGCGGCCGTGCCGGGGCTGTTCTGCAAGGTCGGGGCCGACGGGGTACACGCCGGGGCGATGCCGGACGGGACGGCGTTCGCGCTGAAGATCGACGACGGCTCCGCCCGCGCGCGGGTGCCGCTGGTCGCGGCGATCCTGTCCTCGCTCGTGGAGCAGGATGCGTTAACCGACCTCGCCTCCCCACCGATACTCGGCGGCGGCGCCCGGGTGGGCACGGTGCGGGCGGTGCCGGGCCTGTTCGCCCAGCGCTGACGCCCGACGCCGGTCGGCCGGGAGCGGAAGCCGGTTTCGCACGCTAGAGTGTGGGCAGGACAATTCACATTCACCAACGGGGCCGCCGACTATCCCCAGGCCGCCCCGCATGAAGCGCGAGGGGGTCAGCCATGGGCCGCGGCCGGGCTAAGGCAAAGCAGACCAAAGTTGCTCGTGAGCTCAAGTACAGCTCACCGAACACCGACTTCGATAGCCTCCAGCGAGAGCTCTCCGGCGGAGAAGCACCCAGCGCGCATCGAAACGGCGGTATTCCCGACGATCAGGACGATGGGTCCCGATTCGAAGAGGACGAGTACGAAGACTGGCGCCGCTGACCTGACGTGATGCGGGGAGCCGACGAACGTCGGCTCCCCGTTCGCACGTCGGCGGACACTTCAGTCGGTGGACACTTCAGTCGGTGGACACTGTCAGAACCGTGAGTGTTCGCCCAGCAGCAGGACCCGCTGGTCCCCGTCCCGGTCGACGGCCTTGCGTATCGAGCCCAGGCTCCAGCAGGTGATGTGGCGTGCCGTCAGCACCGCTAGTGCGCGGTCGACGTCCTCCGGGGCGACGATCGCGACCATGCCCACACCCATGTTGAAGGTGCGTTCCATCTCGGCCCGCTCCACCCGGCCGCGCTGAGCGATCATCTTGAACACGGGCGCGGGATTCCAGGTGCCGCGGTCGAGTTGGGCGGCGAGTCCCTTCGGCATGACCCGGGCCAGGTTGGCGACCAACCCGCCGCCGGTGACGTGTGCGAACGTCCGCACGTCCGTCTCCGCGACGAGGGCCAGGCAGTCCTTGGCGTAGATCCGGGTGGGCTCGAGCAGTTCCTCACCGAGCGTGCGACCGAACTCCTCGACGTGACCGTCGAGCTTCATCCGGTCGATGTCGAGCAGGACCTTGCGCGCGAGGCTATAGCCGTTGGAGTGCAGGCCCGAGGAGCCGAACGCGATGACGACGTCGCCGGGGCGGACCCGGTCGGGGCCGAGCACGGCGTCGGCCTCCACCACGCCGACGCCGGTGGCAGACAGGTCGTAGTCGTGCTCGCCCATCAGACCGGGATGCTCGGCGGTCTCGCCGCCCAGTAGGGCGCAGCCGGCGCGCACGCAGCCCTCGGCGATGCCGGCGACGAGCTGGGCGACTTTCTCCGGGATCACCCGCCCGACGGCGATGTAGTCCTGCAGGAACAGCGGTTCGGCGCCGCAGACGACGAGGTCGTCGACGACCATCGCGACGAGGTCGAGGCCGACGGTGTCGTGCTTGTCCATCGCCTGCGCGACCGCGATCTTCGTACCGACGCCGTCGGTCGAGGCTGCCAGCAGTGGCTCGCGATAGCCCGGCTTGAGCGCGAACAACCCGGCGAATCCCCCTAGACCGCCCTGCACCTCCGGTCGGCTCGCCCGCTTGGCGAGCGGCGCGAACAGCTCGACGGCTCGGTCGCCGGCCTCGATGTCGACACCGGCCGCGCTGTAGGACACCCGCTCCGTGTGATCGCTCTGGTCGTCCATGTGCGACGGCGCTCCAGTTACTCGTCGGTGTGGATCTCGGTGCCCGTGGATCTCAGCGCTTGTGGCTCTCACTGTTTGTGGCTCTCATTGCCGAATTCACGCTACCGCAGAGGTGTTCGCCGCATGCGCCGACCGTTCCCGAGCACACATGTTGACATACATACAGTACGTATGTATATTTCGGTGCATGAGTTTCTCAGCCGCACTCGGCCCCGCCCACGACATCGAGCTGCCCGGCGGTACGCCCTCCGGCACAACGCCCTCCGGGACAACGCCCCCCGGCACAACACTGCGCTATCACGACCGCGGGGACGGTCCGCCGGTCGTCTTCGTGCACGGCCTGCTCGTCAACTCCGGACTGTGGCGCCATGTCGTCCCCGGTCTCGTCGACGCGGGGTTGCGCTGCCTCACGCCGGACTGGCCCCTCGGGTCGCATTCGCTCCCGATGCCGAACGCCGACCTCACCCCGCCCGGGGTCGCGGACCTGGTGGCGTCGTTCCTCGACCGCCTCGACCTGCACGACGTCACCCTCGTCGGCAACGACACCGGCGGCGCCATCACGCAACTCGTCATGACCCGCCACCCCGAGCGGATCGGGCGGGTGGTGCTGACGCCGTCGGACTGCTACGAGAACTTCCTGCCGCCGCTGTTCCGCCCGCTCAGTGTGGTCGCGAAGGTGCCGGGCTCGATGCGACCGATCACGGCGGCACTACGGGTCCGCGCGCTGCACCGGTTGCCGTTCACGTTCGGGTGGGTGTCGAAGCGGCCCGTTCCCGCCGACGTCGTCGACTCGTATCTGCTGCCCAGCCGGCGCAGCGGTGCGATCCGGGCCGACCTGCGGCGCTTCCTCGCCGGCATCCACCGGCGCTACACACTGGAGGCCGCAGAGAAGTTCGGCGAGTTCGACAAGCCGGTGCTGCTCGCGTGGGCGGACGAGGACCGGGTGTTCCCGCTGCGCTACGCCGAACGGCTGGCCCGCGACCTGCCACACGCCACCATCCGCACGATTTCCGACTCCTACGTGTTCGTCCCGGAGGACCAGCCGGAGTTGCTCACCGAGATGATCGTGGCGTTCACTCGGCGCCATGCCGCGCCGTAGCCAGGAGGACCGCTCCCGGACCACCAAGGCCGCGCTCGTGCAGACCGGCCGCCGGTTCTTCGCAGAGCGCGGCTACGCGGCCGTGTCCGCGGAAGAGATCGTCGCCGCCGCCGGTGTCACGCGCGGCGCCCTGTATCACCACTTCGACGACAAGCGGGGGCTGTTCGTGGCGGTACTCGAGGAGGTCGAGAGCGAGAACCTGGCGGCGATCGAGGCGCTACCGATCTCGCCCGACTTCCTGACCGGGCTGGTTGCGGCGCTCGCCCGGTTCCTCGACACCTGCCAGGAGCGCGAGACCGTGCAGATCGCGCTGACCGACGCGCCCGCAGTGCTGGGCTGGCAGGAGTGGCGGGCTATGGAGGCCCGCTACGGCCTCGGCCTGGTCACGGACCTGCTGGAGCAGGCGCAGCGGGAGGGCACGGTTGTGCCGGCACCGATCCCGGTGCTGGCGCAACTGGTGCTGAGCGCGGTGGTCGAGGCCGGGCTGATCGTCGCGCACGCGGAGGACGCGGCGGTTGCCCGGGCCGAGGCCGAGCAGGCGCTGATGCTGCTGTTCGCGGGGATCCTGCGGCACCCAAACGCCTAAGCTGGCCCGCATGTCGGTGGATGCCGAGTCACCGAGCGTGGTCGGGCTCACTGCCGCGGAGGTTTCGCAGCGGCGGGCGGACGGGCTCACGAACGACGTGCCGGACCGGGCCAGCCGCTCGATCCGGGACATCGTCCGGGCCAACGTCTTCACCAGGATCAACGCGATCCTGAGTGTGCTCGTGGTGATCGTGTTGGCGACCGGGTCGCCGATCGACGCGTTGTTCGGCCTCGCGATCGTCGCGAACTCCGGGGTCGGCATGATCCAGGAGATCCGCGCAAAGCGGACCCTGGACGCGCTTGCGATCGTCGGGCGGTCCAATCCGAATGTGCGCCGCGCGGAAGGCACCGCGGAGGTCGCGCCCGCCGACGTGGTGCTCGACGACATCATCGAGATCGGCGCCGGCGACCAGATGGTCGTCGACGGTGAGATCGTCGAGGCGGTCGCGCTCGAGGTCGACGAGTCGCTGCTCACCGGCGAGGCCGACCCGATCCACAAGACGGTCGGCGACAATGTGCTTTCGGGCAGCTTCGTGGTCGTCGGCGGCGGCGCCTACCGCGCGACCAAGGTCGGCCGGGAGGCCTATGCCGCGAAACTCGCCGCCGAGGCGAGCAAGTTCACGCTGGTCAGCTCCGAGTTGCAGGCCGGCATCAACAGGATCCTCACGCTGATCACCTGGCTGATGCTCCCCGCCGGCGCGCTGATCGTTTACAACCAGCTGTTCCTGACCGGACAACCGATCCGGCCTGCGCTCAGCGGCATGGTCGCGGCGCTGGCCCCGATGGTGCCCGAGGGGCTGGTCCTGATGACCTCGATCGCGTTCGCGGTCGGCGTGATCCGGCTCGGCCAACGCGAGTGCCTGGTCAACGAGTTGCCCGCGATCGAGGGCCTCGCCCGCGTCGACGTCGTCTGCGCCGACAAGACCGGCACGCTCACCGAGAACGGAATGCGGCTCTCGGAACTTCGGCCACTCGACGGCCTCGCCGAGGACACCCTGCGCACCGCCCTGGCGGCGATGGCCGGCGACGACCCCCAGCCCAACGCCAGCATGCAGGCCATCGCCGAGGCCGTCGACGGTCGCGGCCCGAACTGGACCGCGACCGCCGTCGCGCCGTTCTCCTCGGCCAAGAAATGGAGCGGGATCTCCTACGGCGAGCACGGCAACTGGTACCTCGGTGCTCCCGACGTCCTGCTCCAACCCGGGACCGACGCCGCCGAGGAGGCCGAGCGGATCGGCTCGATCGGCCTGCGGGTCCTGCTCGTCGCCCGTAGCGACCTTCCGGTCGACGACGCGAACGCACCCGGCGCGGTGACCCCCGCCGCGCTCGTCGTGCTGGAGCAGAAGGTCCGCGAGGACGCCCGCGCGACGCTCGAGTACTTCGCCGAGCAGAACGTCGCACTGAAGGTGATCTCGGGCGACAACGCCCTCAGCGTCGGCGCCGTCGCGTCCTCGCTCGGCCTGGGCGACGGCTCGGCGACCGACGCCCGCAAGCTCCCCTCGGACACGAACCAACTCGCCGACGTGCTCGAACACGAGACGGTGTTCGGACGGGTGCGCCCGGATCAGAAGCGCGAGATGGTGCACGCCCTGCAGTCGCGCGGGCACACGGTCGCGATGACCGGCGACGGCGTCAACGACGTGCTCGCCCTCAAGGACGCAGACATCGGGGTGTCGATGGGGTCGGGTAGCCCCGCGACCCGCGCCGTGGCGCAGATCGTGTTGCTGGACAACAAGTTCGCGACACTGCCATATGTCGTCGGTGAGGGCCGGCGGGTGATCGGCAACATCGAGCGGGTCGCGAACCTGTTCCTGACGAAGACGGTCTACTCGGTGCTGCTGGCGTTCCTGATCGGCTTCGCCGGCGTCGGATCGCAGCTTTTCGGGTACGAACCGATCCCGTATCCCTTTCTGCCGCGGCACATCACGATCGTCGCGTGGTTCACTATCGGCATCCCCGCGTTCATCCTCTCGCTGGCACCGAACAACGAACGCGCCCGGTCCGGGTTCGTCGGCCGGGTGCTGCGCCTGGCGATCCCGTCGGGCATCGTCGTCGGCGTCGCGACGTTCGTCTGCTACCTGCTGGTGTACGCGGGTCCCGAACAGACGCAGCAGCAGCAGGAGCAGGCCGGCACCTGCGCACTGATCACGTTGATCATGATCGCGTTGTGGGTGCTCGCGGTGGTTGCGCGTCCGTACGTGTGGTGGAAGGTGCTGCTGCTCGCCGGGTCGGTGCTCGGCTATGTGGTCATCTTCGCGGTGCCGTGGATCCGGAACTTCTTCGCCCTCGACCTCGGCAACGTCGGCGGGCTCACCACCGCGGTGATCTGTGGCGGGATCGGGGTGGTGCTTGTGGAGGTCGGCTGGTGGGTCAGCGGTCGGCTGCACGGCGAACAGCGCCGGCTGTTCGCGCTGCCCGAGGTGGGTTCGCGCGGCTGAGTTGGACTAGGGCCGGCTCAGCGCGTCCGCGTTGTCGTTGTCCTGGCTCAGCGCATCGTTCTCGGTGAGCTTTGCGGTGTTGGCGGCGTGCGCGAGGATGCCCTCGAGCACGTTCTTGCCAATGCCTTCCGCGGGCAGCTTGATCGGGTAGTTGCCGTCGAAACACGCCGCGCACAGGCGCGACTTCGGCTGCTCCGACGCGGCGATCATGCCGTCGATCGAGATGTAGCCGAGCGAGTCCGCACCGATCGAGCGGCGCACGCCCTCGACCATTTCGGCGTAGCTGTCGGGGGCGCCGGCGCCGCCGGCGCCGTTGGCGATCAGCTCAGCGGGCGAGGCGAAGTCGATGCCGTAGAAGCACGGCCACTTCACCGGCGGCGACGCGATCCGGACGTGGATCTCCACCGCCCCCGCCTCGCGCAGCATGCGGATCAGTGCGCGCTGCGTGTTGCCGCGCACGATCGAATCGTCGACGACGATCAGCCGCTTCCCGCGGATCACCTCGCGCAACGGGTTGAGCTTGAGCCGGATGCCGAGTTGCCGGATGGTCTGGCTTGGCTGGATGAAGGTGCGCCCGACATAGGCGTTCTTCATCAGGCCATGCCCGTAGGGGATGCCGGAACCCTGCGCGTACCCGACCGCGGCCGGGGTCCCGGACTCGGGGACGGGGATGACGAGGTCGGCGTCGACGGGATGCTCGGCGGCGAGCCGGCGCCCGATATCGACCCGTGCGGCATGCACCGAGCGGCCGACGATCGTGCTGTCCGGGCGGGCGAGATACACGTACTCGAACACGCAGCCCTTCGGTTCCGGATTGGCGAACCGGGAGGAGCGAACGCCGTCGGCGTCGATGGCGAGCAGTTCGCCGGGTTCGATCTCGCGCACGAACGACGCACCGACGATGTCGAGTGCCGCGGTCTCGCTGGCGACGACCCAGCCGCGGTCGAGGCGACCCAGGCACAGCGGACGCACGCCGTAGGGGTCGCGGGCGGCGTAGAGGGTGTGCTCGTCCATGAAGGTGAGACAGAACGCACCGCGCAGCGTCGGCAGCAGCGTCATGGCCGCCTGCTCGATGGAACTGTCGGTGGCAGCGTGCGCGAGCAGTGCGGTCATCACATCCGAGTCGGAGGTGGCGGCGCGTCCGCGCCGGTCCCCAAGCAGTCCGGCCGCGCGCGCCCGTTCCGCGAGTTCTGCGGTGTTGACCAGGTTGCCGTTGTGGCCGAGCGCGAGGCCCGTGCCGACCGCGGTGGTGCGGAAGACCGGCTGCGCGTTCTCCCAGGTGGTGGACCCGGTCGTGGAGTAGCGGCAGTGCCCCACCGCGACATGTCCCGGCATCGCCGCAAGGGTCTGCTCGTCGAACACCTGGCTGACCAGGCCGAGATCCTTGAACACCAGCACCTGCGAGCCGTCGGCGACGGCGATACCGGCCGCCTCCTGGCCCCTGTGCTGCAGCGCATACAGGCCGTAATAGGTGAGTTTCGCGACATCCTCGCCAGGGGCCCACACACCGAAAACCCCGCACTCTTCGCGGGGTTCGTTCTCTTCAGCGTCGACGGTGCCTTTGGATCCGACACTGCCTTTGGATCCAACACTGTCGGGGGACAGCAGGTTGGGCGTTCGGACCGACAGATCGTTGCTGGTCACAAGCTTGCTCCGAGATCGGGTGAACGGGCGGTGTCTTCCATTCTACGGGTGATCGACACCACGTCGCGCCAACGTGACATTCGACGCGGCGTGCTGACGCGGTTCCCGCTGCCAAACCGACCTGATTCGAGTAGTCGACTACTCATGCCGCCGGGCGTGACCTACCCAAGGATCGAAGGGGCAGGGTCGATCCGGGGAGGATTCGATGGCGACGACGGCAGTACAAGGTTCCGCGCGGGTGTGGACGATCACGCTCACGATCCCTCGCCCAGCACGCATCCGCTGGCGCTGGCTGGCGGTCGCGGCGCTGATCGCGGGTGCGGTGTTCGTGGTCGCCGTGGCCGTGGCCGGCGCACGGCAGACCTACGCACCCATAAGTCCCGCACCCGATGGGCCGCTACCGTGCGACGCGAGCACGGCGGACGTGACGGACCCGCTACCGCGCGCGGCAGCGGATCCAGCGCCGGTGTGCCCGACGCTGCCCTGACAGTTGACGCTGCCCTAACAGTCGATAGAGCCCTAACGCCCGATCGGCAGCCAGCGCGCGACCTCGCCCGCCCGCGACCCGGATTCGGTGACCATCCCGGTAGCCACGGCGTCGTCGAAGCCGAGGCGACCGGTCGCCAGCAGCAGCCAGGTGCGCGGGTCGGTCTCGACAATATTGGGCGGGGTGCCGCGGGTGTGCCGGGGCCCGGCGATGCACTGCACCGCAACGAACGGCGGCACCCGCACCTCGACGCTGTGCCCGGGCGCGACCTGCTCGAGCGTGCGGGCGGACATGCGCACGGCCGCTGCGATCTCGGCGCGCGGCGGGGTGTCGCGGTCGGGGTCGTCGAGCCAGGCCGCGACCGCGCCCAGGGCGGTGCGCAGTGCGGCGGGGTCGACCGTCTTCACTTCTCCGGTCCGTCCTGCGGCGCGTACTTCTCCATCGCGTCCCGCACCCGTTCGGTGTCCGCCGGCGACCACCCCTCCGGCGCGGCGATCGCCACCCAGCCGTCCAGCACCGCCGACCCGTAGTTGTGGCCGTGGCCGTCGGGCACCCCGGCCGCGTTCGCCAGGTCGGCTGTGACCTGCCAGAAGGTGACGATCGGGAACCAGCTCATCGCGGGTAGGCGGTCGAAACCGGGGCGCTCCTCGAGCCAGTCGGGCCGCTGGAACAGCAGTCTCGGTGACCACCAAACCACCGGGTCGGACGGGTGCTGCATGTACAGCACTCGCGGGTACAGCCACGGTCCGTTGGGGCGGTAGATGTCCTCCGGCGAGTCCGCGAACCGCACCAGCAAGCCGCCGGCGTAGGTCGGCTGCACCTCGGTGGTGCCCGGGTCGCGGCGCTGAACGTAGTTGCTCCAGATGCGGTTCGCGTTCGGCGGGCCCACCCACAGCACGCCGTCGACCTGCTCTCGGATCTGGGACAAGTCGGCGAACGCGCCCTCGCCTGCCTCGGTGCCCAGCGACTCGCCGTAGACGAACAGCTTGGGTCGGCGGTTTTCCGGCTGCATCAGCAGGCGGTTGCGGACTGTGTGGACGAGCCCGCTGCCCGCCTCCTCCGCCTTTGCGCGGTCGGTGAGGAACGAGATCGAGCTCGGCAGATACGAGTACTGGGTGGCGACGATGGCGGTATCCCCGTTGAACATCGTCTCGACTGCCCGCACCGCGGTCGGGTTGACCCAGCCGGTCCCGGTGGTAGGGACCACTACGATTGCCCGGCGGTCCCAGGCGCCGGTGCGGTCGAGTTCGGCCAGCAGCAGCTGCATCCGGTCTTCGGGGTCGGTGGCGGACTCGAGACCGACGTAGAGGCGGATCGGCGTCTTCGCGGGCGCGCCGTTCGCCTCGGACAGCTCCGCTGGTGTCAGCCCGCCGCTGACGAAGTTGCGGCCCTGATAGCCGAGCGTGTCCCAGGGGACCAGCGACCCCGGACTGCCCGAGCGTTCCCACGCCGTCGGCTGCACCGCACCCTCGCGGGTGGCGTCGTTTCGAGTGCTCCACTCGGTGTTCAGCAGCGACATCCCGGCCTGGATCAACACGATCTGCGCGGTGCCGACCAGCAGGAACGCGACGACGGCGACCGCGAGCACGTTCGCGAGCGAGCGCGGCACCCGCCCGGCACGCAGCGCGCGCGCGATCAGTCGGGCGAGGTCGCGCAGCACCCGGGTGATCGTGAGCAGCAGCGCGCCGATCAGCACTGCGAGCACGCCGGCACGGAAGTACCCGATGGTGCTGGGCGACTCGGCGCCCATCAGGTCGGCGAGCTGGCGCTGCCACCGCGCGGCGGCGACGATCATGATCGACCCGAGCACGACGGTCAGCACGGGGATCGCGAGCTTGATCGCGAGCAGAACCCGCGGTGGCGGCGGCCACCGATGCCATTTGCTCAGATACCGGCGGTAGACGAACCAGCCAACTACCACGCCGACCCCGTAACCCGCGGCGGACGTGATGCCCGAAACGACGCCCTGGAAGAACCAGCTGCGGGGCAGCAGCGACGGCGTCATCGACCAGCAGAAGAAGAACCCGGCGAACGCCATACCGGTGAAGTCGAGCTTCAGGAGCCCCCATGACCAGGCCAGGAGGGGGTGGCGTTCCATGACGGCGTCGAAAGCGTACGCCAGGCGCGGATCGACGGCGCGCAGCGTCGTCTCCGCGGTGGCGGTCCGCTCCGGCGCCGCGGTCATGTCCCGGCGGTGGTGGCCCCGAAGATCGCCGGCAGGGTCGACTCCCACGCGCGACGCAGTTCGGACAGGGTCACCTCGAACTGTCCCTGCACTTCGATCGAATCCGACCCCTGGTCGACCACGCCGATGCGCACCCACGGCATCGCCCGCGCGCCACACATCGCGGTGAACCGGGTCTCCTCGGTGCGCGGCACGGCGACCAGCACACGGCCCGCGGACTCGGAGAACAACATGACGAACGGGTCTTCGTGCCGTGCCGAATCTCCCGTCGCTCCGCTCGCCTGTGCCGAATCTCCCGTCGCTCCGCTCGCCCCGTCCGGCAGCAGGATCCGGCAACCCGTCTCCCCCGCCAGCGCGGACTCGACGACAGCCTGCGCGAGTCCGCCCTCGGACAGGTCGTGGGCGGCGTTGATCAACCCGTCGCGCGAACCCGCTACCAGGATCTCCGCCAGCAACCGTTCGCGGTCGAAGTCGACCTGCGGCGGGGTGCCGCCGAGGTGGTCGTGGGCGACCTGGCTCCAGATCGATCCGCCGAACTCGTCGCGCGTTTCGCCGAGCAGGATCAGGGTCTCACCGGGTTCGCGGCCGAACCCGGTGGGGATACGCCGGTGCACGTCGTCGATGACGCCCAGCACGCCGACCACCGGGGTCGGCAGGATCGCGGTCTGCCCGGTCTGGTTGTAGAAGCTGACGTTGCCGCCGGTGACGGGGATGCCGAGTTCGGCACATCCGTCGGCGAGGCCGCGCACGGCCTGCTGGAACTGCCACATCACGCCCGGATCCTCGGGTGAGCCGAAGTTGAGGCAGTTCGTCACCGCGGCCGGGGTGGCGCCGGTGGTGGCGACGTTGCGGTAGGCCTCGGCGAGCGCCAGTTGCGCACCGCGGTACGGGTCGAGCTTGGTGTAGCGGCCGGACGCGTCGGTGGCGAGCGCGATGCCGCGACCGGTCTCCTCGTCGATGCGCAACACACCTGCGTCCGCGTGCTCGGCGAGGACTGTGTTGCCGCGCACGTACCGGTCGTACTGCTCGGTGATCCAGCGGCGGCTACACAGCGCCGGGCTTGCGACCATTGCCAGCAGGGTCGCGCGCAGGTCCTCGGGCGTGGCAGGACGGGCGAGCCGATCGGGGGTGTCGGCGACGAGCGCGTCCTGATCCTCGTCCGGACGCTGGACGGGGCGCTCGTAGACCGGGCCCTCATGCGCGACGGTGCGCGGCGGGACGTCGACGACGGTCTCGCCATTCCAGGTGACGACGAGGCGGTCGCCGTCGGTGACCTCGCCGATCACGGTCGCGAGCACATCCCACTTGCGGCACACCGCGAGGAACGCGTCGACGTTCTCCGGCGTCACCACCGCGCACATACGCTCCTGCGACTCGCTGGAGAGCACCTCCGCGGGCGTCATCCCGGTGGCGCGCTGTGGCACCGTGTCCAGTTCGATGTGCATACCGCCGTCCCCGGCGGCGGCGAGTTCGGAGGTCGCGCAGGAGAGCCCGGCGCCGCCGAGGTCCTGGATGCCGACGACCAGCTGCGCCGCGTACAGCTCGAGGCAGCACTCGATGAGCACCTTCTCGGTGAACGGGTCACCCACCTGGACGCTGGGCAGCTTCTTGCGGCTGCGCTGATGGTCCGGGCCCGCAAGCGACCCGCCCTCGTCGCCGGCGAACGTCTCGCTGGCCAGCACCGACACGCCGCCGATACCGTCGAGGCCGGTGCGGGCACCGAAGAGCACGATCTTGTTTCCTGCGCCCGACGCGAATGCGAGGTGCAGGTCCTCGGTGCGCAGCACCCCGGCGCACAGGGCGTTGACCAGGGGGTTTCCGGCGTAGGAGGCGTCGAATACGGTCTCGCCTCCCACGTTGGGCAGGCCGAGGGAGTTGCCGTAGCCGCCGACGCCGCGGACCACGCCGTCGAGCACGCGGCGGGTGTCCGGCGCGTCGGCGGGCCCGAACCGCAGCTGGTCCATCACCGCGATCGGGCGCGCACCCATCGCCATGATGTCGCGCACGATGCCGCCGACGCCGGTCGCGGCGCCCTGGTACGGCTCCACGTAGGAGGGGTGGTTGTGGCTTTCGACCTTGAAGGTGACCGCCCAGCCGTCGCCGATGTCGACGACGCCGGCGTTCTCGCCGATCCCGGCGAGCATCCGCGACCGCATCTCGTCGGTCGTGGTCTCGCCGAAGTAGCGCAGATGCACCTTCGACGACTTGTAGGAGCAGTGTTCGCTCCACATCACCGAGTACATCGCCAGTTCGGCGTCGGTCGGGCGACGGCCGAGGATCTCCCGGATGCGGAGGTACTCGTCGTCCTTGAGTCCGAGTTCCTTGTAGGGCTGTGCGGTGTCGGGGGTGGCGGCGGCGGTGGAAACCGTGTCGACCTGCAGAGTCACGTGCGCGAGTTTAGTCGGGCCGCACCAACCGGCACGCGTCCAGCGCCGACACGAGATCGGCCAGGTCGCGGGGAGCGTCGAGATAGCGGTCGGTAAGCCGCTCGAGCCGGCGCAGCCGGTTCAGCACGGTATTGGGATGGCAGTAGAGCCGCTTGCCCGCCTGCGCGGCGGAACCCCGACAGTCCAGCCAGGCCTGCAGCGTGTCGAGCAGGGCGGTGCGGTCGGACGCTTCGAGTTCGAGCACCGGTCCGAGCACGGTCGCCGCACACAGCGCGGCAAGGTCGGGCCGGGCCAGCAACAGCGCGGTGCCGAGCCGCTCCGGGAGCGTGACGATCTCGGCATCGTCCGTCGCGGCCCGCAGCGCCAGGTCGGCCCATTCGCGCGCGCGAGCGAGTTCGGAGAGTCCTTCGACCACCGCGCTGATGCCGATGCCGACGCCGGGGTGGGTCGCGGCCAACACGTCGGCGACATCGGCCGGGGAGCGCTCGCCCAGATACGCGATCACCGTCGTTCCGCCCTGCCGTTTCGGACAGTTGTAGATGACGATCCCGTCGACCTCCTGCCGGGTGTCGAGTTCGCCGCGCACGACCTCCTTGCGCACGCACGCGACAACGAACCGCCCCCGCGCGGGGACATCGAGGCCGATTGCCGCACTCGACAGGTCGACCGGATCGACGTGCCCGCGCAGCAGGACGCGCAGCACTGGGAGAAACCGGCGTGCGTCCTCGCTGCCCGAGGCGTTCGCGACCACGCGATACGACTCCACCATCAGGGTGAGATCCCGGTCGATCTGGCGCCAGTACTGGTTGGCGCAGTGCGCCATCAGGGGGAGGCGATGGGGCTGCTGCGCCGCCACGGCGGCGATCATCGCGTCCCACAGTTCCGCCACGCCCGCGCGATAGGCCTGCACGAGCGGCAGCAAGGGCGCGTCCTCCGCGGCCCGGCGCCGGCCCGTTTCCCAGGCGAAGATGCCGGAGTCGCGCCGGTGCGCCGGGTCGGCGAACGAGCGAACGCCGGCCTCGATCCCCCGATGCACCGACTCGGCGACGTCCGTGGGCGCGAGCGCCCCCGAACCGTAGTAGGACACCTCCTCGCGTAGCCGCACCAGGGCGCGTTCGGCGATCGGCGAGGTCCGCCCGAGCAGCATGCCCGCCGCGTCCCGCAGCAACTCGGCGACCTCGAAGTCCGTGGGCGGTGCTGTGCCGGAGGGCGCCGGAGCCGGCTCGGCGCGCTCGGTTGGCACGTCAGCACCTCCTCGGCAGGCGGCTGGTGAGCCAGATCATACCCGCGTCGAACGCTGTGGCCGGTCCCAGCGAAGTCGGGCTCGGTTGGGTCCGTCCACAGACCTCGGCGTCCGCGGGCGTCAGGTGGTTGCTACAGCTAGCGCCGCCCCGCATCATCTGTGGCAGCGAGCGGCCTCGTGCCGCGCCTCGAACGATCGTCGACGACCCAGTCCGCGTCGTTCGCAACCACATCCGCTACACCTATCGAGGTACAACCATGAAAACGCGACTGCGACGCTCGTCCGTGGTGCTGATGGTGGTGGGCATCGTGTCCATCACGCTGGCCGCGCTCGTGCACTTCGTGCTCACTCCGGCCCTTACGAAGCTGCCGGCCGACACCGACAGCACCGCCCACTACACCGGCACCGCCACGATGCTGAACGCTAAAGCCTTGGCGGCCAAGGACACCGCTCACGCCATCGCGAAGGATGTGCCGATCACGATGGACCGGCACGTCTTCGTCACCACCACCGCGGGCGACAGCGCCACTGTCCAGGATGACGTGACGCTGAATGTGCCTGGGACCGAAGCCAAGCCAAAGACACACGTGTACACGATGGATCGCGGCTCGCTCCAGGCGACGGGCGCGGTCACCGAAAGCGGTGCCACCGAACCGATCAGCGGCCTGCTGTTCACCCTTCCGCTGCATCCCAAGGCCGAGAACTACTCGATCTACGATTCCGCCACCGAGCAGACCGTGCCGCTGAAGTTCACCGGAACGGGCGATGTCTCCGGTCGCGCCACCAACACCTACGAGGTCGACGCTTCGGGTCCGCTGCAGGACGAGGCGACGCTGCAGACGCTGCCACCGGCGCTGCCCAAGGCGCTGATCGGTCAGATCATGCCGCTGCTCCCGGCCGGCAGCCAGCAGGCGCTCACCGCGTCGATGGATGCCCTGCCCGACTCCGTGCCGCTGTCCTATGTCGTCACCACCCAGGCGTCCCTCGCGGCGGACCAGACGCTCGGCGCCCCGCTGGACTCCAGCCTGCACCAGACGATCGTTGCCACGATCGACGCCGGCGGGAACCAGGTTCCGCTGCTGCCGGTTGCGGACGTCAAGGTGGAGCTCACCGACGACACCGTCGCCGCCAACGTGGGCAAGGCCAACGAGGCCGCGCAGAAGCTGAATGTGGTGTCGACGGTCGTGCCGCTCACCCTCCTCCTGCTCGGTAATGTGCTGTTCGTGGTGGGCTTCAAGCGTCGCCGCCAGCCGATCGGCGCACCGCACGTCACCACCGACGACGAACTGTCGATGGCGCGCGACTGACGTCAAGAACAAGGTCCCCGAAGCGGCTGCATCGCTTCGGGGACCTCGTCGTCGCTGGGCGGACACGCCCCGATGACCGGACAGAGGAGCGGTGACCGACTAGTTTCGAGCCGAGCCGACACCGCTGAGGAGTGGAATGACCACGACAACGCGAACGCGCAGCACCCGCGAGATCGCCGCGAGCGCCGTTCCCGCCGCGATCCTGGGCGTACTGTCCGGGCTCGCGTTGATCGGGCTGTCCGCGCTCGCGGGCCAACTCGAGCACGTGCTGTGGGACTGGCTGCCGGAGTCGCTGGGCACCGGTGGCGACAACGGCTGGTGGATCTTCGGCATGCTGACCGCGGTCGGTGCGACCGTGGGCCTGGTGATCTGGAAGCTGCCCGGGCATGCGGGTCCGGATCCCGCGACGGAGGGGTTGATCGCCACACCGCTGCCGATCACCGTCGTGCCGAGCCTCGCGCTGGCGCTCGTGCTGTGCCTGGCCGGCGGGGTCAGCCTCGGGCCGGAGAACCCGATCATCGGCATCAACGTCGCGATCGCGGTGTGGCTGATGCACAGGCTCCTGCCGAAGGTCCCGCCCGAGTTCGGCCTGATCGTCGCCGTGTCCGGCACGATCGGCGCGATGTTCGGTACCCCGGTCGCCGCGGCGCTGGTGCTCACCGAGATGAAGCAGATGCACGAGCGGGGTCTGCTGTGGGACAACCTGTTCCCGCCATTGGTCGCGGCCGGTGCCGGGGGTATCACGATGTACCTGTTGGAGGGCGAGTCGCTGTCGGTGGCACTGCCGCCTCTGGGCCCGCCCGGTTGGGCGGACCTGTTATTCGGTGTCGTCGTCGCGCTCGCCGCCGCGCTGCTCGCGATGGGCGCGCTGTACCTGTTCGATCCCGTGCACCGACTCTTTCACCGGCTGCCCAACCCGCTGATCACCCTCACCGTCGGCGGCACGGTGCTCGGCGGCCTCGGCGCGATCTACGGCGAGATCTCGCTGTTCAAGGGCCTCACCCAGATGCAGGAGTTGGCGGCGACCGCCTCGGATTATTCGACCGGCGACCTGTTCGGGCTCGCGGTCGTCAAGCTCGCGGCGATGGTGGTCGCGGCGACGGCGGGGTTCCGCGGCGGCCGCATCTTCCCCGTCATCTTCGTCAGCGTCGCCTTCGGTCTCGGCGTCAGCGCCCTGTTCCCGAGCGTCCCCCCGGCGTTGGCCGTCGGCTGCGCGATCCTCGGCATCGTGCTGGTGGTGTCGCGCGACGGCTGGATGGCGCTGTTCCTGGCCGCCGCGATCGTCGGCGACGTTCATCTGCTGCCGCTGCTGTGCCTGACCGTGCTGCCGGTGTGGCTGCTGGTCGCGGCGCGGCCGGACATGGTCGCCAAGCCGGCGGCCGGGCACGAGGGCGCGCCGGCGTAACGTGGGCCGGGTGGCACTGGACTACCCGGACCTGTTGGACGCGGTCACCCGCTCGCAGGAGCGGGTCGCCGCGACGTTGGCCACCCTCGGCGACGACGAGGCACGGGCGCCGTCGCGGCTGCCGGGCTGGACCCGCGGTCACGTCGTGACGCACCTGTGCCGCAACGCGGACGCGGTGTGGCGCTTCGCGACCGGCGTGCTCACCGGCGTGCCGGGCGTCATGTACCCGGGCGGCCCGGACGCCCGCAATTCGGCGATCGAGGAGGGCGCCGACCGGCCGACGTCGCTGCTGGCGGCGGATTTCGACTTCACCGGGTCGCGACTGGCGCGGGCGTTGGCGCAGATCCCCGCCGACCGGCTGGACACCGAGATCGCGTGGCGCCGACCCGTGACTGCCTATGACCTTCCCCTGCTGCGCTGGCGCGAGCTCGAGATCCATCACATCGACCTCGGCCTCGCCTACTCCCTCGCCGACTGGCCGGACGAATTCGTTTCCTACACGCTGGCTTCCGAGCGTCCGCGGCTCGCCGCGGCCGCACCCGACGTCACCGCCCCCGAGCTGCCCGACGCGCAGCTGCTGGCCTGGCTGGTTGGGCGCCCGCAGTCGTCCGGGCTGCCCGAGCTGCCGCCCTGGCCGTTCTGAAAAAGTGGGTCGCGACTGTCACGCGTTGTGTGTCGGACCCTCGCGTAAAGTCGTCCGGCTGATCCAAGACTGGCACACAACCCGGAGGCCGCATGCTCGATGACACGTATCGCCGGTCCTTCACCACGGGTGGCTTGTTGCGCGCGGAGGCGGTCGCCGTCGCCGCGAGACCGAGAACCGCGCCGCAGTATGGGCGGGCGCCGACGTCGCCGCCCTACCTACGACGCGGTCACCGCGATGCGCGCCGACGAACTCAGCGCATTGTGGTCCGCCCACAGCACCGTCGTCGTCTACCACGACACAATCGACGCGACCGGCGACAAGACCGGATCCGAACGGCGCACACCGTCGGCGTGCGCTGAGGCGATCGAGGAAATTGTCGGCTTGGTTCGCAGGTTCGGGAAGGGCCGCATTCGCGCAAGCCGAGTCCTGATCACCGCCGATCACGGATTCCTCTTCCAAGCGTCCGCATTGGAACCGGTGGACGTACTCAGCGAGCCTGCGCACGGCGACCAGATCGTCGTCAAGAACCGGCGATACGTGCTCGGGCGCGGGCTGCGCGACCACCCTGCCTTCACCCACTGGCCCAGCGCGGAACTCGGTCTCGACGGGGACCTTCAGGTCCAGATCGCCCGCTCCCTGCACCGCTTGCGGCTGCCGGGAGCAGGGCTTCGGTTCGCCCACGGGGGTGCCACGCTCCAAGAGGTCGTGGTCCCGCTCGTTACCCTCACCCGGTAGAGGAGCAAGGACACCAGCAAGGTCGACGTCTCGATCGGGGTGAGCGCCCCCACCATCACCACATCCGAGGTCCTCGTCACTCTTACCCAGAAGGATCCGGTCAACGGTAAGCGTCGGGGTCGCACGGCGTCTACGCCGGCGACGTGCTGCTGTCCAACTTGCAGTCGGTCGAGGCGAACCTCACGTCGCCGGACATCCGCTCGCGCAATACCCTCCTCGCCTTGGTTCTCGGCGAGGAAGCGGAGGCACACAATGGCAAGACCGTGGAGATCCGGGCGCAGGAGCTCGTCGGCGACACCGTTGTGCCGTACCTGGCCACGAGCGTCACCCTGCAGCGCGGCTTCGGGGGGTTCTTCGACCCGCTGTGACACTCGTTGTCGGTTGCCGCTTGTACAGTCGCGCACTGTGAACCACGGGGGGCCAAGGTGACCATTCGACCGGTGCCGTCCGACGAGCTACGGTCGCGCCTCAACGCGCCCGGTGCCCAGTGGTGTTCGACTGCGCGATGCTCCGGGGAGATGGCGAACCTCAAGGCGAAGGACGCGGAGGCCTGGTACCTCCTGGAGGCGCTACGCGACGACGCTGTCGAGTTTGGCCTCGACCCGTTCGACAACAGGGAATCCCCGGCAGGAAACCCGCACGGCTCCTATCGCTGCCCGGTAGGTAGAGACATCTATCGGGGCATCGCCCCTCCGGCTGGCGCACTGCCCTGGCTGGGTGAGATCGACGTCGACGGCACCGTTCCCGTCGGCGGACAAGACGTGCATTGGCGCTACTACTTCATGGAGCCACGGCGCGACGCCGATGTCGAGGACGATCTGCTCCTCGGCTGCTCTGTTCGCTCGAAGGGTATCGGCACCGCGTACAACGCCGCCGAGCAGACCCGACACATGCGCGACGCGATCGAGGCGGGCAAGCGCTGGTGCAGACAGCACCAACCTGTCTATGCCTGGCGGCGAGTGCTGTGGCACAGTGGAGTCTGACTTATAAGTCAGGACTACCCGACCGTTCGAGCCGCTAAGGAGGGATCCAACGATGGACAGAGATCGCCTCGGCGTCGACCTCGCTCGACAACAGACGAAGCTCATCAGAGAGCTGAGGGCCGTCCGTATCTCCTCGGACCTCGCCGTCACGGATGTCGCGAAGGCGATGGGGGTCGATGACGCCGTCGTCTACCGCTTCGAGAAGGGCGGCACCAACCCGACCCTGGCGACCGTCCGGCGGTACGCGTTGGCGGTGGGAGCGATGCTCGAATTCGGTGCGGTCTCCGTATCTGAGCATGCCCGCGATTGCATCAGACGAGCAGCAGATTCCATCGAGCGCGACCCTGGACGGCGCGCCGCCTTCGTCAGCTTCCACACGCGCGAGATCGAAGGTAGCTGGCTGGACCACCCGGTTCCGGACGTCCAGGAGAAGACTGCGACCAAGTGGAACGCGGAACTCCATGGTTGACGCTTGTCGGTTGACGGACTTGACCCTCCGGCATGTCGATCCGAGCAAACTGCTGTTCGAGCACCTCGATGCGTCCTATCCGGATCGAATCCCGTCCTGGTTCGAGGAGGTCAACGAGGGCGGGGTGAGCTTCGTCGGGTGGATCAACGGGACCGTCAAGGCGACGATCGAAGCGAGGTATCTGCGGCCACGATGCGTAGTCGCCGTCGCCATCACCGGCTTCTACGCATCGGAGGACCAGGTGAATACGCCTGTCCCGAAGGCCGATGTGATCGAAGCCGACGACTTTGTGATCGCGAACGCGAGTGAGGAAGAGAAGAACGTGTTTGCTCGGCGGGCGCTTCGAGACATGTATCCGTACCTGCGCGCCGAACTCCAGATGCTCAGCAGCCGGATGTCGGGCTATCCGGGCATCTCGCTTCAAACCGAGCCGGTGATCAACGCCGAGTCCGTGGTCAGCGACAGCGAGGAGGCCACGCTGTGAGATGGCGGCACGCCCAGCTGGTCCCGGCCGATACGACCTGCGGAACCGACTTCAAGACCGCCGCCGCACGTGGGCCTGCACAATCACCTACCTGCAATGATCACGCAGGCGCCAGAAACGCCGCCAGCGCCTCGGCGTAGGCGCGGACGTCGTCGGCACCCATCAGTTCCCGGGCCGAGTGCATCGCGAGTTGGGCCGCGCCGACGTCGACGGTGGACATGCCGGTGCGAGCGGCGGTGAACGGGCCGATCGTCGAACCGCAGGGCAGATCGGCGCGATGTACATAGCGCTGCAACGGAACTCCCGCTTGCTCGCAAGCCAGCTCGAACGCGGCTGCGCCGATCGCGTCCGTCGCGTAGCGCAGGTTCTGGTTGACCTTGAGCACCGGGCCGGCGTTGACCGAAATGCGGTGCGCCGGTTCGTGGCGCTCCGGGTAGTTCGGGTGCGTCGCGTGCGCCATGTCGCCCGAGGCGACGATCGACCCGGCGCTCGCACGCAGGAAATCCTGCCGACTCCCGCCGCCGGCGAGCACGATCCGCTCCAGCGTCGTGACGAGGAACTCGGACTGCGCGCCCCGATCGGACATGCTGCCGACCTCCTCGTGGTCGAACAGCGCGAGCGCCGCGACCTGCGTCAGTTCGGTTGCGACGGCTGCGATCAGGGCCTTGGTACCCGCGTAGCAGGTGCCCTGGTTGTCGAGGCGCGGCGCGCTGAGCAACTCACCCGCCGCGCCGACGACCTGGCTGGGCGCGAGGTCGTGAGTCATGAGCTCCCAACCGAGGACGTCACCCGCCGGCACTCCCAGCTGCTCCCCGACGAACGCGTGGAACGACTCCGGCGCCCCGCCGACACCCCACACCGCGTTGACGTGGCGCTGCGGGTCGAGTTGCACTCCCCTGCGGTCCTCCGAGAGGTGGATCGCCAGTTGCGGCACCCGCAGGATGGGCTTGTCCACCAGCAGCAGTTCGGCACGAGCCCCACTCCCGTGACGCACCGCGACTCGACCGGACAGACCGAGGTCGCGGTCGAGCCACGAGTTCGTCCACGCCCCGCCGTAGGGTTCGAGGCCGACGAGTTGCCAGCCCGCCGAGGTGAGGTCGGGGTACTGCTTGACCCGCAGGTTGGGGCTGTCGGTGTGTCCGCCGACGATCCGGAACGCATCGACCGGGCGATCGGGGACGACCCAGGCGATCACCGACCCACCGCGGACCACGTAGTAGCGGCCCGCTGCGTCCGGCCATGCGTCGCGTTCTCGCAGTTCGACGAAGCCGTGGGCGGCGAGGTCGGCGGCGACGGTCGCGCACACGTGGAAGGGCGAGGGCGAGGCGTCGACGAAGGCACAAAGTCCCGCGGCGGTCGCGTCGGTGGAAGCCATACCGCGATCCTAAAGAGCCACGCGAATCGGATGGGCGGGACTACCGTCGAAACAGGAACAGACGCGTTTCAGAAGGAGGCCCGATGTCGACGCTGACGACCGCCCGTAACGGATTCGACTCCCTGCGAGCCGGCGGACTGAACTGGGACACGCTGCCGTTGCGGCTCTTCGCCAAGGGCAACGCGAAGTTCTGGGATCCCGCCGATCTGGATTTCAGCGTCGACGCGGTGGACTGGGTGGAGTTGAACAGCGAACAGCAGGTCAGCACCACCTATCTCGTCGCGCAGTTCGTCGCCGGTGAGGAGGCGGTGACGCAGGACATCCGACCGTTCATGGCCGCGATGGCCGCGGAGCGGCGCTTCGGCGACGAGATGTACCTGGCGCAGTTCTGTTTCGAGGAGGCAAAGCACACCCAGGTGTTCCGGATGTGGATGGACGCCGTCGGCCTCACCAGCGACCTACACCCCTTCGTCGCCGACAACCCGTACTACCGGCAGTTGTTCTACGAGGAACTGCCCAACTCCCTGCGGACGCTCGCCGACGACCCGAGTCCGGCCAACCAGGTCCGCGCCAGCGTCACCTACAACCACGTCATCGAGGGCAGCCTCGCCCTCACCGGCTACTACGCCTGGCAGAAGGTGTGCACGATGCGCGGCACCTTCCCCGGCATGCTCGAGCTGATCAAGCACATCGGCGACGACGAGCGTCGGCACATGGCGTGGGGCACGTTCACCTGCCGTCGTCACGTTGCCGCCGACGACGCCAACTGGAACGTGGTCACCGCCCGGATGACCGAACTGATGCCGTTGGCGCTCGGCATGATCGCTTGGGTGGACGAGCAGTTCGACGAGCAGCCGTTCGGCCTCGACAACCAGGAGTTCATCGCCTACGCCGCCGACCGCGGGCAGCGTCGACTCGCCGCGATCGAGTCGGCGCGCGGTCGCCCGGTCGAGGAGATCGACCTCGACTACTCCCCCGAGGCGCTCGAGGACCGCTTCGGCTCCGAGGACGCGGCGGTGATGACGGAGGCCGCGCGACGCGAGTCAGGGGCACCCACAGTAGCGATACCAGCGGAGTGAGGGGACCCCACGCGAGCGAAAACGACCATGAGGGGGCCCCTCGGTCGCGCACGGCGGGATGCCGGACGCCGGAAGAACTATGCGCTCGGCGCGTTGACCAGCGCGTCGAGCACGGACAGGAACATGCCCAGTCCGTCGTCGCTGGGTCCGGTGAGCGGTTCGGTTGCGTGCTCGGGATGCGGCATGAGCCCGACGACGCGGCCGTTCGCCGACGCGATTCCCGCGATCGAGCGCTGCGAGCCGTTCGGGTTGTCGCCGGAGTAGCGGAACACGACCCGGCCCTCACCCTCGAGTTCGTCGAGCACGTCGGCAGGCGCCTGGTAGCGGCCCTCGCCGGACTTGAGCGGGACGAGGATCTCCGCGCCCGGCTCGTAGCGCGCGGACCACACGGTGTCGGTCGACTCGACCTTCAGCCACTGGTCGCGGCAGATGAAGTGCAGGCCGACGTTGCGGGTCAGCGCCCCGGGCAGCAGGCCCGCCTCGCACAGCACCTGGAATCCGTTGCAGATGCCGAGCACCGGCAGACCCTTGGCTGCGGCGTCGACGACCTCCCCCATGACCGGGGCGAACCGGGCGATCGCGCCGGCGCGCAGATAGTCGCCGTAAGAGAAGCCACCGGGCACGATCACCGCGTCGACGCCACGCAGGTCGGCGTCGCCGTGCCACAGCGCCACCGCGTCGGCGCCGGAGAGGCGGACCGCGCGTGCGGCGTCGACGTCGTCGAGGCTGCCGGGGAATGTGATGACTCCGATACGTGAGGTCACGGGACGCGGGTGACCTTCCACTCCTCGATCACCGTGTTGGCCAGCAGAGATTCGGCGATCTGCGCGAGCATAGTGTCGTCGAGGCTGTCGTCGACCTCGAGTTCGAACCGCTTGCCCTGTCGGACGTCGGACACGCCCTCGAAGCCGAGACGGGGCAGCGCGCCGACGATCGCCTGGCCCTGGGGGTCGAGAATCTCAGGTTTGAGCATGACATCGACCACGACTCGGGCCACGTGCGGCTCCTCGGCTGGAACTGGATCGGCGGACACGGCGGAGTTTACCCACCGGGGCAGGGGCGGTCTCGGCATACTCTCCACCATGCGACTCGCGCACTTCACCCATTCCTGCCTGCTGGCCGAGATCGACGGCACAAAGGTGTTGTTCGACCCGGGCGGCTTCTCGCACGGGTTCGAGGGCCTCACCGGGCTCGACGCGATCCTGATCACCCACCAGCACCCCGACCACGTCGACAAGGAGCGTCTTGCCGCCCTCGTGGAGGCGAACCCGGGCGCGGCCCTGTACGCGGACCCGCAGACCGCGCAGCAACTCGGCGATCCATGGACGGCGCTTGCGCCCGGCGAGATCCGCGAGGTCGGGACGATCCGGGTCACCGGCGGCGGCGGTCGGCACGCGGTGATTCATCCGGACCTGCCGGTCATCGACAACACCGTCTACCTGCTCGGGACGCCGGAGCGCCCGGCGCAGCTCGTGCATCCGGGCGATTCGCTGTGGGTGCCGTACGTGCCGGTCGAGGTGCTGGCGATCCCGGCGGTCGCGCCGTGGATGAAGGTCAGCGAGGCCGTCGACTACCTGCGCGCGGTGAAGCCGCGACTGGCGGTGCCGATCCACGAGGCCGTCGCCTCCGACGCGGGGGTCGGCATCTACTATTCGCGCCTGACCGAGATGGCGCCCGACGGCACCGAGTTCCGGGTGCTGCCGCGCGAGGATGCGGTGGATGTATAGCCGCGCTACAACCGGACGGCGACGCCCCGACCCGCGGCGCGGCCGGAGAAGATGCAGCCGCCGAGGAAGGTGCCTTCCAGCGAGCGGTAGCCGTGGACGCCGCCGCCACCGAAGCCGGCGACCTCCCCCGCCGCGTACAGGGCCTCGAACGGGGTGTCGTCGGGGCGGCGGACCTGGGAGGTGAGGTCGGTTTCCAAGCCGCCCAGCGTTTTTCGGGTCAGCAGATGGAGGCGCACCGCGATCAGCGGGCCAGCCTTCGGGTCGAGCAGTTTGTGCGGCGTCGCGACCCTGCTCACCTTGTCGGCGAGGTAGGAGCGCGCGCCGCGGATCGCGACCACCTGCAGGTCCTTGCTGAATTTGTTGTCGAACTCGCGGTCGCGCGCGACCACCTCGCGGCGAACCGTCTCGAAGTCGAGCAGGTCTTCGCGCTCCTCGTTCGTGCAGCCGACCTTGTTCATGCCGGCGACGAGGTCGGACAGGGTATCGGCGACGACGAAGTCGGCACCGCGCTGCTTGAACGCCTCCACCGGGCCGGGCGCACCCTTTTTCACCCGCTGCAGCACGAGTTTGACGTCGCGGCCGGTGAGGTCGGGGTTCTGCTCCTGACCCGACAGGCCGAACTCCTTCTCGATGATCTTCTCGTCGAGCACGAACCAGGTGTGGTCGTGGCCGGTCCTGACGATGTGCTCCATCGTGCCGAGCGTGTCGAACCCCGGAAACAGCGGCACGGGAAGGCGTTTGCCGGTCGCGTCGAGCCACAGCGACGAGGGGCCGGGGATGATCCGGATGCCGTGGTTGGGCCAGACCGGGTCGTAGTTGGTGATGCCCTCGGTGTAGTGCCACATCCGGTCCCGGTTGACGATGCTCGCGCCGGCGCGTTCGCTGATCTCGAGCATCCGCCCGTCGACGTGCGCGGGAACCCCCGACAGCATGCTCTGTGGCACGCGGCCCATCCGGGCGGGCCAGTTCTTCTTGATCAACTCGAGGTTGTGCCCGATGCCGCCGGACGTCACGATCACAGCCTGCGCGGCGAACTCGAACTCCCCCACGACGTTCCGCGAAGACGAGACACCGCGGGCGGCGTCGCTGGGTTCGAGGATGGCACCCCGCACACCGGTGGCGGCGCCGTCGGTGACGACGATGTCGTCGACCCGGTGCCGATAGGCGAACCGCACCAGGCCGCGGTCGGCGCCGGCCGCCACGCGGCGGGCGAAGATCTCGACGAGACCCGGGCCGGTGCCCCAGGTGATGTGGAAGCGGGGCACCGAGTTGCCGGGGCCGATGGCTCCGTAGCCACCGCGCTCGGCCCACCCGACGACCGGGAACAGTTGCAGGCCCTGACGGGCGAGCCAGCTGTGCTTCTCGCCGGCTGAGAACTCGACGTAGGCCTGCGCCCACTTGCGGGGCCAGCGGTCCTCCCGGTCGCGGTCGAAGCCCGCGTTGCCCATCCAGTCCTGCAGGGCGAGATCGTAGGAGTCCTTGATGCCGAGCCGGCGCTGCTGCGGGCTGTCCACGAAGAACAGCCCACCGAACGACCAGAACGCCTGCCCACCAAGGTTGTTGACGTTCTCCTGCTCGACGATCAGCACCGACCGGCCGGCGTCCACGATTTCCGCGGCGGCGACGAGGCCTGCCAGACCCGCTCCCACGACCACGACGTCCGCGGCTTCGCTCATGCCCACACCGTAGCGGGTGGGCATTCAGCGGTGTGGAGCAACGGCGCTCAGTCGACCTGCAGTTCGCCCATCGCCGACCACCCGGTCTGGCCCTCGATCGAGGTACTGACGATGTCGGGGGTGCGCGAGACCATCGGGCGCATCGTGTCGAGGCCCTCCTTGAAGTGCGGGGCGCCGACGTGCGCGGCGGCGGCGTCGTCGGCGAACGCCTCGCACAGAACGAAGGTGTTCGGGTCCTCGAGGCTGCGCGACCACTCGAACCAGAGGTTGCCCGGTTCGGCACGCGTGGCCTCGGTGAACGGGGTCACCTTCTCGATCCAGGAGTCGACGAACTCGGGCTTCACGGGGAACTTCACGACGATGAGAATCACGCGAAAGATGCTACCGGCGCGGGGATTCGTGTCACACAGACGAATGTCTCAAATTGCGACGGACGCTCAGGCGGCGTCGGCGAGGACGCCGATGCCGTAGCCGATCGCGCGGGCCCGCTGCTGCAGAGCGAGGTCGACGGCGTCGAGGACAGCCTGGCGCGGTCCGGGGTTGCCGAGTTGTTTCGCCGAGATCGCCAGCCGCACCAGGCCGCCGCGGCGCGCCACCCGGGCGGCGCCGAGCACGAGGGCGCGGCAGCGCCACGGTTCCGCACGCTGACCCTCCCCGATGCCGAGCACCTTGGCCCGCACCGTGTTTCCGCGGACGATGTGCTCGACGGTCGAGGCGGTCGCGAGAATCCGGAACCCCGCACCGGGCAGCGCCGAGCGCGCGCCGTCGGACACCTGCCAACGGGGGCCCGCGAAGACGTCGGTGGCCAACCCGACCTCCTCGAGCACCCGGTCGGCCGCGGTGAGCCGCAGCCGTGCCTCGTGCTGGGAGAGATCGGCGAACTCGGCGCGGCGCCGTTTGGTGGCGGCCTGGTCGTAACCGTGCAGCACGATCGCGTCGCCGGCCCCGCGGCGGCCCCGCAGCCACTCCTGGGTGTCGCGGTCGCGCACGAGGCGGTACTTGTCCTTCAACCTCGGCGCCACCAGCAGCGACAACGGGACGCCGCGGTGGTCGAGGTCGTCGGCGAAACTCGCGGCGTGCTCGAGAGTGTCGTCGCGAATCCCGGACACAGACACGATCAGCGTGCTCATGGGATCCATTGTCGCGGACGAAGGTGACGGCCAGATGAACCCCACCCGACCCGTGAGTGGTTACGGAGTCTATACACACCATAACCACTCACGGGTCGGAGGCGCACAGATGGCCGACGAGGTTCCGCGCTACACGATGCGGCAGTTGGCTGCGTTCGTCGCTGTCGCCGAGACCGGCACGATCAGCGGCGCCGCGGCGCGCCTGCATCTGTCGCAGTCGGCGCTCTCGGCTGCGATCACGGACCTGGAGAAGGCGCTGGCTGCCCAGTTGTGTGTGCGCAAGCGCGCACACGGGGTGGGGCTCACCCCGACCGGGGAGTCTGTGCTTGCCCGGGCGCGGGCACTGTTGCGGCAGGCCAACGAGATTCAGGCCGATGCGCACGGTGAGAGCGGCGGCGTGGCCGGGCCCGTGACGGTGGGGTGCTACCCGTCGTTGGGGCCGACCATCCTGCCGCCGCTGCTGCACGGCTTCACCCGCCGCCACCCTCGCGCGAGCGTCGAATTTCGCGAGGACACTCAGAACCGGCTGCGGAAGCAGATGGACGGCGGCGAACTCGACGTCTGCATCGTCTACGACCTGGACCTCTCCCCCGAATGGCGGACCGAGGTGCTGGCCCGGCGCGTCCCACAGGTCGTGCTGGCCGCCGACCACCCGCTCGCCGCGGTGTCCGACGGATGCGTCGGTATCGATCTCGCCGACCTCGCGCAGGAACCCCTCGTGCTGCTGGATGCGCCCCCGAGCAGCAACCACGCCCTCGACGCATGTCGGCGGGCAGGGTTCGCGCCGCAGGTCGCCTACCGCACCGGCAACTATGAAACCGCGCGCGCGTTCGTCGGCCACGGCCTCGGCTGGACACTGTTGCTGCAGCGACCGGCAGTGGACATGACGTACGAGGGGCGCGCGGTGGTGGTCCGGGAAATCACCACACCGGAGTTGCCGCTCGTGGCGATCGTCGTCGCCTGGCATCGCGACATGTCACCGAGTCGGGTCACTCGCGCGTTCATCGATTTCGCCACCGAACACCATTCTTCGGATCTTCCGAATATGTAGTTCGGTAACTTCCGCTTTTCAGTGGAAGTCGCGGGCCTCATGCTCGAAGGCGAGCGTGACGGGCACCACCGCCACGCAGCATCGAGAGGGCAGAGAATGACGTCAATCGACGCCACTCCACGCGTACGGGACCCGCGCATCGCGCGCCGGGCCGCGCTGGGCAGCTTCGTCGGCACCGCGATCGAGTGGTACGACTTCTTCATCTACGGCACCGCCGCCGCGCTGGTGCTCGGACCCCAGTTCTTCCCCAGCGACTCCGACCTCGCGAGCACGCTGGCGGCGTTCGCCACGCTCGCGATCGGGTTCGTCGCCCGCCCGATCGGCGGGATCGTGATGGGCCACTTCGGTGACCGGGTCGGCCGCAAGTCGATGCTCGTGGTGTCGCTGCTGCTCATGGGCTGCGCGACGGTTGCGATCGGCCTACTGCCGAACTACGCCGCAATCGGCGTCGCGGCGCCCGCGCTGCTGGTGACGCTGCGCTTCGTACAGGGCCTCGGGGTCGGCGGCGAGTGGGGCGGCGCGGTGCTGGTCGCCACCGAGAACGCACCGCCAGGGCGCCGCGGACTCTACGGCGCGGCGCCGCAGATCGGGGTGCCGGCGGGTGTGCTCGCCGCGAACCTGGTGTTCCTGCTGACCACGTCCGTGCTCGACAACGACGCGTTCCTCGCCTGGGGCTGGCGCGTTCCGTTCCTGTTCAGCGCGGTCCTGATCGCCGTCGCGATGTGGATCCGGCTCGGGTTGTCCGAGAGCGAGGAGTTTCAGCAGGCCCGCGACGAGGCACCGGCGCACAAGCTGCCGCTCGCCGAGGTACTCACCAAGCACTGGCGCACCGTGCTGCTGGCCGGCGGGACGTTCATCGCCACCAACGGCATCGCCTACGTCTACATGGTGTACGTCCTCAAGTACGGCGAATCGGTGCTCGGCTTCGACCGCTCGACGATGCTGTTCCTGCTGATCGCGTCGTGCCCGTTCTGGATGGCCGGGATGGCGTTCAGCGCGGCCCGCTCCGACATCCTCGGCCGGCGCAAGGTGTACATCCGCGCCTCCATCGCCCTGGTGGTGTGCGCGGCGACGTTCTTCCCGCTCGTCGACACCGGCAACATCGCTGTGATCGCGGCGGCGATGATCTTGCTCGGGTTCGTCCTCGGCTGCTGCGCCGGACCGCAGTCCGCGCTGTTCTCCGAACTGTTCCCCGCCCACATCCGTTACAGCGGCGCGTCGCTCGGCTATCAGATCGGCGCCATCCTCGGCGGCGGCCTCGCCCCGATCGTCGCGACCGCGCTGTACGCCCAGTTCCACACCTCCGCTGCGATCACCGTCTACTTCGTCGCCATCGCCCTGGTCAGCCTGGCCAGCATCTTCGTCCTGCGTACCCCCTCGACCGCCAAGGGAGCCTGACATGTCGTACTACTACCAGCCCCGCAAGTACCCCGCCTCGCAGTTCGGGTCCAGCACCGAGCAGCGCCCGGTCGTCGTCATCGGTGCCGGCCCGGTCGGCATGGCAACCGCCCTCGGTCTGGCACAGCGCGGAATTGCGGTCACCGTCCTCGAGGCCGCCGACCAGGTGTCGTTCGGCTCGCGGGCGATCTGCATCTCGCGGCACAGCCTCGAGGTCGCCGACCGGCTCGGCTTCGGCGCCGACCTGGAGCGAATCGTGCTGCCGTGGGTCGGTGGACGCAGCTTCCACGGCGACCACGAAGTGCTGCACTTCACGATGCCCGACCGCCCACACGACGTGCGCCCGCCCATGGTCAACGTCTCCCAGTCCGCGTTCGAGCAGGTGATGGTCGACGCGATCGAGGCCCACCCGCTGATCACGCTGTACTGGCAGGCCAGCATCGCCGGGTTCGCGCAGGACGCAGACGGCGTCACCCTCGACGTCGACACCGCCCACGGGCCGCGGCACCTGCGCGCCGCCTGGGTGGTCGCCGCCGACGGCGGACGCAGCCGGATGCGGGAGCTCGCCGGCCTGACACTGCAGGGCACCAGCTACGACGGTCGCTACGTCATCGCCGACATCGGCTGGCACGCCGACCTGCCCGCCGAGCGCATGGTGTGGTTCGATCCGCCGAGCAACCCGGGCTCGACGATCATCATGCACAAGCAGCCGGGCGACATCTGGCGCATCGACTACCAGCTCGACCCGTCCGAGGACGCCGAGGTGGAGACCCAGGAGGACCGGATCCGCGAGCGGATCGCCCGCCACCTCGCATGGCTGCGCAACGACCTGCCGTGGACCCTGGAATGGACCGGCTTCTACGGTGCCCGCGCGCTGGCGCTGCCCGACTTCGTGCACGGCCGGGTCGTCTACGCCGGCGACGCCGCCCACCTCGTGCCGATCTTCGGTGTGCGCGGGCTCAACTCGGGCATGGAGGACGCGGAGACGCTGGCCTGGATGCTCGCCGCCGTTGTCAACGGAACGGCTGATTCCGCCCTGCTGCAAGCATATTCCGCCGAGCGGCATGCCGCGTGGCAGCAGAACATCGACAACGCAGGCAAGTCCACGCTGATCATGTCCCCCGGCAGCGAGGGCTACCGTCGCACCCGCGACGCCGTGCTCGAACTGGCCGCCGCGCGGCCCGAATTCGCCGAACTGGTCAACCCGCGTCAGTCCAGCGCCACCCACGCCCATCTGTCGCCGCTGACCTGGCCGATCGCCGCCGGATCCACGGGTGTGCTGCCCGGTGACCCGTTGGAGGACCGCCGGATGGGAACCACGTCGCTGAATATGCTGCGCGGTACCGGTTTCGGACTCGTCGCGATCGATCTCGACACCGCGGCCCAGCACGCGCTGACCGCGGCAGCGACCGAATTGGCCGCGCGGCTGGCACCGGAGGCCGTGCGGATCATCGACGCCGATGCCGACCTGTCCGCGGCGCTGGGTGCCCGCTCGGGTGAGGTGTTCGTCGTGCGTCCCGACGGCGTGGTGCTCGCGCGGATCGACGATATCGCCCAGCTGAGCGAGGTGGCCGACCACCTGTGCGCCAGCACCGCCCCGTCGGGTCCCGTCCCGGTGCACACCGCGCCGACGCTGACGCCGGAGCAGTTGCGCCTCGAGAACGTCTGGCTCGGCCTGTCCGAGGCGCTCGATCAGTCCGACGATCGCGAGGCATTCCTCACCCGCCTCGCGCTGCTGCTCGGCGCGCGGGCCGGCCACCGCGAGTTCGACGAGGCGCTCGCACTGGCCGCCGATCCGCACCCGGCCGCGGTCGCGGATCCGCTGGTCGTGCGCTAGAACCGCTGGTCAGGACCCGTGAGGGAGCGCCTGTTCGATGGCTTCGATGACCTCGGGGGCGTCGGGGACCGTTCGGGGGCGGAAACGGGTGACGGCGCCGTCGGAGGCGATGAGGAACTTCTCGAAGTTCCACTGCACGTCACCGGCCTCCCCCTTGGCGTCGGGGGTGTTGGTCAACTCGGCGTAGAGCGGATGCCGGTCGGGGCCGTTGACGTCGGTCTTCGCCATCAGCGGGAAGGTCACGCCATAGGTGGTGGAGCAGAAGGTCGCAATCTCTTCGGGGGTGCCGGGCTCCTGGCCCATGAATTGGTTGCACGGCACCCCGATCACGGTGAGTCCGCGGTCGGCGTAGTTCTTCGCCAACTGCTCGAGCGCGGTGTACTGAGGCGTGAGGCCGCACCTCGAGGCGACGTTCACCACCAGGACGGCCCGTCCGTCGTAGTCGGCCAGTGACGTCGACTCGCGGCCGAGCGTCTCGAGTTCGATGCTGCGCAGATCTGCCATACGAAGAACGTTACCTAACCGAAAGAAGCGCGGCTCGCTGGGTGCGAGCC
>DATDBL010000058.1:0-5753 GCA_036524855.1 Aldersonia sp. | reverse complement strand
TAGTTGAGGTACTGGGCGTCACGGCGGTGCTCCTGCTCGGTGAGGATGTGCTCGGTGACGTCGTGGAACAGCAGCAGCGATCCGCGCAGGTCGTTCTCGATCGCGATGAGTTGGCAGCTGCCCGCATGCCAGCGCCGTCGGCCGCTGGGCAGTTCCACCTCGTAGCGCACGCTCTGCGAATCGCCGCGGTCGTGGGTGCGGCGCAACGCCGTTCGCACGCCCAGCGGCCCATCACCGTCGCGGCCGTCGCGGCAGAAGTCGAGGAAGCACGCGCCCTGTAACGCCTCGACGGAGGTGTCGAGCAGCGTGGCGGCCGCCTCGCTGGCGTAGGTGATGCGGGCGTCGTCGTCGAGGACGAGGATGCCCTCCGCCATGTTGCGCAGGAAGGCCGACAGGCGGGCCTCGGTGCGGGTGAGGTCGGCCTCGGTGCGGACCAGGTGGCGGCGCATCAGCGCCTCGCGTTCGATGTCGCGGAACTGCACCATCACCACGGTGCGCTCGGTCAACTCCACCCGGATCGCGATCGCCTCGGTGAGGATCACCCGACCGCTCTTGGCCCGGTACGCCCATTCGGTCACGGCCACACCGTTCTCGACGGCGTCCTGCAGCCACTGCCGGCCCACCGAGCGGCGGTAACGCTGTTCCTGGGAACTCATGTCGGGCGCCTTGAGCGGCATGAGTTCCTCGACGGTGAACTCGAGCATCTCGGCCGCCGCTCGGTTGGCCCACAGGATGTCCTTGGACTCCGCGTCGTGCAGCAGCACGCAGTAGCGCAGCGACTCCACGAGCCGTTCGTAGTCGGCGAGGGCGAGGTCGGACACCGGTCGACCCTAACCCCGAAACTGCCGTGCATTGCATAGGGGAAACCTTCAGGAATCCGCGACATGCCTGCACAGGCCACGGGGTAAGCACCGATTGAGCGGCACGAGAAGCGTCCATAGCGTTGAGACCAACGAACTTTCGCCCGAGTCACCCCGTCCGATCGGAGCACCTGATGACCAGCACCCTGCAACACACCCCGACCACGCTGACCTTCGAGGACGTCCTCGTGCACGTGGCCGAACGCCGCCAGGAGTTCGCCGACAAGAAGCACGTCCCCCGCGACATGATCGAGGAGTTCAAGCAGGTCGGCATCTACCGCTCCGCCACTCCGAAGCAGTTCGGTGGCGACGCGCTGCCCCCCAGCGAGTTCCTCCGCATGATCGAGCGCATCTCCGCCGTCGACGCCTCCGCCGGCTGGGTCGCCAGCTTCGGCTCCGCGCTGATCTACCTCGCCGCGCTGCCGCTCGAGACGCAGGCCGAACTGTACAAGGACGGCCCCGACGTCGTGTTCGCCGGCGGATTGTTCCCCGTGCAGCCGGCCGAGCGGGTCGCCGGCGGGTTCGACGTGAAGGGCCGGTGGAAGTTCTCCAGCGGCTGCAAGGGCGCCGACTGGCTCGGCGTCGGCATCAAGGGCGGTGCCGAGACCGCTGGCAAGCCGCGCACCGCACTGCTGCGCCCCCGCGACATCGAGATCGTCGAGAACTGGGATGTGCTGGGCCTGTCCGGCACCGGCAGCCACGACCTCAAGGTCGACGGCGTCGTCGTCCCCGAGGAGTGGACGTTCATCCGCGGCGGCACCCCGACCGTCGACGAGCCGCTCTACCGCTACCCCTCGATCGCCTACGCCGCCCAGGTGCTGGCCGTGGTCAACCTCGGTGTCGGCCGCGCCGCGCTGGACTTCGCGCTCGAGGTCGGTGCCGGCCGCACCGGCATCACCGGCGCCCCGAAACTCGCCGACCGCGCCTACTACCGCATCGACATCGCCAAGGCCGAGGCCGCCCTGCGCTCGGCGCGGGCGTTCTTCTACGAGGTCACCGACGAGGCGTACGCGACCGTCGAGGCCGGCGACCCGGTCCCGAACAAGCTCGCCGCGCTGCTGCGCCTCGCGTCGACCCACGTCGTCAAGGCCGGTGCCGCCGCCACGCACACCGCATTCCAGCTGTCGGGCACCGGCGCGATCTACGACACCAGCCCGATGCAGCGCTACCTGCGCGAGTCGCTCGTCCCGCCGCAGCACGCGTTCCTCGGCGATGGTATCTACGACAGCGCCGGCGCTGTCCTCATGGACATCGAGCCGTTCCCCGGCTTCATCTGATCCGAATCACCGTAATCACCAGGAGTCTTCATGACCGACCCGCTGCGGGTGCTGTTCTGTATCGGCATCAACCAGAACTTCTTCGACCTGCCCAAGTCCGAGATCGGCCCCGTGTGGACGGCGTTCTCGTCGATGATGGACCAACTCGCCGCCATGGACGGCGTGCGGGTGATCGGCGACATCGACGACGACAGCCACATGGTCGGCCCGTCGGACGGCTGGCCGTGGACCTGCTACATCCTCGCCGACGTCGACACCCAGGAGACCGTGCAGGCCGCCTGCAACCTGTTCCGCACCACCATGGTCGGCGAGTACGCGTTGTGGCGCTACGCCAAGATCGAGGCCCGCATCGGCCGCGCGCTCACCGTCCGCACCTATGAGGGGGAAGCATGACGCCCACCGCCGTCGTCACCGGGGCCGGGCGCGGCCTCGGCGCTGCCATCGCCACCCACCTGCACGGCCAGGGCTACCGCGTCGCGGTCGCCGACCTCGACCTCGAGGCAGCCAAGCAGACCGCGACCGCGCTCGACCCGGCCGGCGACACCGCACTTCCGGCACGTCTCGACGTGCGCGAGAAGGACGATTTCGTTGCGTTGCGGGATCTCGTCGTAGACGCGTGGGGCGGCGTGCAGGTCCTCGTCAACAACGCCGGTCGTTCGGTCACCGGGTCACTGATGGAGATCGCGCCCGAGGAGTTCACCAGCATCGTCGAGGTCAACCTCAACGGGGTCTTCCTCGGCTGCCAGGTGTTCGGAGCCCATTTCGCCGACCAGGGGTACGGGCGCATTGTCAACATTGCCTCACTCGCGGGTCAGAACGGCGGCACGGCCACCGGGGCGCACTACGCCGCCGCGAAGGGTGGGGTCGCGACGCTGACCAAGGTGTTCGCCCGCGAACTCGCGCCCGCCGGGGTCACCGTCAACGCGGTGTCACCCGGGCCGCTGGACCTGCCGATCGTCCACGAGACCGTGCCGGCGGCAAAGCTCGCGGCGGTGCTCGAGACCATCCCGGTGCGCCGCCTCGGTTCGCCGGAGTTCATCGCCGAGACCGTCGCGCTGCTGGCCTCCCCGAACGCGTCCTCGGTCACCGGCGCCTGCTGGGACGCGAACGGCGGCCTGTACATGCGCTGAGTAACGACAACGGTTCAGGTGACCGAGATTCCGGCCTGCAGGATGTCGCGTACCAGCACCGCGATGCTGTCCGCCCCGGTCTTCTCCTTGATCCGGGTGCGGTGCACGTCGACGGTCTTGACGCTGATGCCCAGCGCCCGGGCGATGTTCTTGCTGGGCATCCCGTCGATCACCATGGCCAGTATCTCCCGCTCGCGGGGGGTGAGAGCGTCGATGCGCGAACGCAGTTCGCCGATGGTGGCCCGTTCGGCGAAGCGCTGCCCAGCGACTCGCAGCGCATCCTGCACGACGTCGAGCATGTGCTGCGGGTCGTAGGGCTTCTCCAGAAACGTCAACGCGCCCTTCTGCAACGCCCGCACCGACATCTTGATGTCACCGTGCGCGGAGACGAACACGATCGGGATCGGCGACTCGTCGGCGACCAGCCGTTCCTGCAGCGCGAATCCGCCGACCTCGGGCATCCGCACGTCGAGCACCAGGCACGCGGGGACATCGCTGCGATAGCCGTCGAGGAACGACTGCACCGAGTAGTAGGACTCGGACTTGATCCCCACGGAGTCCAGCAACCAGCTCAGCGACGCGCACAACTCGCGGTCGTCGTCGACGATGTAGACCCGGGCCCGGTCCTGCTCCATGGCTTCCAGTGAACACCGTCACAACTGCCGGGAAACCCGAACTGAAGGAATTCCCTACGCGGGTAAACGAATCGCTGAGCAAGTGTAGTAACGGCGCCACTGCCGAACGCTCACCCGCCGCCATAGCCTGTATCTACTCGAAATCATCCTCCTTGGAGATCGAAAATGCCTGAGCTGACACCGATCCAACGCGAATTCCGCAACGCCATGGCCAACCTGCCGGCCGCGGTCAACGTGATCACGACCGACGGCCCCGCCGGCCGCTGCGGCATGACCGTCACGGCGGTCTGCTCGGTCACCGACTCCCCGCCGACGGCCCTGATCTGCGTCAACCGCGGCAGCGCGATGCACGACGTGTTCGCCGACAACGGCCGCGTCGCGATCAACGTGCTCGCCGGCGCCGACGAGGACCTTGCGATGCATTTCGCCGGTGCCACCAGGGTCGCGATGGCCGACCGGTTCGGCTGGGACATCTGGGCCGACACCGCCGACGGTGTCCCGGTGCTGCGCGACGCACACGTGGTGCTCGTCGGGCGCATCGCCGACGCGAAGACGCTGGGCTCGCACTCGGTGCTGTTCATCGAACTCGACCGCGTGCAGACCCGCGAGAAGGGCGACAGCCTCGTCTACTTCCAGCGCAAGTTCCACCGCCTCTCCGTCCCGCACGAGTCCCCCGACTGGCTGTTCTACGACGAATGGTCCGACCCCAGCACCGTCCACACCGTCCCCGCCTGACCGCTTCACCCAGAAAGGCAGCCCCATGCCCGACACTCACCTCGCCCCCGGCGACGACGCGTTGCGCCGCGCCGCTCGGGAACGGGCGTCGCTCATCGTGCGACTGTCCGTCCTCGTCCTGGCGTTCTTCCTGCCCCTGCCGATCCTCGGCGGCTACACCACCGTCCTGAACCCCGTCCTCTTCGGCGGCGTGACCGTCGCGTGGGCCTACGCCTTCGCCCAGTTCCTGCTCGCCATCGCCGTCGCCCGCTACTACATGACCCGTGCAGCGCAGCTCGACGCCGACGTCGCGGGCTTCGGAAAGGAAGCCACGTCGTGAATCCCGTGTCCGCCTTCTTGTTCGGCGCCCTCGTCCTCGTCACCCTCGCCATCACCGCGTGGGCGGCGAAGCGCAACAACTCCGCCGAAGACCACTTCGTCGCCGGTGGCCGCCTGACCGGCCGGCAGAACGGCGTCGCCATCGCAGGCGACTTCATCTCCGCCGCCTCGTTCCTCGGTGTGACCGGCGCGATCGCGCTGACCGGCTTCAACGGCTTCTACCTCGCCGTGTTCGTCCCGATCGCGTTCGTACTCGCCATGCTGCTGATCGCCGAACCGCTGCGCAACCTCGGCCGATTCACCCTCGCCGACGTTCTCGCCGCCCGGTTCCCCGGCCGAGACGTGCGCTCGGTGATGGCGCTGAGCACCGTCACCATCAGCATCGTCTACCTCGTCGCCCAACTGGTCGGCGCTGCATTGTTGGTCTCGCTGCTGTTCGACCTCGACTACACCGTCGCCGTGCTCGTCATCGGTGCGCTCACCACCCTCTACACGCTGCTCGGCGGCATGCTCGCCACCAGCTGGATCCAGATCATCAAGACCGGCCTGCTGCTGGTCTGCGCCGTGGTGCTGTTCGTGCTCGTGCTGGTCCGGTTCGATTTCAACCCGTTCGGGCCGTTCAGCACCGCGCTGGCCGAGTTCGGGCAGCGCTTCGTAGCGCCGAAGCAGTCCGGTGGCTGGGCGTCCTTCGACCAGCTCTCCATGACGATCGGCCTCGTGTTCGGCGTGCTCGGACTCCCGCACGTGATGATCCGATTCCTCACCGTTCCCGACGCCAAGCAGGCCCGCACCTCCGCC
>DATDBL010000057.1:0-20187 GCA_036524855.1 Aldersonia sp. | reverse complement strand
AGCCAGGAGAACGGCCGGAACGTCGCCAGCAGGTCGAGGGTGGCGTCGGCGACCTTGCGCGCACCCGGATCGAACGCGAAGTGCTCGCGCTCGTAGGAGTCCATCAGCTGGCTGAAACCCCAGTAGTCCGTGGGAATGTCCTGGATTCCCATGCGCTTTCCGAGCCCGCGGTAGTACTCGACCCCGGCCGCGACCTCCTCGTGGGTCGCGCGCCGCCAGCCGTATTCCGACAACCATCGCACCGGCATCACGACGAACGTACACAGCACGTAGCGCAAGTCGTCGTTGGAGATGTCGTAGCTGCGGTGCATCTGGTTGATCCGCCGGATCGCCGCCCGCCCGGAATCGGAGTCGAATCCGGCGAACCCGACCTCGTCGAGCAGCAGGTTGGTGTCGTCGTAGCGCTTCTGCGTGCGCTCGGTGAACTCTCCTGTCCGGTACAGCAATCCACCGATCGACGGCACCGCATAGGTCCGGAACAGCGCGAAACTCAGCGCCTGCAGCGTGTCCCACGGAAACTCGAGTGAGGCGAACCGGAAGTAGGTCTGCTCGAAGTCCAGCGCGTCATCGGGTACTGTCGTGGCCACACCCTGGACACTATGTCCAGGCAGAGCGTCCAGTCAAGCCTGGAGCCCGAACCGATACGGTGACAAGCACGAAAGGAGCGACATGGCCACGCCGACACGCCGGACGCAGGCCAGCCGCGCCGACCGCCGGGCCCGCATGGAGCGCGACCTCCTCGAGGCCACCGAGCGGTTGATGAATGACGGCGCCACGTTCACCGAACTCAGCATCGACCGACTCGCATCGGAGGCGGGCCTCTCCCGCGCGACCTTCTATGTCTACTTCGAGGACAAGGCCGACCTGCTGCGCCGGCTCGCGGCCCAGGTGCTCGGCGAACTCGCCGCGCAACGCTGGTGGTCGGTGGCCGCCCGCGGCGACGCCGGCAATCTCAGCGACGCCGGTGACCTCCGCGACTCCTGCGAGGCGATCGTCGCCCGCTATCGCGAACACCAGGTGCTGATCGGGGCCGCCGTCGAGATGGCCGCATACACCCCCGACATCGCCGCCTGGTACCGCGACCTGATCGGCGAGATCGTCGCCGGCTTCGAGGACGTCATCCGCCGCGGCCAGGCCGCGGGCACCATCCGCGCCTCGCTGCCCGCGCACGCGACCGCGACCTCGCTGGTCTGGATGGTGGAACGCACCTGCGTGCAGGTGCTGCCCCACTCCCCCGTCGAGGACGACGCCGAACTCGCCCGCTCGTTCTCCCAGATCATCTGGTCGACGTTGTATCTCGCCGAACCGGACTGACCGGGACCGTCTCACCCGCGGCTCGCCCGCCGGTACCCGATCGCCGCCGGCACCGCGAACACGACGATCAACCCCACCGACCATGCCACCGTCGCCAGCAACGGCGTGCGCACCGGGCCACCCAGCGACAGCCCCCGCATCGCGTCGATCGCATACGACAGCGGCTGGTGCTCGACGATCGGCTGCGCCCATTTCGGGTACGCCCCGAGCGGCACGAACCCGGTGGAGAAGAACATCATCAGCGAGCTGGCCAACGAAATACCCTCCACCAGTGCGGCCTTCGCGGTGAACACCGCGATTGCGGTGACCATTGTCGCGAACGCCAGGCCGAACAGCACCGGCACCGCGAGCAGTGCCAACGCCGCGAAGGGCCCTTGCTGGAACCGGAATCCCAGTGCCACACCGACGATCACGATGATCACCGTGGTTACCAGGATCCGCACCGCCTCGGCGCAGATCCGCGCCAACAGCCCCGACGCCCGGTGCACCGGCAGCACCCAGAACCGGGCGAGCAGGCCGGCGTCGCGTTCGCGACCCAGCGTGACCGCCCCCGCGACCGCGCCGGACATCACCCCCACCAGCGCCGCCATCGGCACCGAGCCGTACAGCGCGCTGTACCCCGAGAACGACGAGATCTGCCGTCCCAGCACCGTGTTCAGCATCACCAGCAGCAACGCAGGGAACACGAGCGACTGCACGACGGTCATCGGGTCGCGGGTCCAGCGCAGCAGCAGGCGCTGCGTTTGTACCCACGTATGCAGCACCAGCCCGCGCACAGAGCGCTCCGAGCGCCGCACCGGGTCGGGCATCCGCACCGCCACGTCGGCGACGGGCATTTCGAGTACCGACATCACGACCTCCTCGACGCGAACACGACAGCCATCGGCGCGAACACCACCACGAGCACTACCGCCCACACCACGGCCGGCCCGGTCAACGTCCCGGTCACCCCGGTCGAGTCGCCCGCCAGCGCCCGCAGGCCCTCCGCCCACTGCGACACCGGCTGATTGCGCACGAACCCCTGCACCCACGACGGAAACTGCTGCACCGGAGCGAAACCCACCGACAACATGCCGAGGATCAGCTGCGGCAGCATCAGCGCCTGGGTGGTCGCCTCCGGGCTGCGGGTCGCGGTGCCGAGTACGTCCCCGGCGAGGCACAACCCCAGCCCGATCACCATCGCGTAGCCGACGAACACGACCGTCGACGCCGGCGACAGGTAGAAGCGGAACCCGATGATGTACCCGCACACGATCGCCCCCGCGAGCGCGATCGCGCACCGCAGCAGATCCGCCGACAGCCGCGCCGCCAGCGGCACCCCCGCGTGCATCGGCAGCGACGCGAACCGGCGGTTGATCCCGTCGACCGCGTCCGTCGCCGCCCGGAACGCCGACGTGATCGCCGCGAACGCCAACGCCTGCAACACGATCATCGGCATCAGGAACTGCGCATAGCTGCTGAGCCCGTGCCCGAACACCGTCATCACCGTGTTCAGCGGCACGAAGAACCCGAGCGTGAACACCACCGGCGCCAGGATCGACGTCGCGATCTCTCCGTTGCGAAACGTCGGCGCGATCAGGCGCCGGCTCAGCACCCACCACTGCACCACCGGCGAGCGTTTCACCAACACCGTCATGCCGCCACCGCCGCATGCCCGGTGAGCGAGAGGAACACGTCGTCGAGCGAGGGGCGTCGCAGCGCGATGTCGACGAGGTCGACCCCGGCGGCGTCCAACCGCCGCAAGGCCTCCGCGAGCGTGCGGGCGCCGTCGGGGGCGGGTACCGCGACGCGGTCGGCGTCGGGGGTCAGTGCCGCGCGGGCGTCGTCGGGCAGCAGCGATCCGAGTGCCGCGACGATCGCGGGGATCTGCTCCATCCGCAACGGCACCACCTCGCAGTAGCTGCCGCCGGTGCGGGCCTTCAACTCGTCGGCGGTGCCCTCGGCGATGACCTTGCCGTGGTCGATGACGATGATCCGGTCGCTCAGTGCGTCCGCCTCCTCGAGGTACTGGGTGGTGAGCAGCGTTGTGATGCCCATCTGCTTCAGGTTCGCGACGAGGTCCCACACCCCCTGCCGGCTGCGCGGATCCAGGCCCGTGGTGGGTTCGTCGAGGAACACCACCTCGGGGCGCACCACCAGCCCGCACGCAATGTCGATGCGCCGCCGCATGCCGCCGGAATAGGTCCCGACACGCCGGTCCGCGGCGTGCTCGAGCGCGAACTCGCCGAGCAACTCGCTCGCCCGCGCCTTCGCCGCCCGCTTGCGCAGGCCCAGCAGCCGCCCGAACATCACGAGGTTCTCGTAGCCGGTGAGGCTTTCGTCCAGCGCCGCGTACTGCCCGGTGAGCATGATCGCCCCGCGCACCGCCGCCGCGTCCGCGACCACGTCGTGGCCCGCGACCACCGCACGACCCCGGTCGGGCCGGATCAGTGTCGACAGCACGTTCACGGCCGTCGTCTTGCCGGCGCCGTTGGGTCCCAGCACACCGAGCACCTCGCCGCGGTGCGCCTCGAAGCTGACGCCGTTGAGCGCGCGCGTCGCCCCAAAGGACTTCTCGATGCCCTCCACGAGCACCGCCGGTTCGTTCGTCATCGGTAGTTCGCCTCTCAGCTCGCCTGCGGCATCTCGTCGTCCACGTCCGTGGACCGCGCAGAGTTCAGATGGTCGGTCAGGATCGCCGCGATTCCCGGCAGCATCTGCGGTGCCGTCATCGCGTCGTGGTCGGCGGGGACGAGGTGACGGACCACCTCGCCGCGCACGTGCGGCAGCCAACTGCGTGCGGCGCGGTCGACGTCGCCGGACCCCTCCGCGGCGGCAAAGAACACGACGTCGCCGTCGAACGCACCCGGTTCGAAGCCCGCGATCATCCGCATCGACGCGTTGTAGGAGCCGGTGATTCGCTCGAGGTGGCCGGCGTCGATCCGCACCGCATCACCCAGGCTTGTGGTGATCCGCGCCGCGGCCTCCTCGGCCGAGAGCGACTCGCCCGCATCGAGTCCCATCACCGGGCCGAACTCGCGCACGAACTCCGGCACGCTCAGCTCGGGACCCGGATCCAACTCGCGGGAACTGAGATCGGGATCCAGCATGGCCAGCAACTCGACGTCCTCGCCGAGGTCCTGCAGCCGCACCGCGACCTCGTGCGCGACGAACCCGCCGAACGACCACCCCAGCAGCTGGTACGGCCCGTGCGGCGCGATCGCCCGGATCTCCTCGACGTAGCGTTGCGCGAATTCCGCGATGCTGCCGGGCACGTCGCCGTCACCGGTCAGTTCGGGGCTCTGCAGCCCATAGACCGGCCGGCGCGGGTCGACGTGCTTCGCCAGGCCCGCGTAGCTCCACGCCAGGCCCGACGCCGGGTGGATGCAGAACAGCGGCGCCAGGTCGCCCTCCGTCCGGATCGGCAGGACCACACCCAACGCGGCGTCCGCGGAACTCGATCCGTGCGCCACCGCTTCCGCCAGACCCGCGACGGTCGGCGCCGTGAACAGTGCCATCACGGGCACGTCGGCACCGAGCCGGTCCCGCAGCAGCGACACCGTCTTCGTGGCGAGCAGCGAGTTGCCGCCCAGGGCGAAGAAGTCGTCGTCGAGGCCGACGCGCTGTGTTGGATTCCCCGTCGCTTCGCTCGCCCCGACGCCGAGCACCTCGGCGAACACCTCGGCGACGGCGCGCTGCACCGGGTTCTGCGGTGCCCGGAACTCGCGCGCCGCGAACACCGGCGCGGGCAGCGCCTTGCGGTCCAGCTTTCCGTTCACGTTGAGCGGCAACGCGTCCAGCACGACGAGCGCGGCGGGCACCATGTACGACGGCAGCGCCGCGGCCAACGAGGCCGCCACAGCGTCCGTGTCGATCTCGGTCTCCGGCACGACGTACGCGACGAGTTGCGCGCCCAGCGTCTCGTCCTCGCGGGCGATCACGGCACCGGCGGCGACGCCGTCGATCCCGAGCAGCACCGTCTCGATCTCGCCGAGTTCGATGCGGAAGCCGCGCACCTTGACCTGGAAGTCGGTGCGGCCGAGGTAGTCCAGCATCCCATCCACTCGCATCGACACCAGATCCCCGGTGCGGTACATGCGGGTGCCGGGTACGAATGGGTTCGCGACGAACCTGTCCGCGGTGAGGTCGGGCCGGGCGACGTACCCGCGAGCGAGCTGATCGCCGGCGAGGTACAACTCGCCCGTGACACCCACCGGAACCGGATGCAGCCGCGAATCGAGCACGTACACCTGGGTGTTCCACTCGGGCAGGCCGATCGGCACCGCCGTGGTGTCCGCGTCGGTGGACCGGTGCGCGGTCACCGACACCGCCGCCTCGGTGGGGCCGTACAGGTTGTGCAGCGCCGCCGCGTTGTGCGCCCGGAACCGGGCCGCGCTCGCCGCGGGCAGTGCCTCGCCGATGGCGAGGACGTGGCGCAGCGACGGGCTGAGCGCCCCGCCCGATTCGGTCAGCAGCGCGGCCAGCATCGACGGCACCAGGTGCAGCACCGTCACCGCCTCGTCCGCGATCAGCGCGTTCAGGTACGCCGGGTCGCGGTGCCCGTCCGGGCGGGCCAGCACGCTGCGACCGCCCGCGAGCAGCGCGGACCAGTACTCCCACACCGACACGTCGAACGTCGCCGGGGTCTTCACCAGCACCGCATCGTCGGCGCCGATCCCGTATTCGGCGTTCTTCCACACCAACTGGTTGACGACGGCCGCGTGCGACACCGCGACGCCCTTCGGCCGCCCGGTCGACCCTGACGTGAAGATGACGTAGGCGGGGTGCGCGGGCCGCAGCGGCGAGGGCCGGTCCGTGTCGGTCAGCGGCGCGGCCGAGTACGACGACACGTCCAGCGAGTCCAGCCGGACGAGCGCGGCCCCGGCGGGCAGGCCCGCCGCCTCCGCACCGACCGTCAGGACGCACACCGGCGCCGCGGTTTCCAGCACGTACGCGGTCCGCTCGGCCGGGTGGTCGAGGTCGATCGGAACGTACGCGCCGCCGGCCTTGCCGACCGCCAGCATCGCGACGGCGAAGTCGACGCCGCGACGCAGGCCGAGCACGACCTGCGACTCGGGCCCGACGCCGAGTTCGACGAGGTGACGGGCCAGCCGGTTCGCGCGGGCGTCCAGTTCGCCGAACGTGATCCGGTCCTCGCCTGCGACCAGCGCGATTGCATCCGGTGTCGCCGCGACCTGCCGGTCGAAGAGTTCCGGCAACGTCGCGGACGCAACCGGATTCGCGGTGGAGTTCGCCGCGGCGAGCACTGCCGCGTCACCCTGATCGGCCAGCGCGATGTCACCCACGGCGACCGACGGGTCGGCCAGGACCGCGGCCAGCACGGCATGCAACCGTGAACCGAACCGCGCCACCGTCTCCGGCTCGAACAGGTCGGCGGCGTAGGTGAAGTGGCCCTCGATTCCCGCCGCACCCGGGTGCTCGACCACGATCAGGTGCAGGTCGAACTGCGAGATTCCCGCGTCGATCTCGACCTGCGCGACCCGCAGGCCGGGCAGTTCGAACGAGGTGGGCGCCAGATTCTCGAACGAGAACCCGACCTGGGTCAGCGGATGCCACGACGTCGACCGGACCGGGTCGAGCACCTCGACGAGACGCTCGAACGGCACGTCGGCGTGCGCGAACGCCCGCAGGTCGCGTTCCCGGGTCGCGGCGAGCAGCGTGTCGAAGCCACCGGCCGGGTCCACCTCGGTGCGGAAGACCATGGTGTTGACGAACATCCCGACCAGGTCGTCGAGCGCACGGTCCCCGCGGCCCGCGACCGGGCTGCCGACGGCGATGTCGGTGGTGCCCGACAACCGGGCCAGCAGCACGGCGAACGCGCTGTGCAGCAACATGAACAGCGACACGTCGTGCGCGCGGGCGAGATCGGTCAGCGCCGCGTGGGTGGCGGCGTCGATGGCGAACGGGACCCGTCCGCCACGGTGGGTCTGCACCGCGGGCCGCGGCCGGTCCGCGGGTAGCGCCAACTGCTCCGGCAACCCGGCCAGCGCCTGCGACCAGTACGCCAGCTGGCGTGCGGCCAGCGAGTCGTCGTCGCGATCGTCGCCGAGCAACTCGTGCTGCCACAGCGCGAAGTCGGCGTACTGGATCGGCAGCGGCGTCCACCGCGGCGCCGCACCCGCCCGCCGCGCGGTGTAGGCGATCATGACGTCGCGGGCGAGCGGCCCGAACGACCAGCCGTCGCCGGCGATGTGGTGCAGCACCATCACGAGCACGTGCTCGTCGGGTCCGACCTCGAACAATCTCCCGCGCAGCGGCACGGCCGCGGTGACGTCGAACGGCTCGGCGGCGAACTCCAGCACGCGTCGCTCGAGCTGCTGCGGCGCGACCGATTCCACGACCAGCTCGGGCATGGCCTGGGCGGTGGTCAGCACCACCTGCACCGCTCCCATCGGGGCAAGCGAAGCGCCGGGGGATGTCACAGCGGTCTCCGGGTAGACGGTGCGCAGCACCTCGTGCCGGTCGAGCACGTCGCGCACGGCGGCGTGCAGGGCAGCGACGTCGAGGTCGCCGGTGAGCCGGATCGCCATCGGCATGTTGTAGGCGGGCGAATCCGGGTCGAACCGGTTGAGGAACCACATCCGCTGCTGCGCGGCGGACAGCGGCACGTGCGCGGGCCGCTCGTAGGCGTGCAGGAGCGGGCGGACCGGTCCGTCGACAGCGCCCGCGATGCGGACCGCGAGCTGCGCGCAGGTCGGCGCGTCGAACAGATCCCGCAGCGCTACCGACGAATTCAGGGCGCCGTTGATCCGCGCGACCGCGCGCGTGGCGAGCAGCGAGTTGCCGCCGAGGTCGAAGAACGACTCGTCGACACCCACCTGCTCCACGCCGAGCAGTTCCCCGAACACCGCCGCAAGGGTGTGCTCCACCGGGGTGCGCGGCGGCAGGTACGTGCTGCGCGGCCGTTCCCGTAGGTCCGGCATGGGCAGGGCGGCGCGGTCCAGCTTGCCGACCGGGGTCAGCGGGATCTCGTCGAGCACCGTCACCACCGCGGGCACCATGTACCCGGGCAGCTTCGCCGCGACCCGTTCGCGCAGCCGTTCGGTGTCGAGCATGCGGCCGGCAACCGGCAGCAGGTAGGCGACGAGGACCGTCGACCCGGACGGACCGGGCTGTCCGATCGTGGCGGCGAAGTCGACGTCGGGGTCCTGCGCGAGGACGGCGTCGATCTCGCCGAGTTCGATCCGCAGGCCGCGGATCTTGACCTGGAAGTCACTGCGGCCGAGATACTCCAGTATTCCAGGAGCGGAGCCTGCGGAGCGACCCGCGGGCACGCGCACCCGCACCAGATCGCCCGTGCGGTACATCCGCTCCCCCGCGGCGAACGGGTTCGCGACGAACCGCTGCGCGGTCATCTCGAAACGACGGAAGTAGCCGCGCGCCAGACCCGGTCCGGCGAGGTACAACTCGCCGACCACGTTCGGCGGCACCGGCCGCAGCCAGCTGTCGAGCACCAGGGCGGTGACCCCGCGGATCGGGGTGCCGATGGTGACGGCCTCGCCGGCGGCCATGGGCGTCGAACCCGTCGCCCAGATCGTGGCCTCGGTAGGCCCGTACATGTTCAGCATCGTGCGTCCCGACGACCAGCGCGCGACGAGTTCGTCGCCGGCGGCCTCTCCCGCGACACCGAGTACCCGCAGATCGTCAAGGCCTTCGGGATCCATCGTCGCGAGCGCCGACGGGGTGATGACGGCGTGCGTCACCCGTTCGGTGCGCAGCAGGTTCGCCAGCGCGTCACCGCCGTACACGTCGGGCGCGGCGACCACGAGGCGCGAGGCGCTGCCGGCGGCCTCGAGCACATCCGCGACGGCGGCGTCGAAACTCGGCGACGCGACCTGCAGGATCGCCGACGTCTCGTCGAGGCCCAGGTATTCGCACTGCGCCTGCACCAGGTTCGCCAGCCCGGTGTGGCCGAGCAACACCGCCTTCGGCTTGCCGGTGGACCCGGAGGTGTAGATCAGGTACGCGACCTGCTGGGGGCGCACCGCCGCGCCCCGGTCCGCGTCGGTGACCGGTGCGTCGGTCACGGTCATCGTCTTGCGGACGGTCGCGAGGTCGTCGAGCAGCAGCCAGTCGATGGTGCCGGGCAGCGTCGACCCGATGGCGGCGGTGGTGACGCCGATCCGGGCCCGCGAGTCGGCGATCATGTGCTCGATGCGCTCCGGGGGATGATTCGGGTCCAGCGGCGCGAACGCGGCACCGGTCTTAGCGACCGCCCACAATGCGACGATCGACTCCACCGAGCGCGGCAGCGCCAGCACGACGAAACGGTCCGGCCCGGCGCCGTGCGCGAGCAGCACCCGCGCGAGCCGGTTGGACCAGCTGTCGAGCTCGGCGTAGGTCATCTGGGTCTCGCCGCAGGACACCGCGATCCCGTCCGGGCGCGCGGCGGCGGCGTCGGCGAAGATCTCCGGCAACGTCACGCCCGGCACCGAATCCGGGCCACGCAGAATGCTCGTCGCGTCGGCGGCGGTGACGTTGGCGACGCGGCGCTGCGGATCGGCCGCGATGTCGGCGAGCAGGCCCGCGAACCGGTCCAGCACCGCGCCGGCGGACGTGTCGTCGACCTCGTCGGACATGTACTTCAGCGTCAGCCGCAGCCCCTCTCGCTGCGGGATCGCCAGCAGGCTCAACGGGTACGGTGTCGCGTCGGTGCCGGTGACGTCCAGCACGCGCATCCCGGCGAGGTCGAGGACCTGGCTCAGCGCCTGCTGGTCGATCGGGTAGGACTCGAAAACTGTCATCGTGTCGAACAACTCGGGCAGGCCCGCGACCTGGTGGATCTCGGCGAGCCCGACGTGCTGGTGCTCGAGCAGCGCCGCCTGTTCGGACTGGATCCGCGAGAGCAGTTGCGCGACGGTCTCGCTCGGGTCGAGGTGCACCCGCACCGGCAGGGTGTTGATGAACAGCCCGATCATCGCTTCGATGCCGGCCAGGTCGGCGGGGCGCCCGGACACGGTGCCACCGAACACGACGTCGGTGCGCCCGGTCAGGCTGTGCAGCAGCATCGCCCACGCCGCCTGGATCGCGGTGTTGAGGGTGACGCCGTGCGCAGCCGCCAGCGCATGCAGGGCGTCGGTGACGGCGGCGTCGACGTCGAGCGACACCGCACCGGTCGAGGTGGTGGTGACCGCCGCCAGCGTCGGCACCGCACGAGTCGGGGTGTCGACCCCGGCCAGCGCAGCCGCCCACGCGGCGCGCGACGCTTCGTGGTCGCGGCGGTCGAGCCAGGACAGGAATTCGCGGTACGACACCGGCGCGGGCAGGTTCGCGCCGCCGCCGGCGTAGTGCATCAGCAGTTCCTGCACCAGCAGCGGGGTGGACCAGCCGTCGAGCAGGATGTGGTGGTTGGTCATCAGCAGCCGGTACTCGTCGACGCCGGTGCGCACCAACGCGAACCGCAGCAGCGGCGCGACGCCCAGGTCGAACCGGTCGGCCGCGTCCGCGGCGACGAGGTCCGCGTACGCCTGCGCAGGATCCTCGGAGGTGGTGAGATCGATTTCCCGCCACCCCGCCTCGGCGTGGGCCAGCACGATCTGTCGCGGGCCCGCGACCGACTCGACGAACGCCACCCGCAGGTTCTCGTGCCGGTCCACCAGCGCCTGCGCGGCGGCGCGCAGACGCCCGGCGTCCACATCGCCGGCAAGGGTGAGTTGCGCCTGCACGGTGTAGGCGTCGGCGGTGTCGGTGTCGTACTGCGCGTGGAACAGCAGGCCGAACTGCAGCGGCGACAGCGGCCAGATGTCGGTCAGGCCCGGGTAGCGGCGCTCCCACCGCTCGATCTCGCCCTGGTGCAGTTCGACGAGCGGGAAGTCCGACGGTGTGTGCCCGCCCACGGCGGCACCGGCGTGGCCGGCGAGCGCGGTCAGCGCCTGCACCCACAGGTCGGCGAGCTCGCGAACATCGTTCTCCGCGAGGATCTTCGCGGCATAGCCGAACGTGACGGTCAGCTCCCCCGCCGCGTCGGCGATGGCGTTGATGTCGAGCACCGACGGCAGCACCATGGTGGCATCCTGCGTCGAGCCCAGCGCAGCGATGTCGGTGGCGGGTAGCCACGGGCCGGTGGTGCCGAGGGCGGCGCGGCCGAGATAGTTGAACCCGATCTGCGGGGTGCGCGCGTCGGCGAACTCGCGCGCGACGTAGCGCAGTTGGCCGAACCCGATGCCGTGATCGGGGATCGCGCGCAGCTGCTCCTTGATCCGCTTGACCGCGGCACCGGCGTGGTGGCCACCGGCGAACGCGTCGTCGAGGTCGACACCGGTCAGGTCGAGGCGGACCGGGAACAGGCTGGTGAACCACCCGACGGTGCGGCCGAGATCGGCACCGGGCACTGCGGTTTCCTCGCGGCCGTGGCCCTCGAGCGACAGCAGCGTGGACGCCGCTGGCACACCGCGAGCGGCGCGCCAGCGGGTGACGGCCATCGCCAGCGCGGTCAGCAGACCGTCGTTCGCGCCGCCGTGGTAACGCTCGGCGAGGGTGGTCAGGACGGCGTCGGCGACGTCGGCGGGCACGCGAACGTCGAAGCGGCCCTGGGTTTCCGCGACGTCGATGGCGGGATCGAGCGAGCGCTCGCCCAGCAGCGGGTCGGGTCCGTCCAGGATCCCCCGCCAGGCCGGCACCTCGCTGCGCCGCGCCGCGCCCTCCTCGGCCAGCCCGTGCGCCCAGCGCCGCATCGACGTCGCGACAGGCTCGAGGTCGGCGCCCGCGTAGGCAAGCGCCAGGTCGGGCAGCAGGATCCGCCACGACACCCCGTCGACGACGAGGTGGTGCGCAACGAGCCACAGCAGGCGCTCGCCGCTGTGTGCCGAGCCGTCGACCACGACCGCCTGCAGCACGATTCCGGCGGTGGGGTCGAGACGGTCGGCGGCGGCGTGCAGGGCGCGGTCGCAGGCGGCGCGCAGGTCGCCGTCGGCGGTGACGGTGCTCAGCAGGTCCGCCGCGCGGAGGGTGCCGACGGGATCGACGGCGAGATACCAGTCCTCGGCCCTGTGCAGGTTCAAAGCGACCCGCAGCGAGGAACGCAACATGTCGTGGTGGTCGATCAGGGTCTGTAGGGCCGCGACGAGTCGCCGCTCGTCGACGTCGCCGGGCAGCCGGATCAGCATCGCCTGCGCGAACCGGTCGAACGGGCCGTCCTGCTCCAGCATCGCCGCGGCGATCGGGGTCAGCGGCATGGACCCGACGCCGCCGCCGGGCAGTTCGGCCAGCACCGGCGCGGCGGGTTCGCCGGCCGCCGCCGCGAGCGCGGCTAGCGCTCCAACGGTTTTACGTTCGAAAACGTCCCGCGCGGTGAACACTAGCCCGGCCGCCTTGGCGCGCGACACCAGCTGGATCGAGGAGATGCTGTCACCGCCGAGTGCGAAGAAACTGTCGTCGGCACCCACCTCGGACACACCGAGGATCTCGCCGAACAGCGTCGCGAGCGTGCGCTCGGCGTCGGTGCCGGCCGCGCGGGAAATCCCGCGCCGCACCACGAAATCGGGGGCGGGCAGGGCCTTGCGGTCCAGCTTGCCGACCGGGGTGAGCGGGAGCGAATCGAGCACCGTGATCGCGGCGGGCACCATGTAGCCCGGCAGGAACTCGCCGACGTAGGCCGCCAGCGCGGCCGGGTCGATCTTGGCGCCGGGCTTCGGCAGCACGTAGGAGGCGAGTGCGGTCGCCCCGGCCGGGGTCTTCGCGCCGATGGTGGCAGCGAACGCGACCCCGTGGTGCTGCTGCAGTCGGGCGTCGATCTCCCCCAGCTCGATCCGCAGACCACGGATCTTGACCTGGAAGTCGCTGCGGCCGAGGTATTCCAGGGATCCATCTCCGTTCCAGCGCACCAGGTCGCCGGTGCGGTACATCCGCGCCCCGGAGCCGGACGGGTCGGCAACGAACCGGGCAGAGGTGAGGTCGACGCGGCCGCCGTACCCGCGGGCCACGCCCGGGCCGGCGAGGTACAACTCGCCTGCGACACCGGCGGGCACCGGCCGCAGCCAGCGGTCGAGCACCACGGCGGCGGCGCCGTTGACCGGGGTGCCGATGGTGATGTCGGTGCCGGGACGCATCGGGGCGCTGTAGCTGGCGGTGATGGTGGTTTCGGTGGGGCCGTAGCAGTTCAGCATTTGCGCGTGCGGCGCCCAGCGGGCCACGAGTTCCGGCGGGCACGCCTCGCCGCCGACCTTCAGCGAACGCAGGTCGGGCAGGTCGGCGGGGTCGAGCGTGCCCAGCACCGACGGTGTCAGGTCCAGGTGGGTGACGCCTTGGCGGCGCAGCACGGCGGCGAGGTCGGCCCCGGCGTATGCGGCGGGCGGCACGATCACCGAGGTCGCGCCGGCGGCGAACGCGCACAGCAGCTCCTCGATGGAGGCGTCGAAACTCGGCGACCCGGCGTGCGCGACCCGCGCGTCGGCGTCGACCCGGAACGCGGGCACGGCGGTCGCGACCAGGTCGGCGAGGCCCGCGTGGGTGACCTGCACACCCTTCGGCAGGCCGGTGGATCCGGAGGTGTAGATGACGTAGGCGACGTGCTCCACGCGCAGCGGGGCGTGCCGGTCGGCGTCGGTGACCGGCGCGTCGGACATCGCAGCGACGCGGGCGGTGACCATGGCGTCGTCGACCACCAGCCAATCCCGCTCGCCGGGCAGGGTTTCGCGGGCCGCGGTGGTGGTCACGCCGACGACGGCTCCGCTGTCGGTGAGCATGTGGGTGATCCGCTCGGCGGGATAGCCGGGGTCGACGGGCACGAATGCCGCGCCGGTCTTGGCGATCGCCCAGGTGGCGAGCACCGACTCGACCGAGCGTGAGATCGCCATGGCGACCGCAGTTTCCGGGCCGGCGCCGTACTCTATCAGGACGCGCGCCAACTGGCTGGAGCGGGTGTCGAGTTCACGGTAGGTCAGGCTGCGCCCGTCCGTGATCAACGCGATCCCGTCGGGGTTACCCGCCGCGCCGGCGACGAGGATCTGCGGGAGCGTGCGCGGGGCGCTCGCGGCGGCGCCACGCACCACCGCGGGTTCGGAGTCGTCGAGCAGATCGACCCGGTGCTGCGGCGCCGCGAGTCCCGCGGCGAGGAAACGGTGCAGGAACCCGAGGAACCGCCGGTGCTGGGTCCGCAGCTCGGCGTCGTCGTACAGGTTGGGGTTGGCCTGGAAGTCGATGTGGGTGCTCGCGCCGCCCACGCCCGGGTACAGGTTGACGAACAGGTCCTCGATCAGTCCCGAGGTGAGCACGTGCACCCGGCCGACGAGCGCACCGAACTCGACGCGGCTGTCGAAGGCCATGATGTTGACCGACGGGCCGAAGGTCGCCGCCTGGTCGGGGGCGTAGCCGCGGTCGCGGAAGATGTCCTCCTGGCGGTAACGCTGGCGGCGCAGCGCCCCGGTGAGTTCGTTCTGGGTGGCGCGGATCAGCTCGCCGACGGTGGTGTCGACGCCCAGCGTCACCCGGATCGGGACGACGTTGGCGATCATGCCGCCGGAACGGCGCAGGCTAGCGGTAGTGCGGGCCGATACCGGCAGGCTCAGCGTGACGTCGTCGGACCCGGTCATCCGGGCCAGGTAGGCACCGAACGCGGCCGAGACCACCGGCGCGACACTGGATTTCGCCTCGGCAACAACGGCATCCAGCAACGCCGCGGTGTCGGCGGGCAGGGTCGCGGCGACCAGACGGGGATGCGCGGTGGCGGCGCCGGTCTCGCCGGCGCGGGCAAGGCTCACCGCGTCGGGAGTGCCGGCGAGATGTTCGGCCCAGTAGGCGCGGTCGGTGTCGAAACGCTCGGAGGTGCGGTAGGAGACGTCGCCGTCGACGATCGCACCCAGTTCCTCCGCGCGCGACGCCGGCGCCTCGGCGCCGGTGACCGCGGCCGTGTACAACTCGGCGGTACGCGCCATCATCGTCATCGCCGCGAACCCGTCGAGCGCGATGTGGTGGATACGGGTGTACCACAGGTAGCGGTGCTCACCCACGCGCAGCACTGCGGCCGCGATCAGGCGGTCGCGCAGGATGTCGAGCGGCGCTGTGTATTCGGCGCGCATCCAGTCCTGGGCCGCTGCCTCGGGGTCGGCGACGTCACGCAGGTCGATGTAGTCGGTGCGGTCGTGCTGGGTGTGGTCGATGCGCTGGTGCGGCACGCCGTCGATCTCCACGATGCGCAGGAAGCCGGTGCCGAATTCACGCCCCGCCTGCGCGCTCGCCGCGGCGAGGGCATCGAAGTCCAGGTCGCTATCGACCTCCACGTACTGTGCGATCGAGATCGGCACCACGCCGGCAACGTGCTGGGCGAACCAGATACCCCGCTGGGCCGCCGAGAGCGGGAAGACACTTCCCTCGTCGTGCTGCTGCATGGATCTCCCTCACTACAAACTCGTCGCATGGCCTGGTGCGGCCTGCCATCGAATCTTGTCGAGGGAGAGGTGTTTCGACACCGACCCCAGTGGTGTGCCCGCACCCCGCAGGGTGAGGGTTCTGCCACCTTGGTGGGACGCGGCACGCCGCGCGTCTATTGCACGGAGCGCGCACGTTGCAACGCGAGCGGCACGTCGAACGGCGCGCGGCCCGCCGGGGACGCGGGTTCGGCCACACGGCAGCCCTCGCTGAACGGCCACGCCGAGCGATCAGGCGGGCGCCGGGCCGGTGGTGCCACGCACCACCAGGCGCGGCTTCAGCACCACAGAGACGGGTTCGTCGCGGCCGCCGTCGAGACGTTGCACGACCGCCTCCACGGCACGTTCGGCCTGTTCACGGGGCTCCTGGCTGACCGTTGTGAGGTCGATGTGCCCGAGTTGCGCGAGCAGGCTGTCGTCGTACCCGGTGACCGACACCCGACCCGGTACGTCGACACCGCCGCGTTGCAGAGTGTCGAGCAGGCCGATCGCGCTGCGGTCGTTCGCGCACACCACGGCGGTGGGCAGCGGTTGCCCGGAACTCAGCAGCTCCTTCGCCGCCGCGGTGCCCGCGTTCTCGGTGAAGTCGCCCTCGATGATCGTCACCTCGTCGTCGAGGCCGTGGCGCCGCATCGCACGCAGGTAGCCGCTGCGGCGGTCCGCCGCGATCACGTTGGCACCACCGGTGACGTGCACGATCCGGCGGTGGCCGAGGCCGGTGAGGTGGTCGACGGCGGCGGCGATACCGCGCGAATCCGCGCAGCGGACGACGTCGAGACCGTCCGCGCGCAGGCGTCGACCGACGACGACAGTCGGCACCCGCTCGCCTAGAACCTGCAGGTCACGCGCCGGCGACTCGGTGCCGAGCAGCACCAGGCCCTCGCAGCGGAAATCGAGCAGGGTCTCCACGACCCGGGATTCGTCGTGCGTCGGGGTCACCGCACCGAGGACGACCTCGTAGCCCGCGCGGTCGGCCGCCGACACGATGTCCTCGACCATCTCCGCGTGGAAGCTGTTGCGCACCATAGCGGTGACGCCGATCAGGTGCGACCGGCGCGCCGACAGCAGGGCCGCGGTCCGATTCACCCGGTAGCCGAGTGCCTCGGCGGCGGCGAAGACGCGCGCGCGGGTCTCCGCGCTGGGGCCCGGAGCCTTGCGAAACACTAGGGACACCAACGCTTTCGACACACCGACCTGGTCGGCGATGTCCTGCATCGTCGGGCGTTGCGTGCTCGCCACGGGCCACCTCTCTCGCCGCGCGCCGCAGGGTTCTCGGGATCGGCCCTTGACATCACCGTGTGGCGCGGACCATAGTATCCACCAACCGAGTTAGACCGGTCAAATAGACCGGACGAATTCGGGTCGCGAACTACCGAGAGAAGGCTACCGTGAGTTCACCCCGCAAGGTCGTCGGCGCGGTCGCCGCCGCCGCAGTTCTCGCCGTCGGACTATCGGCCTGCAGCAGCACCGGCGGCAAGCCGGAGTCCTCCGGATCCGGCATGGCCGCCGGATCCGCCGACACGCCCGAGATCAGCATCGCGATGGTCACCCACGCCCCGCCCGGGGACACGTTCTGGGACCTGGTCCGCAAGGGCGCGGAGACCGCCGCCGCCAAGGACAACGTCAAGCTCACCTACCAGGGCGAGCAGGAGGCCCCCAACCAGGCGAACGCGATCCAGAGCGCGATCGACTCAGACGTCGACGGCATCGCCCTCACCCTGGCCAAGCCCGAGGCGATGCAGCCGGCGGTCGACGCCGCCGACGCCGCCGGCATCCCGGTCGTCGCGTTCAACAGCGGCTTCGACGACTGGAAGAACGTCGGCGCGCTCGAGTACTTCGGCCAGGACGAGGCGATCGCCGGACGCGCCGTCGGTGAGCGGCTCAACCAGGAAGGTGCCACCCACGCGATCTGTGTGAACCAGGTGCAGGGGCACGTCGGGCTCGAGGCCCGCTGCGCCGGCATCAAGGAAACCTTCCGCGGCAGCATCGAGAACCTCTACGTCACCGGCACCGACATGCCGTCGGTGCAGGCGACCATCGGTGCGAAACTGCAGCAGGATCCCGCGATCGACTACATCGTCACCCTCGGCGGCCCCTTCGCGATGACCTCACTGGACGCGGTGCGCGAGGCCGGCAGCAAGGCCAAGGTCGGCACGTTCGACACCAACGCGGAGGTCGTCTCCTCCATCCAGTCCGGTGACGGCGTGCAGTGGGCCGTCGACCAGCAGCCGTTCCTGCAGGGCTACCTCGCCGTGGACTCGCTGTGGCTGTACCTGAACAACGGCAACGTCATCGGCGGCGGCGAAGCCACCCTGACCGGGCCCGCGTTCATCGACTCGACCAACGTCGACTCGGTCGCCGAGTACGCCGCCGCGGGCACTCGCTGACCTGGTCCCCCTCTCGTCGTGCCCGGTGTGGACGGTGTCGCAATTTCCTCTCCCGCACCGGGCACGGCCCTGTCGCCAATTCGATCGTTGTGAAAGGACTCTCATGACCAAGGACTCCATCGGTGTCGCCGTGATCGGCGGCGGCATGGCCGGGCGCGCGCATGCGGCGGGATACCGCAGCGCCACCACCCTGTTCGGGACCGACCGCCCCGACGTGCGGCTGGTCGCGATCGCCGACGCCAATGCGGCCGTCGCCGACGACACCGCCAAGCGCTACGGCTACGAGCGCGCCGAGTACGACTGGCGCGCCATCGCGGACGCCCCCGACATCGACGCGGTGAGCGTGGTCGTGGCCAACCACCTGCACCGGGAGATGGTCGAGGGCCTGCTCGCCGCGGGCAAGCACGTGCTGTGCGAGAAGCCGCTGGCGGGGTCGCTCGCGGACGCCGAGGCCATGGTCGCCGCGGCGAACAACCACCCGGATCGGGTCACCGCGGTCGGCTACACCTATCGCCGCTCCCCTGCGGTGGAGGCCATCCGCCGCGAGCTCGCCGCCGGCACACTGGGCGAGCTGGTGCACTTCAACGGCCACTACTGGTGCGACTACGCCCTGGACCCGACCTCCCCGATCACCTGGCGCTACCGCGGCGGACCCGGCACTGGCGCGCTGGCCGACATCGGCAGCCACCTGCTGGACCTGTCGGAGTTCGTGTGCGGGCCGATCGTGTCGGTGTCGGGTGCGGCGTTCGCCACCGTGATCACGAGCCGCCCCGTCCCGCTCGGGGTCACCTACGGACACACCAAGGCGGCGGTCAGCGAGGAGACCGCGCCGGTGGAGAACGAGGATGTCGCCACCTTCACCGCCCACTTCCAGAACGGCGCCGTGGGCACTTTCTCCGCCTCTCGGGTCGCGCACACCCTGCCCGACGGGCTCGGCTTCGAACTGTTCGCCTCGCAGGGGTCCGCGGCGTGGGACCTGCACCGCGCCGGCGAGTTCGCCATCTCCACCACCGAAGCCCGCAGCGACCTCACGGGGCCGCGGCGGGTGCTGATCGGCCCCGAACATCCCTACATCCAGGGCGGCCTGCCGATGGACGCCGGCGGCGTCGGCCACGGCGTGGCGGACCTGTTCGCGTTCCAGACCCGGGCCTTCCTCGATCAGATTGCCGGCATCGGCCGCTCGGGTGGAACTGCCGGCTCCGCCGGCCTCGGCCCCCTGCCGGACTTCGAGGCCGGCCTGCACGGCATGCGCATCGTCGCCGCCATCGCCGAGTCCGCCGAGACCGGCGGCGCCACCGTCAAGATCGCCTGACCCCACCATTTCCGAAAGGCTGTTTGTCATGAAGCTCGGCGTCTACAACGCGATCCTGCACGACCGTCCCCTGCCCGAGGCACTCGAGGTGATCGCCTCGCTCGGGCTGACCGGGATCGAGATCAACTCCGGCGGGTTCCTGCCGCCGGTGCACCTGCCGGTGGACGACCTGCTCTCCGGTGCGGTGTCGCCGGAGGAGTACCTGAAGGTCTTCGACGGCACCGGGGTCTCGATCGCGGGCCTGAACTGCAACGGCAACCCCCTGCACCCCGACCCGGAGGTCGGCCCCGAGGATGCCGAGGATCTGCGCAAGTCGATCCGCGTCGCCGGACTGCTCGGCGTGGACCGGGTCGTGACCATGTCGGGTCTGCCGCAGGCGCATCCGGGTGGGCAGTGGCCGGCGTGGCACGTCAACACCTGGGACTCCGGGTATCTCGATTCGCTGGACTACCAGTGGGACGAGGTCGCGGTGCCGTTCTGGCGTGAGATCGACGCGCTGGCCCGGGAGAACGGCGTCAAGGTCGCCATCGAGATGCACCCGCAAAACCTGGTCTTCAACCCGCCCACGCTCAAGCGCCTCGTGGAGAAGACCGGCGCGACGAACGTGGGGGCGGAGATGGACCCGTCGCACCTGTTCTGGCAGGGCATCGACCCGGTCGCCGCGATCGAGTGGCTCGGCCCGCTGGTCTTCCACGCCGCCGCCAAGGACACCCGGATCAACGACAACTGCAAGATCTACGGCGTGCTCGACGAGCGCTTCACCCGAATCCCGCTGGGGGAGAACCCCACCGGCCTCGGCGGTAAGCATGTG
>DATDBL010000056.1:0-6307 GCA_036524855.1 Aldersonia sp. | reverse complement strand
AACGTCGAGTAACGGCGGCAGTAAGTGCGCTCTCGTCAGGCGGTGAGGGCGCCATCTCTCCCATGTGAAGTCTCGCAGCGCGTGCTACACGACCGCGCGGACGGCCTCCTCGAACCCGGTGACATGCGCGAGCGCGATCGTGGCGGCCTTGTCGGCGTCGCCGGCGGCGATGGTGCGCAGCAGTTCGGTGTGTTCGCCGACGTGGCGTGCCACGGTCGGCAACCGATCCAGAAACAGGCAGAAGATCCGGGTGGCGAGGTTGTCGTAGCGGACCAGGACATCCTCGAGGTGCGGATTGCCCGCGGCCCGGTAGATCGCCCGGTGCACCCGCAGATCCCACCGCATCAGTTCGTTGCGCTCGATGCCCGCCACGTCCAGCGCCTCGGTTCGGTCGGCCAGCTCGAGCAACTCCTGCCGCATCGTTGCCGACGCCGTCTCGGCGGCCGTGCGGGCCGCGACAGGTTCGAGGTGGACGCGGATCTGCGAGATGTGCCGCAGGTCGGCCACGTCGACGCCGGTGGCGAAGGTTCCGCGCCGCGGGAACGAGACGACGAGGCGGTCGGCTTCGAGCCGCTTGAGCGCCTCCCGCACCGGTGTCCGCCCGACCCCGAGCTGTGCGGCCAGGTCGCTCTCGACGATCGCCTCGTTCGGCCGGATGTCGAGCATGATCAGCTTGTCCCGGATGGCCACGTAGGCGCGATCGGCCAACGACATCGCCCCGGGATCGCCGTCGAGCGCCTCAGCGCCAAGAACTGTCATGGCCTCATCCCTTCGCGCACTGCTGTCGCGAAAATGATATATCAGTCGCGTGCTCGGTTGTGGCCGCCACACTCGTTGCGCGACCCCGGGCTGCCGTCACCCTCGCAACGCTACTGAAGGGTCCCCTGACGCCCGTTTTCGCGCATCAGGGGACCCCCCAGTCCACCGCCCATCGCAGTCAGGGGACCCCCGAGGGCATTTAGGCGCTCGCGCGCGATCTCGTAGGCGCGATCGGCGTTGGTTGCACCGTCGCCGTCGGTGTCGACGGACGAGAAGGACGCAGCATACGCCAGGTCATCACCGTCCCCCTTTTCTGTCCACCCGCGGGCTCTTGACGTGGCCGCACTCTGATCGTAGCCTATTCCACAGTTGATATATTAGTAAGGAATCAACTGACCGGTCACGAAAGGCGATCATGACTCTCGACACCGTTTCACCGGCCACGGCTGGCCCCGCAGTGGCTGCCAATCCCGTTCTCGGCCAGTCGCTGGCCGAACTCGATCCCGCGGTCCACAGTGCGATCGCGGCCGAGTTGGACCGCCAGCAGGGAACTTTGGAGATGATCGCGAGCGAGAACTTCGCCCCGCTCGCGGTGATGCAGGCCCAGGGGTCGGTGTTGACCAACAAGTACGCCGAGGGCTACCCGGGTCGGCGCTACTACGGCGGCTGCGAGCACGTCGACGTCGTCGAGCAACTCGCCATCGACCGCCTCACCGAACTGTTCGGCGCGAAATACGCCAACGTGCAGCCGCATTCGGGCGCGCAGGCCAACGCCGCGGCGATGGCGGCACTGTTGACCCCGGGCGACACCATCCTCGGTCTCGACCTCGCGCACGGCGGGCACCTGACGCACGGGATGAGGCTGAACTTCTCCGGCAAGCTCTACGACGTCGCCGCCTACCACGTCGGCGAGGGCGATCACCGCATCGACATGGCCGAGGTCGAGCGGATCGCGCTCGAGCGCCGGCCGAAGCTGATCCTGGCCGGGTGGTCGGCTTATCCCCGTCAGCTCGATTTCGCCGAGTTCCGCCGGATCGCGGACGCGGTGGGCGCGTACCTGATGGTGGACATGGCCCACTTCGCGGGACTGGTCGCCGCCGGGTTGCACCCCTCCCCCGTCCCGCACGCGCACGTGGTCACCTCCACGACGCACAAGACCCTCGGCGGGCCGCGTGGCGGCATCATCCTCACCAACGACGCGGCGCTGGCGAAGAAGTTCAACTCCTCGGTGTTCCCCGGCCAACAGGGCGGCCCGCTCGAACACGTGATCGCCGCCAAGGCAGTCTCGTTCAAGCTCGCCGCCGAGCCCGCCTTCCGGGAGCGCCAGCAGCGCACCCTGGACGGTGCGAAAATCCTCGCCGAGCGCCTGCTGGCCGAGGATTCGCGCGCGGCGGGCATCAGCGTGGTGTCCGGCGGCACCGACGTGCACCTGGTGCTCGTGGACCTGCGCAACTCCGAACTCGACGGCAAGCAGGCCGAGGACCGGCTGCACCGCGTGGGAATCACGGTCAACCGCAACGCCGTTCCATTCGACCCGCGCCCGCCGATGATCTCCTCCGGCGTGCGGATCGGCACCCCGGCACTGGCGACCCGCGGCTTCGACCTCGACGCGTTCGCCGAGGTCGCCGACGTCATCAGCCTCGCATTGCGGCCCGACACCGACGACGACGCCCTCGACGTGCTGCGCGGCCGGGTCGAGGCCCTGGCCAAGCGTTTCCCGCTCTACCCCGACCTCAACGAGGTGGACCTGTGACGACCCAAGCACCGAACCAGCCGCCCGGGGCGCACCTGCCCGAGCACCCGGACTTCCTGTGGCGCAACCCGGAACCGAAGCGCTCCTACGACGTCGTCATCGTCGGCGGCGGCGGGCACGGTCTCGCGACCGCGCACTACCTGGCCAAGAACCACGGCATCACCAATGTCGCCGTGCTGGAGCGGGGTTGGCTCGCCGGCGGAAACATGGCCCGCAACACCACCCTGATCCGCTCGAACTACCTGTGGGACGAGAGCGCCCGCATCTACGAGCACTCCCTCGAGCTGTGGGAGGGTCTCGAGGAGGACCTCGAGTACCCGATCCTGTTCAGCCAGCGCGGGGTACTCAACCTCGCGCACAGCCTGCAGGACGTCCGCGACAGCGTCCGGCGCGTGGAGGCCAACAAGCTCAACGGCATCGACGCGCAGTGGGTCGGCCCCGACGAGGTCAAGAAGCTGTGCCCGCTGGTGAACACCTCCGCCGACATCCGCTACCCCGTTCTCGGCGCGACCTACCAGCCGCGCGCGGGAATCGCCAAGCACGACTACGTCGCCTGGGGATTCGCCCGCCGCGCCGATCAGGCCGGCATCGACATCATCCAGAACTGCGAGGTGACCGGGTTCGTCACCGACGGTGACCGGGTGACCGGGGTGCGCACCACCCGCGGCGACATCGCGGCCGGGCAGGTCGCGTTGTGCGCGGCGGGGCACACCTCGACCCTGACCGACATGCTCGGCATCGCGACGCCGTTGCAGAGCCACCCGCTGCAGGCGCTGGTGTCCGAACTGCTCGAGCCCGTGCACCCGACGATCGTGATGTCGAATGCCGTGCACGTCTACGTCTCCCAGGCACACAAGGGCGAACTCGTGATGGGCGCCGGCATCGACTCCTACAACGGCTACGGCCAACGCGGCGCGTTCCACATCATCGAGCGCCAGATGGCGGCCGCCGTCGAGTTGTTCCCGGTCTTCGCCCGCGCGCACCTGCTGCGCACGTGGGCCGGCATCGTCGACGTCTGCCCCGACGCCTCCCCGATCGTGGGCCGCACCCCCTACGAGAACCTCTACCTCAACGCGGGGTGGGGCACCGGCGGATTCAAGGCGACACCCGGCCTGGGATCGTGCCTGGCGCACACCATCGCCCACGACGAACCACACCCCTACATCGCCCCATTCGGCCTGGACCGCTTCGTCACCGGCGCGCTGGTCGACGAACACGGCGCCGCCGGCGTCGCGCACTGATAGCGCGCACCCAGAACGACAGGAGCCACAATGCAACTCATCGAATGCCCGTGGTGCGGTCCGCGCGAGGAAACCGAGTTCCACTACGGCGGCCAGGCACACGTCGTCTACCCCGAGGATCCGCAGGCGCTGACCGACGAACAATGGGCGCACTACGTGTTCTTCCGGGACAACCCCAAGGGCCCGTTCGCGGAACGGTGGAGCCATGCCGCCGGCTGCCGGCGCTGGTTCAACGCCGTCCGTGACACCGCCACCTACCGATTCCACCGCGTGTACCGCATGGACGAGCAGAGGCCGACGATCTCGTGAACGCAGAATTCCGCACCCGCCAGGGTGGGCGCATCGACCGCGACACCACCCACACCTTCACCTTCGACGGCCGGGAACTGACCGGGCACGCCGGCGACACGCTGGGCTCGGCCCTGCTCGCGAACGGCATCCACCAGGTCACCACCAGCATCAAGCTGGGTCGTCCCCGCGGGATCACCGCCGCGTGGGCCGAGGACACCGGCGGCCTGGTTCAGATCGAGGAGCCCTTCCCCGAGCCGATGCTGCTCGCCACCACCGTCGAACTCTTCGACGGCCTCGCCGCGCGCGGCATCCCCGGGCAGGGCCGCCTCGCCGACATTCCCGATACCGCGAAATACGATGCGACGCACGTGCACACCGACGTGCTGGTCGCCGGGGCCGGTCCCGCCGGGCTCGCGGCCGCGTTGACCGCCGCCCGCGCCGGGGCGCGGGTGGTGCTGCTCGACGAGCAGAGCGAGGCCGGTGGGGCGCTACTGGGCAGCACCGACATCATCGACGGGCAACCGGCGCTCGACTGGGTCACCGACACGGTCGCCGAACTCGCCACCTACCCCGAGGTGCTGCACCTGCAGCGCACCACGGCGTTCGGCCACTACGACGACGGGTTCGTGCTCGCCCTGCAGCGGCGCACCGACCACCTCGGCGTCGAGGCACCCGCGGCGGTCAGCCGTCAGCGGGTGTGGCGGATCCGGGCCCGGCACATCGTCGTCGCCGCCGGCGCGCACGAGCGCCCGGTCGTGTTCACCGACAACGACCGCCCCGGCATCATGCTCGCCCACGGCGCACGCACCTTCCTGCACCGCTACGGCGTGAAGGTCGGCAACCAGGCGGTCGTGTTCACCACCAACGACAGTGCCTACCTCGCCGCGTTCGACCTGCACGACGCGGGGGTGCGGATCAACGCGATCGTCGACGCCCGCGACGACGTCGCGCAGCATCTGCGCGACGCCTGCGCCGCCCGCAACCTCACGCTGCGCGCCGGGTCGGTTGTCAGCGGCACCCGCGGCAACGGACGCATCAGCCACGCCGTCGTCTCCCGTCCCGCCGACACCCCGGTCCCCCTGGCCTGCGACGTGCTGCTCGTCAGCGGCGGCTGGAACCCGGCGGTGCACCTGTTCAGCCAGGCCCGCGGCACCCTGCGCTACGACGACGCGTTGGGCGCGTTCGTGCCCGGCGAGCACCTCGACGGGGTGCACGTCGCCGGTTCGGCCAACGGCGTGTTCGACCTGCCGGGCTGCCTGCGCGACGGCCGCGAGGCCGCCGCCGCAGCACTGCGCGAACTCGGATTCACCGTTGCCGCCGACACTTTCGCCGGTGAGGCCGACGCGGTGCTCGACGCCGCGTCGGGGCTGGTGTTGTGGCAGGTGCCCGACCCCACCGGCGCGGACCGCCAGTTCGTCGACGTCCAGCGCGACGCGACCGTCGCCGATCTGGCCCGTGCCATCGGTGCGGGCATCCGCTCGATCGAACACATCAAGCGCTACACCACGATCGGCACCGCCCACGATCAGGGCAAGACCTCCGGGATCGTCGCCTCCGGGATCGTCGCCGAACTGCTCGGCACCCCGATCGAGGAGATGGGCACCACCACGTTCCGTCCGCCCTACACCCCGGTCGCGTTCGCCGCGCTCGCCGGCCGGAGCCGCGGGCGTCTCTTCGACCCCGAACGCGTGACGGCCGTGCACGATTGGCACGTCGCCCGCGGCGCGGTGTTCGAGGACGTCGGGCAATGGAAGCGCCCGCGCTACTATCCGCTGCCCGGGGAGGACATGGAGACCGCGGTGCTGCGCGAGTGCGCGGCCGTGCGCGGCGGCGTCGGCATCCTCGACGGCTCCACCCTCGGCAAGATCGACGTGCAGGGCCCCGACGCCGGCGAGTTCCTCGACCTGCTCTACACGAACATGATGAGCACCCTGAAGGTCGGGATGGTGCGCTACGGCGTGATGTGCGGCGTCGACGGCATGGTCATCGACGACGGCACCGTGATGCGCCTGGCGACCGACCGGTTCCAGGTGTTCACCACCACAGGCGGCGCGGCGCACATCCTCGACTGGATGGAGGAATGGCTGCAGACCGAGTGGCCACACCTGAACGTGCGCCTCACGTCGGTCACCGAGCAGTGGCACACCTTCCCGGTGGTCGGTCCCAAGTCGCGTGAGGTCGTCGGCGCCGCCTTCCCCGGCCTCGGCGTCAGCAACGACGCGTTTCCGTTCATGGCGTGGCGCGACACCCAGATCGACGGCGT
>DATDBL010000055.1:0-3192 GCA_036524855.1 Aldersonia sp. | reverse complement strand
CCCCGCCGACCGCAGCCGACGTCGAGGCCCACGTCGCCGCGGCCGCCGCGGCGAACAACTACACCGCCGAGCAGGTGGTGTGGCCGACCCCCGAGGGCATCGACGTCGCGCCCGTCTACACCAAGGCCGACCGTGACTCGGCCGCGGAGGCGGGGTACCCGGTCGACACGCTGCCCGGACAGGCGCCGTTCATCCGGGGCCCGTACCCGACCATGTACGTCAACCAGCCGTGGACGATCCGGCAGTACGCGGGCTTCTCCACCGCGGCGGACTCCAACGCGTTCTACCGGCGCAACCTCACCGCCGGGCAGAAGGGGCTGTCGGTCGCGTTCGACCTCGCCACCCACCGCGGCTACGACTCCGACCATCCCCGCGTGCAGGGCGACGTCGGCATGGCGGGCGTGGCGATCGACTCGATCCTCGACATGCGCCAGCTGTTCGACCACATCCCGCTCGGCCAGGTCAGCGTCTCGATGACGATGAACGGCGCGGTGCTGCCGGTCCTCGCGCTCTACGTCGTGGCCGCCGAGGAGCAGGGTGTGCCACCCGAGCAGTTGGCCGGGACCATTCAGAACGACATCCTCAAGGAGTTCATGGTCCGCAACACATACATCTATCCGCCGAAGCCGTCGATGCGGATCATCTCCGACATCTTCGCGTTCACCAGCGAGCGGATGCCGAAGTTCAACTCGATCTCGATCTCCGGTTACCACATCCAGGAGGCCGGCGCCACCGCCGACCTCGAGCTGGCCTACACGCTCGCCGACGGCGTCGAGTACCTCAAGGCCGGCATCGATGCCGGGATGAGCATCGACAAGTTCGCCCCGCGGCTGTCGTTCTTCTGGGGAATCGGGATGAACTTCTTCATGGAGGTCGCCAAGCTGCGCGCGGGCCGGCTGCTGTGGAGCGAGCTGGTCGGGCAGTTCGACCCCAAGAGTCCGAAATCCTTGTCGCTGCGCACACATTCGCAGACATCGGGCTGGTCGCTGACCGCGCAGGACGTGTTCAACAACGTCGCCCGCACCTGTGTCGAGGCGATGGCCGCGACCCAGGGGCACACCCAGTCGCTGCACACCAACGCCCTCGACGAGGCGCTCGCGCTGCCGACCGACTTCTCGGCCCGCATCGCCCGCAACACCCAGTTGCTGCTGCAGCAGGAATCGGGGACCACCCGTCCGATCGATCCGTGGGGCGGTTCGTACTACGTCGAGTGGCTGACCCACCAGCTCGTCGAGCGGGCCCGCGCGCACATCGCCGAGGTCGCCGACCACGGCGGCATGGCGCAGGCGATCAGCGACGGTATCCCGAAGCTGCACATCGAGGAGGCGGCTGCCCGCACCCAGGCGCGCATCGACACCGGCCAGCAGACGGTGATCGGCATCAACAAGTACCAGGTCGCCGACGATCATGACATCGAGGTGCTCAAGGTAGAGAACACGCGGGTGCGCAAGGAACAAATCGACAAGCTCGAACGGCTGCGGGCCGAGCGCGACCAGGCCGAGGTGGACCGCACCCTGGCCGAGCTGACCCGCGCGGCGGGCTCCGGCGAAGGGGGCATGTCGAACAACCTGCTGGCGCTGGCCATCGACGCCGCGCGGGCTAAGGCGAGCGTCGGCGAGATCTCCGACGCGCTGGAGAAGGTTTTCGGGCGCCACCAGGCAGAGATCCGTACGCTGTCCGGCGTGTATCGCGACGAGGCCGGCAAGGTCACCAACATCACCAGGGCGACCGAGCTGGTCGAGCGGTTCGCCGAAGCGGAGGGGCGTCAGCCCCGCGTGCTGATCGCGAAGATGGGCCAGGACGGCCACGACCGCGGCCAGAAGGTCATCGCCACGGCGTTCGCCGACATCGGCTTCGACGTCGACGTGGGCCCGCTGTTCCAGACGCCCGAGGAGGTCGCCCAGCAGGCGGCCGACAACGACGTGCACGTGGTCGGGGTGTCCTCGCTCGCGGCGGGACACCTGACGCTGGTGCCGGCCCTGCGCGCGGCACTCGCCGAGGTCGGCCGCCCCGACATCATGGTCGTCGTCGGCGGTGTCATCCCACCCGGAGACTTCGACGAGCTGTACGCGGCGGGCGCGGCGGCGATCTTCCCGCCCGGCACGGTGATCGCCGACGCCGCGATCGGGTTGCTCGAGAAGATCGGCGAGCAACTCGGGCACGACCTGGCCGCGTCCGGAGCGTGACCCGGCCAGCGGTCGACGTCGACGCGCTCGCCGCGGCGATCCGGCGCAACGAGCGCGCCGCGCTCGCCAAGGCGATCACGCTCGTCGAGTCGAAGCGCACCGAACACCGTGAGGCGGCGCAGCGGCTGCTGCTTGCGTTGCTGCCCGACGCCGGCCGCTCGCACCGTGTCGGCATCACGGGCGTCCCCGGGGTCGGCAAGTCGACGTTCATCGACTCGCTCGGTATGCACCTGATCGACAAAGGCCACAAGGTCGCGGTGCTGGCCGTCGACCCGTCGTCCACTCGCACGCACGGCTCGATCCTGGGCGACAAGACCCGGATGGCGCGCCTGTCGGTGGAGCGCAACGCCTACATCCGGCCGTCGCCGACCTCGGGCACGCTGGGTGGCGTCGCGCAGGCGACCCGGCAGACAATCCTGCTGCTCGAGGTGGCGGGGTACGACGTCATCCTCGTCGAGACCGTCGGTGTCGGGCAGTCCGAGGTCACGGTCGCGAACATGGTCGACGTCTTCTGCTTCCTCACCCTGGCCCGCACCGGAGACCAGCTACAGGGGATCAAGAAGGGGGTGCTCGAGCTTGCCGACCTCGTCGCGGTCAACAAGGCCGACGGCAGTCACGTCGTCGAGGCACGCATCGCGGCGCGCGAGCTTCGGGGTGCGCTGCGGCTGATCCACCCACACGACGCGTTGTGGAAGCCGCCGGTGTTGACCATGAGCGGGCTCGAGGGATCGGGTCTCGACGAGTTCTGGAACACCGTGCTCGAGCACCGGAAGGTGCTCTCCGACGCCGGTGAGTTCGAGGAGAACCGCCGCCGTCAGAAGGTCGACTGGACGTGGACGATGGTGCACGAGCAGCTGCTGCGCCGCCTCGGGGACAATCCGCGCGTAAAGGCGATCGGCGCCGACGTCGAATCCCGGGTGCGCGAGGGGTCGCTGACCGCGGCGCTGGCCGCCCAGCAGATCCTCGACGCCTTCGACCGCCCGGTCGACGACGACATCCGTCAGGT
>DATDBL010000054.1:0-8843 GCA_036524855.1 Aldersonia sp. | reverse complement strand
CCCCCCCCCCCCCCCCCCGCCGGCGTGGGTTTCGTCACCGGTTGCACGATGGGCCGTTCGGCGGTGGACACCGCGGCCGCTGCGGACTGCCCCGCTTCGTCTGGCGCGGCCAGCGGTTCGGTCGAGGTGCTGCGGCGCGGTATGAGGCCGGCGAGGCCTTCGCTGCGATTCGGGGGTGTCTTCGCGAAGGCGCCGGCGACGCTTCGCCGTTGACGGGTGGTGATGGGTCGATCGCTCACGCGGGGATCTCCTCGCTGTCGAGTTCGGCGAGGCGGAGCAGGACTTCCTTGCTGAGGTTCTGCCAGTCCTCGGCGAGCCCGGAGGCGGTGCGCACCAACGGGAGATCGTTGACCCGCTCCCCTGTCCTGAGCGCGCGGAGGCGCTCGGCCTTGGCGTGATCGGTGTGTTGCTCGAGTTCGTGCGCGAGCAACCCGAATCTGCGGGTGTCGTATGCGGCGGTTTCCAGGTGCCGGATCCGTTGTTGGAACACGGGCGCAGTGTCGCCGATGATCTCCTCGACCGCCTCCCGGGCGACTCGCGCGAGGTTCTCGGCTCGTGAGCTGATGTCGAACAAGAGGACGCCGGCCAGGCGTAGACCTGGGTTGACAGCGGGCTGACCGCCCCCGCCGTCGCGTGCTTGAGCGAATCTCTTGGCGATGAGTTCGACACCTTCGAAGCTGGCATCGTCGGCTTTGACCGGGATGATGATCGCGTCGACGAGTTCGAGCACCGCGTCGATGATCGCCAGATCTCCGGGGGGTGTATCGAAGATAATGATGTCGTAGTTGTCGGCCACGTGTCGGAGCGAGGCCAGGATCAGGTCGCTCAGTCGAGGTGAGCCGGGCTGTGTCTGCTGGCGAGCGATCATCATCGGCGCGAGGTCGAAAAGCGTTAGGCCGCCGGGCACTACGTCGAGATTCGGCCGACCGCCGACGTTGCTGATGATCGGCGGCTCGGTCCCGGTGAGGAGGGCGGCGAAGAGTTCCCTGCCGTCGTGGGTGGCGTAGCCGAGATCGCTGCGCAAGTTGCCCTGTGGGTCGAAGTCGCAGAGCAGCACGCGGTAGCCGGCTGCTGCGAAGAGAGCACCGAGGTGGGTGACGGACGTGGTCTTACCTACTCCCCCCTTCCCGTTGGTCAGGCCGAACGACAGAGGGCGAAGCCGCCTATCTCGACGGGTTGGGGTCATGTTGCCTCCTTGTGGGCGAGCATCCGCGGTTGGTGAGACCGGCAGCGGCGCACGGGGCCCAGTGGCCCGGGCGGAGCGCAGGACAAAACGCATGCCGGCAAGTATGCGGGCCAACCTGGACCCAACTGCGGCGACACGCTGATAGCGACGAAGGTGAGAGTGTGTGGCGTTCAACGTTGCGGCGTGCTGGCACGCCTCCATCGCCGCACACTGGAATCCGCGCTGGCGACCAACTATCACTACACACGTGTCATCAGCGATGACGGCGCACATCACGACCCATGGGAGTACCAATTGGCAGTCACGAGTGGCACCCAAGAGGATGACCAGACTGGGTGACAAATGGTGCGAAACGCGTGCGATTCCCCATTGGTCCATGTGTGTCATCACGCGTGACAACTAGCAGAACCACCTTCATGATTGCCCGCGGAACACCAAACACCGTCCCATACATGACCGCTCGCGTGAGCACCAGAATTGGGACCCGCGTGAACCTCTACGTGATTAACCTACTGACAATCAACATGAACATCCGCGTGAGCGGGTGGTCGGTTGGTGTGTGTGGTGAACGAGTGTGACTCGGGAGGTGACGCCAGGTGTGTCAGACCCTTGGAGCACCCGTTGGTCACGCCTTTGGCGGAGGAATTGGAGGTGGGGAGAGTGGTCCAGGCCGAGATGCACGAGAGCGGCGTGCGGCTCGCGCGTGTAAGAGGGGGTGTCGCGGCCCGAGGTTGGTGTGAGTGGTGCTCAGACGGTGGTGCGGTACTGCTGCGGGGTGCGTCGCTGGTCTCCGGGGATGCCTCGCCGTGATCGATGCTCTGCGACGAGGTGGTCGAGGCCCGGGAGGGTTCGCATCCCGATCGCGTCGGCGAGGTCCTGTGGTCGTCGACGGTCGGTGAGTTCGACAACGAGGTCGACGAGCACGTCTTCGATGATGTCGCTGGCGGCGACGTAGAAGAGCCAGAGTTGGGCGAGTTCCCAGCTGCGTATCAGGGGGTTGTTGTAGAAGGTGTTGTCGACCATCTGCTGGATGTTCGCGACTTGGGCGTTGGTGTGGCGACATGGCTCGGACCATGTTGCGGCCCATCCGCTGGATGAGCACTCGACCACGGTCAGGTCGAGTTCTTCGGCGACAGGCTCCCAGGAGAGAGGGGAGACAACTTTTCGGGCTTCCTTGAGGGCGACGCCGAGGGCGTTCTGACACGTTGCTGTGACTTCGAGGGCCGCACGGTGATGCCCGGCGAGTTCCCTCAGATCCTGCAGCGTGGTGAACTCGTTACGGCCGCGGGTGAATTCGGTGGCGGCGAGGAGAGGTTCGACGGGATCCCACTGATAACGGCTCTGCTTGTACGCCTCGCGGTGCCATCGAAGGTCAGCGAGCCATTCGGCGGCAGTCTCCTGTTCCGCCGCGGCTCGAAGATTCGGCGCCGTCATGGTCAAGATGATGACACCCATACCCGACGCTGTCACGTACCGAGTTGATGTACGGGTGTGTCGCGCACCAGGAGCAATGCAACCGCGCATCGACGTCCACATGACTGGACACCGAAAGACAATCGATACGGCATCGATACGCACAGCTAGACCAGGCGAATCGCTCCTATGAACACATCAGAACGCTATACACATCCTCCCAGTGTCAGTGCGAAATCACTATGAGGACGATCCCAATGGCGTCTCACATGCGTCCCATCTGAGAGTGCATGTCATATTGCCAACTCATCTTAGAGCGCATCGACACTTCATGTATACGATGTTGAGGCGCCATGGTCACCAATCGAATGGCGTCTGACCGCAGCTTGGAGCGTGATTGAACTCAATATCAGAGTGAAGTCGATTCGGGGATACCTGCGAGTCGTTCCCGATGATAGATACGCTTCTATACGGTCTCGTCTCGACTTGCTCGGTGTCGGCGTGGGGGAGTGTGTTCGCTCCTGGTGGCGCGTTATACATACGGGGAGTGTTCACGCCGTCTGCTCGCAGGCTCGGTCCTCGGGGTCCCGTTTCGGGGTCTGCGTCTGCTGAGTCCTGGGGGAGGTGGCCAGTCCAGGAATACCGGAAGAGGGGATCGTGACCAGATCACCGCAGGACCGGCGCCCGAGCGTGGCGTCGTCTTTTCGAACACCGGGCGCGCGCGAGTTCGTCGAGAGCCACCAGCAGGCGATCACCTCGCCACCGCTGCCGCCGCCTGCGCCGGAGGTGGGGGAGTCGGCCGGCGACGATTCGCCGAGACCGTCGAGCGTGCGGCTACCGAAGGACATCCTCGAGCAGCTCGCGGCTGCGCGCGCCGCGACGGGGATGACCAACGGTGACTTGTTCATCGTGGCGATCGAGCACTCGGCCGCGAAGCTGGAAACGTTGCTGTTTCCGGGTGGCCGGATCGGTGGGGAACTGTTCGCAGCCCGAGGGGTGCGGGCCAAAACGTCACGTGACAGTGACATGTCGCAGGCGACGTTTCGACTGCGGCCCGAGGATTTCAATGTCATCGACGATCTAGTCCGCCGCTTCGGGGCGCGCTCACGTGGGCACTTGCTCACCGCGGCATTGCAGGGCTTCTTCACGGATGGGGGAGTGGCCTCGCTGGGTGGATCCGAGTAGCCGAACCGTCCACGAGACCGCGGCAGCCTCCGGTCGAGGCACAAGCGCAGCAGATCCCACCGGGTCGTATCGAACGGGGAGTCGGGATCGTCGAACCGGAAACTGTCCATGGGCTCTCCTAGACTTTGCGGGGAGACTCTCGCCGCCGCGAAGCGCCGCAGAAGTCTCGGCGTTACGACCGGGGGCGGGTCGGGACCGCCTGCTGACCCCCCGCGGACAGGGGCCGGGGAGTGTTGGCCGTACAGCGAACAGAACGAGGACACAGAACGCAGCAGGGGGCACATAGGGCCCCTGACTCGACGAGTTGGAGTCAGAGCAATGGTTGCCGAATCCAGCAACGCGCCGGTCGCGGCGAAGGTCGACGAACTCTTCCAGCGGCGCTGGCCCGACGGGAACCCCGCCGCGAACGCGGAGGTCGCCAGGTACGTGACGACCGTCGTCGGCCACACGATCGACCGGCAGTACGTGTGGCGGATCCGCACCGGCCGGGTGAAGAAGATCGACGTGCCGGTATTGGAGGCCATCGGCGAGTATTTCGGGGAAACCCTGGCGTACTTCAGCGGCAAGGCGCCCGCCGACGAGGATCTCGCGCAGCTGCTGGCAGCCACCGGCCTCGAAATTTCGGGGTTCCGTTCCGCCGCCTTGACCGCGGCGGGGCGCCGCGAGCTGCAGCGAGTGCTGGTCGAGGCGAACGAGATCATGCGCGCCGCACGCGATCCCCGAAGCGGGTCCGACCATGTGGGGTGAGCGTGAGATGCTGATCAACGACCGCGTCCGCAGACTGGTACCCGTCCCGTTCGTCATCGAGGCGTTCGTCGAGAACGTCGCCCGCGAGATCGGCAAGCCGGTCCACTGGGTTCCGTCGCTGTCGTCGGGTACCGGAATGACGGGCCTGAGTGTCCGCTGCCGGACGACGGGCGCCGCCGTGATCTTCTCCCCGGCTGCGGCGCCACCCGACTACGCGGCGCACTGCGTCGGCCACGAGTCGTGGCATCTGCTGGAAGGTCACCTGTGCACCGCACGCGACGCCTCCTCGGCGTACCGCGACGGCTGGCCTGGGTGGCTGGCGCGCCGGCGGGAGCATGAAGCGGAACGCTTCGCGAAACGCATCGGCCTCGCCGCAGCACCCTCGGGGAGCGTCGTCTCCGACGACCGGACCAGACGACTCGCGTCGGCGTTCGGGCTCTACGCGGGCTAGACACCGACGAGGACGGCGAAGGGGCAGTCGTGGTGACCTACATAGCGTGGCTGGGCGCCCTCGTCGGGGCGGGGGTTGCCTACATCGGCCTGAGACGGCGCAACATCGTGACGACAGTGATGGGAGTCGCGCTCTTCGGTAACGCCATGACCCTCAGCGTCTTCGCGCCGCTTCTATCGCTACACGGTGTGCGGGAACCGATTCCGCACAGCGCACGCATCCAGGGGGCGTACTGGGCGATCGCCGGCGGCGCCGCGATGCTGGCCGTGCTGTCGACGGTATTACGAGATCAGCACCCCGACGGTACCGGCAGCCGCCCGGTGCGCTGGATCGTCGCGATAGCCGCCGCCGCGGCCGCGAGCGTGATCACGATTCCGGTGTGCCTGGCATCGGCCCGCGAACCGTCGGACGACTTTCTGAACGCCTACGGCTATCTGCCCGGGGTCCTGGTCTACGAACTCCTGTTCGCGCTATGGCTGGGTACACCGATGGCGACCCTCGCCGTCGTGCTGTGGCGCTCGGATCTGGGACGGCTGCGCCTGGTGACATTGTCCGGATGTGTGGTCGGAGTGATCTGGGCTTCCTGGAAGATCGTCGGGGCGCTGCTGCGCTACGTCGCCGACGTGCAGCTCGCCGCGCAGTCACCGGTCAGCGTGACGCTGGGCTGCCTCGCCGTCGTCCTGGGTATCGGCGGCATCGCGTTGCTCGCGTTGCCGGTCGTCCGCGAGGCGCGAGCCTACGACCGCAGACGCCGCACGCAGGATATGCGCCTGGGCTGATTCCCCCGCGTGAGCATGCTCGAGCTCGCCGCCGACTCGCGCCGACGTAACGAAATGTCCGGGATGCGCCGATCACGCGTCGAGTCATCGGGGGACGGCTACCTGCCGGCAGAGTTCGCGGACACCGCAGACGACGTCGACGACAGCGAGCTGGTCGAGGCCCAGCGCTCGCGGCGTCGGACTCAGGCGATCGCGGCCGCTGTGTCGCGCTGATCGTCGGTGCCGGCATCGCCGGCTATGTCCTCGGAAGTGCCCGCGTTGACGACCTGCAGCGTGAGGTCGCGGCGCAGGATGCCCAAGGTCGACACATACCGCGCGGCCGCGGCCCGGGCTCGGAAGCGGCGCAGCAAGCCGCGGCCCGTGACGCTGAACTCGACAAGGCGTGAGGCGGCTCTCGCGACGCCCCACGACCACCACCAGCACCGCGGCGGCGGCGCCAACCACGCCGGTTGCGCCGGCTCCTCGGCGTTTCGGTGGATCCGGGGTGTACAGCGTCGGCGACACCCCGAGTCAGGGCGCACGTGCGTCGATCCCTGCCGGGCGCTATCAGGTGACGCTGTCCGGCGGTGAGACGTTCGGGATGTGGATCCGTTGCTCCGCGATCCCGTGCTCGGCGAACAACTACGACAACGTGATCGACTACGGGTCCGCCGACGACGCCAGCTACTTGCAGGTGATCGACGTGCTTCCGTCCGACGTGGCGGTGTACCTCGACGGAATCACCCTCACCCAGGCTCCGGCATAACGGCCGGACCGACCCCATCCCGGACGCGACTCGGTTCTCGCATCACCACGTTCTCGCGGCGAATCCGCGGGCTCCCGACAAACCGAGGACTGCCCTCGCCACGACCCGACTCGATGCTCAACCCCAGGTCAGACCCCTGAACCCCGGCCATAAACCCAATTCACTACGACATACTCAACGAATTAATGGCGCACGGCGCTGTCGTGGAGGGCGACGAGCTTGGCTTTGAACACCTTCCCGGTGTCCTCACGCGGAAGTTCGTCGACGACCTCGACGACGGCGGGGACCTTGTAGCGCGCGAGCTTGCCGTCGAGGTAGGCCCGGATATCGTCCCCGGTCGTGCCCACCGCGTGGGGGCGCAGCACGACATGCGCGACCGGTTTCTGGCCGAGGTCCTCGTCCGCGACACCGAACACTGCGACGTCCTCGACACCGGCGTGTTCGGCGATGACGTTCTCGATCTCCGCGGGGTAGATGTTCACTCCACCGGAGATGACGACTTCGCTGCTGCGGCCGGTGAGCCACAGGTAACCCTCCGCGTCGACGTATCCCAGGTCCCCGACATGCACGAGATCGTCGCCGCCATTCTCGGAGGGCGTGTTGACGTAGTGGAATCGTGGCCAGTAGTCGGCTCCCCGCACCCACACCTGCCCGATCTCGTCCGGCGCGCACTCGCGGCCGGTGCTGTCGCGGATCTCGACTCGCGCTCCGTCGACGGGGCGCCCGACGCTGCCGGGTCGACGTAACCATTCGCCGGCGGTGATCCAGGTGATGGTGCCGGCCTCGGTGCATCCGAAGAACTCGATCACCGCATCGCCGAACCAGTCGATCGCAGCGCGTTTCACGGCCGGGGGACAGGGGGCCGCGGAGTGAATCACATGGGTCAGGCTCGACACGTCGTAGTTCGCCCGCACCGCGGCGGTGAGGGAAAGCAGCCGTGACAGCATCGTCGGCACGACCTTGACCTGCTCGACCCGGTGCTGTTCGACAAGGGTGAGGAAGTCGCGAGGATCGAACCGGGGCATCACGACGATGTCGGTGCCCATCCGCAGTGCGAGCAGGGCCAGTGCGTTCGGGCTGGTGTGATACAGCGGCCCGGCAACCATCATCGTCCCGCCCGGGCGCAGCCCCATCCGCTGCGCCGTGCCGGCGGCGATGGAAAGCAACTGCTGCGTGGTCATCCGATCGCGGAGAACACCCTTGGGCCGCCCGGTGGTGCCGGAGGTGTAGATCATCCCCATCGAGTCGGCAATCGCACCTTCCTGATAGGGGAGCGGCTCGGATGCGCGCGAGATCCAGTCGTCGAGTGTCTCGTGCCGACCCGTGACAGCAGCCGGGTTCGTGTGAGCCTGCAGCATCGGCACCTCGACCACCGTCCCACCGCCCCCGATGCTGACGAGTGCGGCCTCGACGTCGGGCACGTGCGGGGAGTGCGCGAACACCAGTCGAGCACCGCTGTCGCAGAGAACGTGCGCGATCTCCCGCTCACGCCAATGCCAGTTGATCGGGACCGGGTTGGCGCCGCACGCGGCGGCGGCCAACGACACCTCCAGGAACTCGATGTCGTTGCGGAGCACCATCCCCACACGCTCTCCACGCCCGATGCCGGATTCGCGGATCGCGGCGGCCAACCGGTTGGCGCGATCGTGGACCTCGAGGTGCGATCGCCGGCGATCACCGCACACCACGTGCGGTTGAGAATCACTCATGCGCGCCAGCATGCCACCGCCGCGTCGTGTTGCGCGCCACACCCTAGTGTTTTACTTTTGATCGAATTGCAATCGGAAGTGACAGCCCACGGGTGGGGATGCCCGAACCCTGTCACGATCGGGGGTGCGGGATGCGTGTCGTGATCTCCCCGGACCGACCGCCGTCCACACACCCACGCCGGCTCTCCACGCACACGAGAGAGCGGTCTCGACCGTCAGGCAGGTGTCCCCGGCGCCCTGCGCTTGGCGTTGGTGTAGGCGCGGCGCACCGCGTCGACGTCGACACCCAGCTGACCCGCGAGCCGACCCGCCCGCTCGTCGGTCAACCGAACCTCGGCACGCTCGAGCGACCCGAGAGCGGTCGTACTCATCCCGAGCGAGCGCGCCAGCTCGTTCTGGGTGCGACCAGTGAGGATCCGCAGATCCACGAGCGTGCACCGCACCGGATCGAGGTCGACCAGCGTGTTCATCGGAACATCCAACACCTGCGCAACCGCCGCGAGCCGGTCCACCTGCGGGCCTCGGTCCCCGCGTTCCCAGGCGCGCAACGCCGACACCGCGACGTCGGCGACCCGGGCGACATCGACCACGGACATGCCCTTCGCTTCGCGGGCGGCTTTCAATGCGG
>DATDBL010000053.1:0-9943 GCA_036524855.1 Aldersonia sp. | reverse complement strand
GGGTTCGATCGGATCGAGGATCTCGACGAGGCACTGCCCGACAGCATCGAACGCGAGGACCTACCCTGGGAGGCGGCATTTCTCGCCGGACGTTGCTTCCTGCAGTACCGCCGCAGCGGCGGAGCGCGCCGCTCACCGTTGCCCGACTTCTACATCGCCGCTCACGCCGCGACGAGCGGGCGCGCATTGCTTACCCGCGACCGACCTCGCTATCTGCACCTATTGCCAACACTCGAGGTAATCTCACCCGACTGACCGGCCCGTGAAATGCAGCGCTCGTCTCTCCGATCAACGATCCACAACGGACAGCGGCGGCATCTGGAACGTTTCTGTGCCACAATAAGAGTGTGGACCGAGAACTTCGGTGGTACCGCTCCGCCCGACGCCACCGGATTGGCAAGGCCCACGCGATGCACGTGATCAACTCCGTCGAGCCCGAGTGTGTCGACGCCACCGCGACAGCGGACGCGCGACTCGTCTGGATCGGCAACGACGACCGCGGCGTCGAATTGGAGATTGTGGCCCTGGACCTCGACGAGGCCGTCGTCGTGATCCACGTCATGCCGACCGAGTTGCGGAGGCGATGAGATGAATGAGGACGCAGGCTACCGGCTCGGACAGGATTTGCCCGACGATGAGGAACTGCGCGACAGCCAGCAGCGGGTGATCGATGACGCGTACGTCGACGCGGCGGTCGAAGACGCCATCGAGCAGGTTCGCAGCCGAGGACGTCCGTCACTTTCGACGGCGGGAGAGTCTCCGCTGCTGCGTGTTCGCCTGCCGCGCGAGCTCGATGAGGCGGTCAGCGAAGCCGCTAAGCGTGCCGGAGCGTCTCGCTCAGATTGGGTGCGTCGCGTGCTCGACGAGGCGGTCCATCGGGCCAGCTGAGGGAGTTGCGACTCGCATTGCGCCCACGCGGAGTTCCGTAAGCCGGTCCGTGAGCGCGACAGTTTCAGTCGCGTAAGCGGATCCACTATCGGTTTCTTCGGTTGCGAGCGGAGTGTGATGATCCGGGTGCGTGACGATCGGGTTGTGTCCACCGACCCCGTCCAGTTGTCGCGTCGGGATGCCGGTGATGCTGTGGGGAGGATCTCGATGTCGTAGCGACCGATGGAGAGGTATCCCAGGTTCTTCTATGTGGTGAGGTAGCTGGCGAGTTCACGCACCGCGGGACTGTCTGCCCGGGGGGTGGCGATCAGGCGGCCCAGGACACCAGGGCGATGTTGCCGTGCCGGTCCGCGAGGCCACAACCATCATGCATCTGTGGGGTCGGCCCGCCGGTCCTGACCGCGATGCGCTGGAGATGTGGGGCTTGGAGTGCGAGGAAGACGTCGACGGCCCACGCCTGGCTGGGTTGACACCCGAGACCGGTGTCGAGCAGGTGCTGCCCATCGGTCAGGTGCACGCGGTGCGCACCGCCGCGTGGCCGGTGCAGAGCGTCGCCGTCGGCGAGCATGAAGTTCGCGGCGGTCGTGAATGCACCGTGCCAGTGACCCGGCTCGGGCCCCTTCCTGAGTCGGCACAGGGGATGCGCTTCGCCGTGGCGAAGCGGAACAACCGCGACACCGTCGCCGGTGAGGCAGTTCCCCACCACGTCGACGGCACGGTGGCACACCCCACGGTCGCGATCAGCCGGTCGAAGACCCCACGCACTATCTCCGGGTCGCCGCCGTCACCCGCACGGACCTGCACGTTGGTCACGCCGGCGTCCGCGAGCACGGCAGTGGCGCGAGCAGCTACCTCGGGTTTCGACTCGATCGACACCACGCTCGGTGACGAGTCGCGAACCGGGGCCGTCGGTCGTCGATCGCCTCTTCGGGGGAGTGGAAACGCTGTCGGGTGACAGGTTAGCTACATATTCGCCCAGGCGTCGGGTTGTCGCCCGTCGAGGTCGGTGCACCCGTACTCGCGGGCGAGTTCTCCCGTGCTGACCGAGCGCTGGTTCCAGCGGGCGCGGTCGGGGTCGGCGGCCAGTGCTGCGATGGCTCGGCCGACGAGGCGCGGCGTCTCCGACTCGGCGAATCCGGGTGGCGCGACCGGACCGTCGCCACGTTGTGGGTCGAGGGCGTCGCGCCAGTTGTCCTCGCGCACGCCGAAATGGTCGAGCATGATCTCCGAGCGCAGCCATCCCGGCGTGACCGCGACGGCGGTGCCACCGTGCGGGGCGAGTTCGTGGCCCTGGCTGAACGCGAGCCGATTGACGGCCGTCTTGACCAGATCGTAATAGACGGAGATCCGGTAGTTCTCGGCGTTGTACGCAGCCGTGCCGTCGGTGACCTCGACCAGCAGTCCGCCGGGCCGCTCGATCAGCAGCGGGAGCAGGTGGTGCGACGTGATGAGGTGGGTGTCGATGCCGAGGCGCAGGATGCGCATGCCTTTGTCGAGGTCGTGCCGCCAGATCGGGGTGTTCCACTGCGGGGGCTCACCCTTGAGCACCTCGGCGCCCCAGATGTCGTTGACGAGCACGTCGATGGCGCCGTACGCGTCGCGGATCCGCGTCGCCAGGGCGGCGACCTTCTCGGATTCGAGGTGGTCGGTGACGACCGCGACGCCGTGCCCGCCGAGGGCGGTGACGAGGTCGGCGGTCTCCTCGATGGTCTCCGGGCGGTCGTAGTCGGAGCGGGCGTTGCCGTGCACGCTGCTGCGGCCGGTGCAGATCACGATTGCGCCCGATTCGCCGAGGCCCGCTGCGATGCCCCGTCCGGCGCCGCGGGTGGCGCCGGCAACGACCGCGACCTTTCCGCGCAGGTTGGTCATGGGGTCATTGTGGCTGGCCGATGTTCACCAACCACCCGATCCCGAAGCGGTCGATCAGCATCCCGAACTCGTCGCCCCACATCTGCTTCTCCAACGGCACAGTCACCGCCCCGCCCTCGGACAGCGCTGCGAAGTAGCCACGCAGCTGCTCGGTGTCGTCGCCGCTGATGCTGACCGCGATATTCTTGCCGGGTTCGTAGGACATCTCCTCGGGCGTGTCCGCGCACATCAGGGTGTAGCCCGCCGGCGTCTCGAGTTGGCCGTGCATGACCTGGTTCGCATTCGGCGCCGACTTGTCGCCGTACTCGCCGAACGTCGAGATCGACAGGTCGCCGCCGAGAACCGACTGATAGAACTCGAGCGCCTCGCGCGCGTTGTCGCGAAACGAGATGTACGGGTTGAGTCGAGAGGGCATCGCCGTGCTCCTTCGGGTGCGAACGGATCGGACCCGACCGAGCGTAGTCGTTTACTTCGGCGGTCCGATCTGCTCGGCGAGGGCGTCGAGCACCGCGGGGTCTTCGATGGTGGATGGCACCGGGTAGTCCTCGCCGCCGACGATCTGGCGCATCGTCTTGCGCAGGATCTTCCCGGATCGGGTCTTCGGCAGCGCGGCGACGACGGTGACGTCCCGGAACGTCGCGACCGCCCCGATCTCGTCGCGCACCCGCGCCACTAGTTCGGCGCGCAACTGGTCGGGCTCGATCTCGACGCCTGCCTTGAGCACGACGTACCCACTGGGCCGCTGGCCCTTGAGTTCGTCGGCGATACCGATCACCGCGCACTCCGCGATCGCCGGATGGCCGGCCAGCACCGCCTCCATGCCGCCGGTCGAAAGCCGGTGCCCGGCAACGTTGATGACGTCGTCGCTGCGACCGAGCACGTACAGGTAGCCGTCCTCGTCGACGTATCCCGAGTCGCCGGTCAGGTAGTGGCCGGCGAACGTGGACAGGTAGGACCGGACGAGGCGCTCCTCGTCGCGCCACAGACCGGCCAGCGTGCCAGGTGGCAGCGGCAGCGCGAGCACGATGTTGCCCTCGGTGCCGGCGGGGACCGGCTTGCCCTCGCCGTCGAGCACGTCGAGCCGGTACCCGGGCACCGGCACGCTCGGCGAACCCGACTTGATCGGCATCGGTTCCAGCCCACGCAGATTCGCGCAGATGGGCCAGCCGGTCTCGGTCTGCCACCAATGGTCGACGACGGGACGGTGCAGCACCCCCGACGCCCACTCGTAGGTATCGGGGTCGAGGCGCTCGCCGGCAACGAACAGGGTCTGCATGGCGGAGGTGTCGTAGTCGGCGAGCAGCGACGCCTCCGGGTCGACCTTCTTGATCGCGCGCAGCGCGGTCGGTGCGGTGAACAACGCGCGCACGCCGTGCTGTTGGACGACCCGCCAGAAGGCGCCCGCGTCCGGTGTGCCGACCGGTTTGCCCTCGTAGAGCACCGTGGTCGCCCCGACGAGCAGGGGAGCGTAGACGATGTAGGAGTGCCCGACGACCCAGCCGACGTCGGAGGCGGCCCACATGACCTGACCGGCGCCGACGTCGTAGATGTTGCGCATCGACCAGGTCAGCGCGACCGCGTGCCCACCGTTGTCGCGGACGACGCCCTTCGGCTTACCGGTGGTGCCGGAGGTGTAGAGGATGTAGAGCGGATCGGTCGCCGCCACCGACACCGGTTCCGCGGGTGTCGCGGCGGCTGCCAGTTCGTCCCAGTCCAGCCACGCGACGTTGCCGCCCGCGTGGTCGGCCGCCGAGCCCGGGATCTGCTCGCGCTGCTTGACGATCACCGCGCGCGGCCCCGCCGTCTCGATCAGCTCCAGTGCGTTCGCCACGATCGGCAGGTAGCCGATCGCGCGGCCCGGTTCGAGACCGCCGGACGCGGTGACGATCACGGCGGGTTCGGCGTCGTCGATGCGGGTCGCGAGTTCCTTCGCGGCGAAGCCGCCGAACACCACGGAATGGATCGCGCCCAGGCGCGCGCAGGCCAGCATCGCGATCACCGACTCCGGGATCATCGGCGCGTAGACGATCACCCGGTCGCCGACCCCGACGCCCTGGCCGGCGAGCACACCGGCGAAGGTCGCGACCTCGTCGAGCAGTTCGGCGTAGCTGTAGGTGCGGACTGTGCCGGTCATCGCGGAGTCGTAGATCAGTGCGGCCCGGTCGCCCCCGCCGGCGGCGACGTGCCGATCCAGCGCGTTGACGCAGGTGTTGAGCCGCGCGTCCGGGAACCAGCGATAGATCGGGGCGCCCGAGTCGTCGAGGGCCCGCGTCGGCGCGACGTCCCAGCTGACGGCCTCGGCGGCGGCCAGCCAGAAGCCTTCGGGATCGTCCACGCTCGTGCGGAACGCGGTCTCGTAAGCGCTGGAAGTCTGTGCGTCGTTGCTCACCCGTATGTCCTCTTCGCTCGAGTCGACGCTCACCCTAACGCGCGCGAATCGCGCACGCGCCCCCCGTTCGGGGGAGATACCCTCGGGCCGTGACCGCCGCAGCGAAGCGCACCACGGCCCGGCAGATGCTGGCCGCCGTCCTGGACGAGGGCAGCTTCCGGAGTTGGGACGCCGAGCCGATCGACGTCGCCCCGGATCCGCAGTATCGCGCCGACCTCGACCGGGCGGCGGCGAAGGCCGGCACCGACGAGGCCGTGCTCACCGGGGAGGGCACCCTGCGGGGTCGGCGGGTGGCGGTGGTCGTGGGCGAGTTCGCGTTCCTCGCCGGCTCGATCGGGGTGGCCGCCGCCGAGCGCGTCGTGTCCGCGGTCGAACGGGCCACCGCCGAGGGCCTGCCGCTGCTGGCGTCGCCGACGTCGGGCGGCACGCGGATGCAGGAGGGCACCGTCGCGTTCGTGCAGATGGTGAAGATCGCGGCGGCGGTCGGCGTGCACAAGGCGCGCGGATTGCCCTACCTCGTCTACCTGCGCAGCCCCACGATGGGCGGGGTGTTCGCCTCGTGGGGTTCACTCGGCCATCTCACCGTCGCCGAACCGGGCGCTCTGATCGGGTTCCTCGGCCCGCGCGTGTACGAGGCGCTCTACGGCGAGCCGTTCCCGCCGAACGTGCAGACCGCGGAGAACCTGTATCACAACGGCGTCATCGACGGCGTCGTCGAGTTGCGGCACCTGCGGCGATTGGTGCACCGGGCGCTGGTCGTGATGAGCGGTGAACGCAAGCCGCACCCGTCGAGCCCGGACCGATCGACGGTGGTTGTACCCGGCGACGCGTGGGACTCGGTGCTGCGCTCACGCCGCCCGGACCGGCCCGGCATCCGGCAGTTGCTGCGGCACGCCACCGAGCGGGTGCCGTTGAGCGGCACCGGTTCCGGTGAGGCCGACCGCACCGTGCTGCACGCGCTGGCGCGGCTGCGCGGGCAGCCGTGTGTGCTGTTCGGGCACGACCGGACCGGTCAGTCGCCGGAACGGACCATGGGCCCGGCGGCGCTGCGCGAGGCACGGCGCAGCATGCGGCTGGCGGCGGAACTGCGGCTGCCGCTGGTGCTGGTAATCGACACGTTCGGCGCGTCGCTGTCGCGGGAAGCGGAGGAACGCGGGCTGGCACCCGAAATCGCCCGATGCATCGCGGATCTGGTGCTGCTCGATACCCCGACCGTGGCGGTGCTGCTGGGCCAGGGCACCGGCGGCGGGGCGCTCGCGCTGCTGCCGGCGGACCGGGTGATCGCCGCGCAGCACGCCTGGCTCGCACCGCTGCCGCCCGAGGGGGCGAGCGCGATCGTGTACCGCGACACCGACCATGCCGCGCAACTCGCGGCGGATCAGCGTATTCGAGCGGTCGACCTGCTCGCCGACGGCGTCGTCGACGAGCTCGTGCCCGAATATCCGGACGCGGCAGCCGAACCCGATGATTTCGCGGTCCGGATGGTGTCGGCGATCGCGGGCGAACTCGACCTGCTGGTGGCGATGTCGGGCGCGGACCGCGCCGCCGCGCGGGCGGCGCGCTACCGCCGGCTGGGGCTCACGAAGAGTGGTCAGGAGGCCATCTCGTAGCGGCGTGGCCGGAGCACCAGCATCACCATCCCATGCCGGAGCATCCCGAGCCTGGGCCCCGGCCCGACAACATGCCCCAACCGATGACGCCACTGGATTCGGCGTCGAACCACTGCGCCAGCCAGCGCCTCATCTGGACGATCTCGGTGTGCTGGTCGTCCCGAATCGACTGGGCCAAGTCCCCTACCTCGTTGTGGTTCGTGCCCTGCCACAGCAGATGCTGGGACATCATGACAGCGATCATGTGGTGGCCGAGCATATCCTGCAGGAATGCCCGGTCGAGCGGGTCGCCGGACAAGCCCGACAGATCGCGCATCATCGGCCGGTAGTCGACGGACGACGGCTGTTTCGGGTACACCAGTCTCGGAGCCATGCCTGCATCTGTTGGATCTGCGCGGATTGGATCTGCACGATCGACTCACCGAATGCCTGCATCTCTTGCCGGTCGGACCGGGTCAGTTCACGCGCCGCGGTGACCGCCTCCTGATGGTGGGCCACCATCTCGGCCAGGAACTCGGGCTCGCTTTTCACGCCGGCCCAACCCATCATCGAGTTCCAGGAGTCGTCCCACCATTCGGGTGCACTACCGGAGCCGGGCGCCATCATCCCCGGGTGCATCCTCGCGTACGTGTCGGTGTCTCGATTCCCCCACGCGAGCACACCCACGGTCGCCGCTGCGATCACCAGCAAGGTCACAGCCAGGATTGACAGCCGCTTCATGAGAGCCCTCCTGGGCTATCCGGGTCCTGGCTGCAACGATCCTCCGTACCCGGCGATGCGAGGGAGGGTAGATCTGCCCGGAACCAGGGGCCAAGAGTCCCTGCACGCCGGTTCGCAGATGCGGCGACACACCCGGGTCAGCGTGTCACGACCGCCGTCGTGCGCTCGGGCAGTGCCGCCGCACTCGCGCCGTGGCGGGCGTGGGGGACCAGGAAGGTTACCGTCATGCCGACCAGGGCGACGCCGGCGAAGATGTAGAAGGTGACGTCGCTGCCGATGCCGGCGCCGAGGAGCAGGCCGCCGATCAGCGGGCCGAAGATGCCGCCGAGGCGCCCGAACCCGGCGCACCATGCCACGCCGGCGGCGCGGGCCGCGGTGGCGTAGTAGTTGGCCACGAACCCATAGATCAGCACCTGCGTGCCGATGGTGCCTATGCCGGCGACCGCGACCAGGGCGAGCAGCACCGGCAGCGGGAAGTCCATGGTGAACAGCACGAGGGCCAGGGCGGCGAGGGCGAACGTCGAGGCCACCACGCGCTGCGGACCGCTGAGATCGGCCAGGCGGGAGGCGAACAGCGTGCCCAAGACCGCGCCACCGTTGAGGACCACCAGGAACCACAGCGAGCCCTTGGTGTTGTAGCCGGCGTTCTCCATGATCTTCGGCAGCCAGGTGGTGAGGCCGTAGGTGAGCATGAGGCCGGTGAAGCTCATGATGCCGAGCAGGGCGGTACCCAGCGCGTAGCGACGGGTGGCCAGCGCGGCGTAGCCCACCTTGTCGGTCGAACGCTCGACGGCGAGGTCTGCGGCGGAAGGCAGCGGGATGCCCGTCTTCTCCGAGACGGCGCGGGCGGCGTCCGCACGGCCACGTGAAATCAGCCAGCGCGGCGATTCGGGGAGCTTGGCGAGCGCGAGGGGGAACAGCGTGATGATCGGAAGCGCGCCGATCCAGAACAGTCCGCGCCACCCGATCTGGTCACGCGCGACGATTGCGACCACCGAGGCGACGATGCCGCCGACCGGGAACCCGCTGTAGACGATGGCGTTGTAGAGATTGCGCTTCCCTGCGGGGGCGAACTCGGCGATCATCGCGCCGACAGTGGCGAGCAGGCCGCCGATGCCGATGCCGGTGAGGAAGCGCATGAAGCCGAAGGATCCGAGGGAGGTCGAGGTCGCGGCCAGCGCCATGCCGACCGAGAACCAGGCGACGTTGATCAGCATCGCCTTGCGTCGGCCGATGTGGTCGCCGATCGCGCCGGTGATCAGCGCACCGACCATGACGCCGATCAGGGCATAGGAGCCGAGCATGCCGGCCTGCTGCGCCGACAGCTCACCGAGCTGGCCGGGGTCGTTCATCAGCACCGGCAGGATGGTGCCGTAGACGACCAGGTCGTATCCGTCGAAGAGGATGGCAAGCGTCGCGATCGTGACGACCCAGAGCACCGAGCGGCGGTGCCGGGCGCTGGACCAGGTCGAGTTCGACGTCGTCGAGGGAGAGGCCATGGGAGCTCCGATTCGGGGAATGTCGGCGATCAGCGGCGTGAGCAACCGCTCACGTTGTTGAATGACTATTCATTCATGCAGGAGTAAGAGTCACTCATTTTGGACGTTGTGTCAAGAGTCACATTGGGCGCCCGACCCGTGAGTGATTGAAGAGTGCCTGGACTCATCAACCACTCACGGACCCTGAGCTGGGGCGATGCGGGGTGGAGAGGTGTTGGCGACGCCCGGTGCCGGTTCGCCGGCCGATTGTCGCTTCCGCAACAGGGATCGCGTTCGGCGTTGCCGAGGCCGCGCGCCTTGTATACGCACCGCGCGCGTTGCACCCTGCGCGACGCGTGCAAAGGGTGCGCGGCGTCAGCGGGCGGGCCGGAACGCGGCGCACCGGGCGCGGAGGTTACGGGCGCGGACCGCCCAGGGCGGTAAGGATCAGTCGCGGCTGAGCGTCGACGTACTGCATCTGTCGCCCGGTGAATGACCGTTCGAACTCACTGTAGCGACTCCTCACGGACGCGCTACCGAGCGTCGAAGCGAATGTCGTGCAGGCGCCCCTCGACGTAGGTCATCGGTCCGTCGGGCAGCTCCCAGATCGCCGACACCCTTCCCGGGATCGGCCGGTCCCCGCTCGTGCCCCACGACTCGACCGGGGTGCGCCACGGCGCGCGGACCGGCCCGCCCGGCAGGTCCGCGAACCGGTCGGAGGACACGAATCCCATTGGGGCTCCCCGTTCGTCGACATCGACACGTGCGCTGACCGTGCGTCCCGAGTCGGTGAGCGCGACGATGAAACTCGCGTCGTCCACCTCCTCCCAGGCGACGTGCGGCTCGAGCAGCATCGACGGCGCGAGCAGGACGGCGTCGTTGAGGTAGGTGGTGAGTTCCCCGATGTCGAACTCCTCGCCCTGCCCGTCGGCGACGGTGAATCGGTCGAACAGTTTGCCGACCATCTGACCGCGCCCGTTCAGGTAGCT
>DATDBL010000052.1:0-7117 GCA_036524855.1 Aldersonia sp. | reverse complement strand
GGCCAGGAGCGCACCGACGACGCCCGCGTAGTCGGTTAGCGTGTCCGCGTCCATCGTGTCGAGCGGGATCGTGCCCTTCATGTTGCGGAACTGGCGCACGTAGAACTGCAGCCCATCGACCGTCGCCCAGCCGAGCAGCGGATCGCTCACCGTCTGCAGCGCCTGCTGGTACTCGACGACCCGCTGGCCCTGGTGCGCGTGCCAGGCCGAATCGCCGTGCACGAAGCGCGCGAGCACCGAGCGCCGCGCCTGCTTCATCTGCAGGAACACCACGTCCTCCGCCGACGACCCCTCCAGCAGCGCGACGTAGGCCCGCAGGCCGACGCTGCCGACCCCGACGACCTTGTGCGCGACATCGAGCAATGTGTAGCCACCGAGCACACGGCGCCAATGCGAGGACAGGGTGTCGAGATACTCGTCGAGCGCGTGCGCGACCAGGTGCGCCTCCCGCGCGGGCAGCCGGGTGATCAGCGGCGGCTCCTCTACGATGCGGCGGGCGCCGTCGACCTCCTGGGTGAACCGGGGCAGCGCGCGGTCGCTGGTGCGGTGACGTGCCCGCTTCGCCGACCGCGACACCTCCGCCCGCAACGGCCCGGATGTCTCCGCGGCAAGCCGGTCGACGTCGAGGCGCACGAACGAACGCGAAAAGAGCGGCTGCTCGGCGAGGCGTCGCACCTCCTCGCGGTACGACCACACGCACGACCGCACCGCGTCGCCGCACTGCTCCTCCGACGCCCCGTTCTCGCGGCCGGCGACCCAGATGCTCGCGACCAATCGCCGCAGGTCCCACTCCCAGCCACCCGGGTGGGCCTCGTCGAAGTCGTTGAGGTCGATGACGAGGTCACGCTCGGGCGAGGCATAGAAGCCGAAGTTGCCCAGGTGGGAGTCCCCGCAGACCACCGGAGTGATGCCGGTCGCCGGGAGTTTCGCGACGTCCTCGGCCATGACGATCGCCGTGCCGCGCAGAAACCCATACGGCGAAGCGACCATTCGTCCGACGCGGACTGGGATCAACCGCTCCACCCTGCCCTGATGGCTGAGGTTGATCAGGTCGACGGGGTCAGCCCGGTCCGGCGGTGGGGTCCACTGCGCGAGCGACTTCCGCGGCACCCGCTCGCGCAGGCTCTTGCCCAGCGCGTAGCGCTCCGCCCGCGTCACCGGCCGCTGCAGCAGTGACCGGTACGCGCTCCCGTCCGCATCGGCGAGGACGGTGTGCCCGGAGGGCGCGCTGCCCACTGCGGTGGTGGTCATGACTGACGATGGTACGACCGCGGTCCAGCCCCAGACACGCGCTGGGGTTCCGCGATCCGCCGAGCAGGCGCACGGCGATCATATTCGTGACGTGAGCCGCGAGCGGCAACGCCGCGTCGCGAGAGCTGGCGTCGGCGCCGGCAGCCTCGACCACCCGCTCCCACCTCAGCGTGGGGCGTTCGGTCGGTGCAGATCAGTTCGTGCGGGGTGGATCGGTGGCGGGGTGTCGGATTTGCGCCAGCGCAGTGGCGGAGTACCGAATCGGCGCTGGAAAGCCCGGCTGAATGCGGCCTCGGAGGCGTAGCCAACTTGCCGGGAGATAGTGCTGACCGAAGCGGTGCTGGCGCGGAGTAGGTGCGCGGCGTGGTCGAGGCGGTATCCGGTGACGTAGGTGGCAGGTGGTTGGCCGAGTCGTCGGGTGAATCGTTCGGCGAACGACGAGCGGGAGAGTTTCGCTTGTTCTGCCAGTTTTTCGACCGTCCAGCGGTGGCGTGGATCGCGGTGGATGGCGACGAGTGCGGCCGCGAGCGCGGGATCGAGTGCGGCGGTGAGCCAGCCCGGGGATGCGGTGTCGCGCGCGGACCATTCGCGCAGGGTGTGGATGAACAGCAGGTCGAGGATCCGTGAGATCATCACCGCGGACCCGGGACTCGGGCTGGTCACCTCGGCGAGCAAGAGTTGCAGGCTCAGCGTGAGCCAGTCCCGGTCAGGGTTCGCGGCAACTATGATCGCGGGCGGAAGTACCGATAACAACGGCCCGGCGACGGTGTCTTCGACCGAAAAGGTGCCCGTCACCCAGCGTGGTCTGTCCGGGTGATCGGCATGGTCGTCGTCGACGTAGTAATCCGAGTGTGACAAGTTTCGCGAGCGGGTGTCCTTGCCGGCGTGGAGCGCGTGACTGTCCCCGCGCGCCAACAGTACGAGGTCGCCCGGATGAAGTGTCCGGGTGAGCGCGGGGTTGGTCAGCTGTAGATGGACGGTGCCGTGTTCGACGATGTGCAAGACCCGATTCCCCGCGGGAACGCGGACGGCGAATGGTGTCACGGGAGCGCAGCGAATCACAGTGCCGCCGCGTAGCCGGACCGTATGCAAGATTTCCGATAAGGCGTCGATGCCAGTCGCGGACGCGAACGCATCATCGTCGACCGGCGGTACGGCAAAATCTTCCGGCGATGATGTCATGGTGGTTGCTCCATCGTCCAAATATGGTGGTAGTTGCTCGCCTTGGTCAAGAACTTGTATCGGTGGCCGACTGTCTGATTCGTGCGCCGTTGCGGCACCTGAGCTGGAGTGAGCTGCTTGAATTCAGCGGACGACGATCGATCGTGGAGAGGACCCCTGGAGATGGCTAACAAGCCGACAATCGTCTTGGTACATGGTTTTTGGGGTGGCGCCGCCCATTGGGCGAACGTCATCGTCGAGTTGCACAAGCGCGGCTACACGTCGTTGTTCGCCGTCGAGAACCCCCTCACGTCGTTGGCCGACGACGCGGCGCGGACACAGAAGATGGTCAAGCAGGTCAACGGTCCCGTTCTGTTGGTCGGCCACTCCTACGGTGGCGCAGTGATCACAGAGGCCGGCGATCTACCGAACGTCGTCGGACTGGTCTATATCGCCGCTTTCGCACCCGACGCCGGGGAAAGCCCCGGCGCGATCAGCCAGCAGAACCCGCCGGCCGCGATAGCGAACATCGCCCCGGACTCGGACGGGTACTTGTGGATCACGCAAGACAAATTCCACGAAAGTTTCGCCCAGGACCTCACCGCCGACGAGGCCCTCGTCATGGCGGTCACCCAGAAGGCGCCGCTGGCCTCGACGTTCGGCGACACCGTCACCGCACCCGCGTGGAAAACCAAACCGACCTGGTACCAGGTCTCCACCGAAGACCGAATGATCAACCCGGACAACGAACGTCGGATGGCGCAGCGGATGAACGCCCGCAAGACCATCGAACTCGCCGCAAGCCATGCGTCCCTGGCTTCCCAGCCCGGCCCCGTGGTCGACCTCATCGACGAAGCCGTGATGAGTGCGCACGACTGATCGCGGCAGAATCCCTGGAAGGCGACCTCGTTCTGCCTCGCGGGTTGTTGCCGCTGGACACTCTCTTCCTCGCCGCGCCGATCACGTTCAAGGGCCGCCTCGTCCAGAACCTGGGACGCATCACCCGCCCGTACCCGGGCAAGTCCACCGCGACCGTGCACGACTACTACGCCGAACTCACGCCCGTGATCGCGTCAGCGTTGCGGAAGCGACGGCGGGGTATCGGGAGCTCGGATTTCCCGACCCGAGGAGGGTGCCTCCGGCCTCGTCGAGCCGGACAGGCCGAGGATCGCGCCGCCCAACAGACCGAGCTGGGTACGCACGTCCTCCGGTTCCCCGCGCAGTCGACCCCGCAGGCGGTTGACGACCGATTGACCGGTGCGGACGAGCCCGTGCGCTTCGGCGGCGGACAGGTCCGGACGCACCCGCATCAACAGTGCGACCCACTCGCCGACATACTCCGCCTGCAGACGCCGGATCGGTGCGCGCTCATCCGCCGGGATGTTCACGATCTCCCGGTTGACCGCGCTCAGGGCGTCGCCGTATGCGACGTTCACCCGGACGAACGAGGCCAGCACGGACTCGAGGGCGCGCACGGGATCATCGGTTCCCGCCAGCGCCGACGACACGTCGAACTGCAACGCGTCCATACAGCGGGTGACGGCCGCGACCAGGAGCGCCGATTTCCCCGGAAAGTGGTGGTACAGGGTCGGACCCGTGATGCCCGCCGCTTTGCCGATGTCGTCCATCCCGACGGCCTGAAAGCCGCGCTCGGCGAACAGCGCGACCGCCGCCTGCAGGATCGCCTCTCGCCGGGACGCAGGCATGATCCGGCCGGCAACGCCGCCCACACCCGACTCCGACAACGACACGGAACCGAAGTCGCGGATCTCGCACACCGACCACGCCGCCTCGACGATCAGCGCAAGCGCCCGCTCCCGGCTGACCTTCCCCGCGCCGAACGCCCGATCACCGCTCAGCGCCGACTGGCTTGCCCACAGCACCAGGTCCACGCCCGAGCGGTCAAGATCCGGGCGCGCACGCTCGATCGCGTGCCGCAACGGGGCGACCGCCCTGCGGTATCGCTCGCCCGACTCCATCCGCGCCTGCGGCGCAAGGTGGGCCTGATTCCGCTCCCAGACGGCGCCCACGTGGTCGCTGCCCTGCATTCGCCCGGCCGCGTGTTCGAGCATCTCGCGCAGCCCGCTCGGCGCATCGGCATACGCCGCGGCGACCTGCTCGATCTCCAATTCGACCGCGGCCGCGAGGAGTTCCTGCTTCCCACGAAAATGCCGGTACAGCGCCGGACCGGTGATACCGACGTCGGCCGCGATGTCCGCGATCGACGCATCGTGAAACCCGCGCCGCTGGAACTGCCGTGCAGCCGCGGCGACGATGAGTTGCTTGCGGTTGCGCGGGCGCCGCTGGGTGGTGACGACCTCGCTCACGAGCCACATGTTAGCAGCCGTTAGGCTCACTGCCTTCAGTCGTCGGTGGCGTACCGAACGAGCTGTTCGACCAGGGCGTCGATGTCGGCCTTGGCGCGCTCGGCGTCGCGCAGCGCGAGGTACTGCAGGATCAGCCCGTCGATACCGGCCAGCAGCAATCGCGCGAGTTGTTCCGGGGAAGCCGCGAGCGTGACTTTCGCCCGGGCCGCTGCCTTTTGCCAGCGGACGGTGAGCGTGTCGATGTAGAGCTGGTACTGCCAGCGCGCGAGGTCCTCCATCCCGGCAGTGCGCAGCGCCCAGATCGTCAACTCGTACTGCATGATCTGCTCGCCGGTGTCCTGCTCGACGAGCTTGGACCACACCTCCACGGCACTGCTGCGCATCGACGTGCCGAAGTCCGCAGAACCACGCGGCGAGCCGGCGATGACAGCGCCCACCTGTTCCAGCACATCCTCGAGCACCGCACGCAGCAGTTGCTCCTTGGTCTTGAAGATGTAGTGCACCGTGCCGAGCGGGACACCCGCCTCGGCCGCCACCGCGCGCAGAGTCCCGCCGCCCATCCCGTCGCGGCCGAGCACCGCGCGAGCCGCCGCGACCAGCTGTCGACGCCGAACATCGGCTTTCTCGTATGCAACCGCCATCGCTGGTCCTCCGTCGTCACGTTATGTCCGACCCTATTGCGTTCGAGTACGAGACGTGTCACAGTGTATCTAAGTCGGACAACCGACCGACATTTTCTGAAGCGTGCGGCGGGCCGTCAAACGCCGAAGCCGCGCACACAGTCCGACCTCCGAGAGGGAACCAAATGGAATTCGTCGATGTCGTCGATGTCGTCGTCGTGGGTGCCGGGCTCGCCGGGCTCACCGCCGCGATGGACCTGCGCGGCCGCGGTCACCGCGTCCTGGTGCTGGAGGCCCGAGATCGCGTCGGTGGCCGCACCACCGGTCAGCTGATGTCCGACGGGCACACCATCGAGATGGGTGGACAATGGTTCGGTCCGACCCAGACCGCGGTGCTCGAGATCGCTGAAACCTTCGGCCTCAAGACCTACCCCCAGCGGGACGAGGGCGACCGGATGCTCGTGTGGGAGGGCAACGTCCGCCGCGGCGAGGCGCGCCTGTCCGCCGAATCCGCCGCGGAGATCGCCCGACTGCAGGCCGAGCTGGAGGCGATGGCCGCAACGCTCGACCTCGACCGGCCGTGGGCCGCTGCGCGCGCGGAGGAATGGGACGCGATCACCCTGCGCAGCTGGTTGAACGACGCCACCACTGACGCCCAGGCGCTGGCGTTCTGGCGCTACTTCGTGCCGGCGCTGTTCGCCGCCGAGGCGCACGAGCTGTCGTTGCTGCACTTCCTGTTCTACATCGCCTCCGGCGGAATGATCGACATGCTGGCCGGCACGACCGGCGGCGCCCAGGACCGCCGGCTCATCGGGGGTTCGCATCTGATCTCCGAGGCGATGGCCGATTTCCTCGGCGACGACGTGCGGCTCTCGGCCCCCGTGCGCGCTATCGAACACAACGCCGACGGCGCGATCGTCCGCTACGACGGCGGCGAGGTGTCGGCGCGCCGCGTCGTCGTCACGCTTCCCCCGGCGCTCGCGGGCCGCCTGCACTACGCCCCGGCCATGCCGGCGCTGCGCGACCAACTCACCCAGCAGGTCCCGATGGGATCGGTCATCAAGATCAACGTCCTCTACGAGACCCCCTTCTGGCGCGAAGAGGGACTCGCCGGGGCAGTCTCCAGCTTCGAGGATCCGCTCTGCGCGGTGCTGGACAACACCCCCTACCAGTCGGAACACGGTGTGCTCGTGGGCTTCTTCGAGGGCGTCCACGCGCGTCGACTCACCGCTGCGACCCCGGAACAACGCCGTGCGGAGGCGCTCGCCTGCCTGGTGAAGTACTTCGGACCCCGCGCCGCCGAGCCGCTGGCATACCACGAGAAAGACTGGGCCGCCGAAGAATACAGCCGCGGCTGCTACGGCGGTCGGCTGGGCACCGGCGTGTGGACGGCGTACGGCCCGCAGCTGCGCGAGCCCGTCGGCGTCATTCACTGGGCCGGCAGCGAGACCGCAGCGGTATGGAACGGCTACATGGACGGCGCCGTCCGCTCCGGCCACCGTGCCGCCGACGAAATCCACGCCGCGCTGACGCCGGTCACCCACTGAGCAAGGAGCACTCGCGACATGATCGAAACGACTACCGACAATCCCCAGGTCGCCACGCGTCGGGGCACGCTAAGGACTCGTTAAGAAATAACGTTTACTTTTGGTCCGTGGGCTGTCATGATCATGGTATGGCTGGGGCCGTGCAGTCCGAAAAGATGCTGGCAGCAAAGTTCGCTGCTGTGCTGCCGCACCTGGACGAGCGGCAGCGACG
>DATDBL010000051.1:0-30959 GCA_036524855.1 Aldersonia sp. | reverse complement strand
GTCGCGACGACCACCCGCGCGCCGCCGCGCACCGAAGCAAGCACGTCGCCGCCGCCGGAGGTGTGTACCCGTGTTCCAGGAAACGCCCGCCCCAGTTCCTCCGCCGTCCGTCCCGCGCCGACGACCTGCGCCCGCAGCGCCCGCGACCCGCACGTCGGGCAGCGGTAGGTCACGTCCTCACGCCCGCACCAGCGGCAGTCGGGCACACCGCCCTGCGACGGCAGCGCGAGCGGCCCGTGGCAGTGCCGGCACCGCGCCGGCGTGCGGCACTTCGCGCACGCGAGCGAGGGCACGTAGCCGCGCCGCGGCACCTGCACCAGCACCGGCAGGTCCGCGCCCAGCGCCTCCCGCGCGGCCCCGAACGCGACCGCAGGCAAACGAGCAGACGGTGCGGGGTCACGTTCCAGCGCGATGTCGCTGTCGCCGGGGGCGTTGATGCGGGGCGCGCGGTCGCGGACCACCGCACGCGGGGCGACGAGGTCGTGCGCCCACCCGGACTCTACGAGCGCCTGCGTCTCGGCGGTGCGCGCGAACCCACCGGCGACGAACGCCGCACCCGCCTCGTGCACCCGCAGCAGCGCCACCTCGCGGGCGTGCGGGTAGGGGGCGCGGGGTTCGGCGTAGGTGTCGTCGCCGTCGTCCCAGATCGCGACGAGCCCGAGGTCGGCGACCGGCGCGAACACGGCGCTGCGGGTGCCGACGACCACGCGCGCGGTGCCGCGCAGCACCGCCAGCCAGCGCCGGTAGCGCGCGGTGGGCCCGAGTCCTGCCGCCAGACCAACGGCCGCATCGCCGGCGAGCTCGGTACACGCGGCCGACACCCGGTCGAGGTCCCGCTGGTCCGGCACGATGAGCAGCGCGCCCGCGCCCCGCGCCGCGGTCACCGCCGCGAGTTCGGCGAGGCGGCGCGGCCAGTCCTCCCCCGGCAGCGCCTGCCACGCCGCCCGCGGCGCGCGACCCTGCGCGAGCGCGGCCACGAACGTGTCGCCGTGGCCGTACGCGGACCACCGAACCGCAGGGACCGGAACGGACGCCCGCTCACCCGGCGGCTCCTGCTCCACCCGCGCGTGCCGCGGCGGGATCGCGAGGCGCAGCACGTCGCCGCGGGTGCCGGCGTAGCGGGCGGCGACCGCCGTCGCCACCGCCAGGATCTGGGCGGTCAGAACCCGCTCGGGCGACACCACCCGCTCCAGCCGTCCGAGCTTGCCGGGGTGGTCGCTGTGCGCGAGCCGCTCGAGCAGGAACCCGTCGACCAGCCGACCCGCGAACCGCACCCGGACACGCACGCCGGGCTGCGCGACCTCGTCGAGGTCGTCGGGAACGAGGTAGTCGAACTCGCGGTCGAGGTGGGCGAGCCCCAGCAGCGGCAGGACCCGCGCGACCGGCAGCGCCAGCGTTAGAGTCCCGCGGCCGCGCGCAGCTTCTCGGCGCGGTCGGTGTGCTCCCACGGCAGGTCGATGTCGGTGCGGCCGAAGTGCCCGTACGCCGCGGTCTGCGCGTAGATCGGGCGCAGCAGGTCGAGGTCGCGAATGATCGCGCCGGGGCGCAGGTCGAACACCTCGGTGATCGCCGCCGAGATCCGGTCCGGATCGATGCGCTCGGTGCCGAACGTCTCCACGAACAGCCCGACCGGCGCAGCCTTGCCGATCGCGTACGCGACCTGCACCTCGATCCGGTCGGCCAGCCCGGCGGCGACCGCGTTCTTCGCGACCCAGCGCATCGCGTACGCGGCGGAGCGGTCCACCTTGGACGGGTCCTTGCCGGAGAACGCGCCGCCGCCGTGTCGGGCGAAACCGCCGTAGGTGTCGACGATGATCTTGCGCCCGGTCAGGCCCGCGTCACCCATCGGGCCCCCGAGCACGAACTTGCCGGTCGGGTTCACCAGCAGCCGCACGTCGGCGGTGTCGAGGCTAGGCAGGGCGATATCCGTGAGCACCGAACCGAGCACCTTTTCCCGCACGTCGGGGGTGAGCAGGTTGTCGAGGTCGATGTCGGCGGCGTGCTGGGTCGAGATGACCACCGTGTCCAGCCGGACCGCCTTGTCGTCCTGGTACTCGATGGTGACCTGGGTCTTGCCGTCCGGACGCAGGTACGGCAGCACCCCGGTCTTGCGGACCTCGGTGAGCCGGCGCGCGAGCCGGTGCGCGAGCGCGATCGGCAGCGGCATCAGCTCCGGCGTCTCGGTGGTGGCGTAGCCAAACATCAGGCCCTGGTCGCCCGCGCCCTGGCGGTCGATCTCGTCGTCGGTGATCCCGCCGACGCGTGCCTCGTGCGAATGGTCGACACCCTGCGCGATCTCCGGCGACTGCGCACCGATGGCGATGTTCACGCCGCACGAGTTGCCGTCGAAGCCCTTGGCGGACGAGTCGTAGCCGATCTCCAGAACCTTGTCTCGGACGATCTTCGGGATGTCGACGTAGCTGCTGGTGGTGACCTCGCCCGCGACGTGCACCTGGCCCGTCGTCACGAGCGTCTCCACGGCGACCCTGCTGCGCGGGTCGGCGGCGAGCATGGCGTCGAGAATGGAGTCGCTGATCGCGTCACAGATCTTGTCCGGGTGCCCCTCGGTCACGGACTCACTGGTGAAAAGCCGGTTGCTCACGATCTCCCTCTCGCTGTGCATCGGCACGCTCGTGCCGATCGCGCTGACCCTAATACCCCTCCGGTGCCCCCGCACCCCTTGCATTCAGAGTATGTACTAACTCACTGACAACCTTCAGTCGCGTGCCAGCAGGTCCGTGACGGCGTCGAGCACGCGGCTGGCCATCAGGGCCTTCGATCCGTGCTCGAGCGCGGTCTCGGTGCCGTCGGCGCCGAGGAGCCAACCGTCGTTGTTGTCCACCTCGAACGCCTTGCCCTCGCCGACCGCGTTGACGACGAGCAGGTCACAGCCTTTGCGGGCGAGTTTGGCGCGCGCGTGGGCGAGCACGCCACCGCTCGCGTCGCCGGTCTCGGCGGCGAACCCGACGATCACCGTGTCAGGACGCAGTCCGCCCTCGCGACGTGCCTGCACCAGGCCGGCGAGGATGTCCGGGCTGCGGGTGAGCGGTATCGAGTCGGGCTCGTCCGCGGCACCCTTCTTGATCTTGGCGGTCGCGACGGTGGTCGGCCGGAAGTCGGCGACCGCGGCCGACATGACAATCGCGTCCGCGTCGGGCGCGTGTTTGTCGACGGCCACCTTCATCTGTTCGGCGGTCGTCACGTGCACCACCTCGACGGCGGCCGGCGGCTCGAGGCCCGCGGCGGTCGCACCGGCCACCAGCGTCACCTTCGCGCCCCGCTGCACCGCAAGCCGCGCGAGGGCATAGCCCTGCTTGCCGGAACTGCGGTTGCCGAGGAAGCGCACCGGGTCCAGCGGTTCACGGGTGCCGCCCGCCGACACGACGAGGCGCTTGCCCTCGAGGTCGCGCGGCAACGCCTCGGCGCGTTCGAGCAGCAGCGACGCGAGGCCGAAGATCTCCTCCGGCTCGGGCAGCCGGCCCGGCCCCGAGTCCGTCCCGGTGAGCCGACCCGACGCGGGTTCGACGACGACGGCGCCGCGGGCACGCAGCGTTGCGACGTTCTCGACGGTCGCGGGGTGATCCCACATCTCGGTGTGCATCGCGGGCGCGAACACGACAGGGCAGCGCGCGGTCAGCAGCGTCGCGGTGAGCAGGTCGTCGGCGCGGCCGTGCGCCGCCCGGGCCATCAGGTCGGCGGTGGCGGGTGCGACGACGACGAGGTCGGCCTCCTGGCCGATGCGCACGTGCGCGACCTGTGGGACGTCGGCGAACACGCCCGTGTTCACGGGATTGCCCGACAAGGCCTCGAGCGTCGCGCGCCCGACGAACTCGAGCGCGGACTCCGTCGGAATCACCCGAACGTGATGACCCGACTCGGTGAACTTGCGGATCAGCGAGCACGCCTTGTAGGCGGCGATCCCGCCGCCTACGCCGACTACGACACGCACCACGGCCGGGTGCTCACTCGCCTTCGGTGTGCTCGAGCAGGTCGCTGTGGATCTCGCGCAGCGCGATGGAGAGCGGCTTCTCCTGCAGGCCCGGCTCCACCAGCGGACCCACGTACTCGAGGATCCCGTCGCCGAGCTGGTTGTAGTAGTCGTTGATCTGGCGGGCACGCTTGGCGGCGTAGATCACAAGGGCGTACTTGGAGGAGGCGCGTTCGAGCAGCTCGTCGATGGGCGGATTGGTGATCCCCAGCGGGGTGTCGTAGGCCGGCAGTGCCGCTGCGGGGGTACTCGTCACTCTCGATCGCTCCTACTGTGCTGTTTCGGTTTGGGGTGTTTCGGTCCGTGGGTCTCGGTCTGTGGGTCTCGGTCTAGGGAAGCGCCGGCGCTGGCGGGTGTCCGACCAACAAGGATACCAACTTTTCGCACGCGACCTGCACATCGTCGTTCACCACGACGATGTCGAACTCGTCACGTGCCTCGAGTTCCACCCGCGCGGTCTCGAGCCGACGCTCGATCACCGCCGGACTTTCGGTGCCGCGGCCGGTGAGCCGCGAGACCAGTGCGTCCCAGCTGGGCGGCGCCAGGAACACCGAGGTCGCCTCGGGCATCGCCGCCCGGACCGCCCGTGCACCGGCGAGGTCCACCTCGACGAGCACCGGCCGGCCGGCGTCGAGCGCGTCGCGCACCGGGCGCGCCGGGGTGCCCGAGCGCTGCAGCCCGCCATGGATCTCGGCCCATTCCAGCAGCTCACCGCCATCGATCATGCGGTCGAACTCGGCGCGACCGACGAAGCAGTAGTCCCGGCCGTCGACCTCCCCCGGGCGCGGCGCCCGCGTCGTCGCCGACACGCTGAACAGCAGGTCGGGTACACGGTCGCGCAGGCACCGGACGACGGTGGACTTACCCACGGCAGAGGGGCCGACCAGGACCACCAGTCGACCCCTCGGCACGTCGATCAGGAAGCGAAGTCGAACTTGGCCAGCAGCGCTTTGCGCTGCCGGTCACCGAGCCCACGGAGACGCCGGGTCGGGGCGATCTCGAGTTCGGTCATGATCTCCTGCGCCTTGACCTTGCCCACCTTGGGCAGGGCCTCGAGCAGCGCGGAGACCTTCATCTTGCCGAGGATCTCGTCGTTCTCGGCATCGTCGAGCACCTGCTTCAGATCGGTGCCGCCTCGCTTCAGGCGTTCCTTGAGTTCAGCCCTGGCGCGACGAGCGGCAGCCGCCTTCTCCAAGGCAGCGGCGCGCTGCTCATCGGTCAACTGGGGAAGGGCCACGATTCCTCCGTATCATCGTTCTCGTTCAGTCCGCCGGTTACCCAGCAGCCCTGCGACCGTACCCACGGTAGCCCCTCATTGCGAAACCACCCCCCAGGTCAGGCCATATTTTTCGGAGTGTCCGCACCGACCTGACGCTAACCTCGGGCCCATGCGCATCGGTGTGAACGTCGCGGAGAAGACCGTCGACGCTGCTGTGACCCGGGTCACCGACGCCCGCCTTTGTGGCGCGCATCGTGCCTGGTTACCGCAGATTTTTCAGATCGATTCGCTCACCGCGCTGGGGGTGAGCGGGCGCGAGGTCGACGGCATCGAACTCGGCACCCATGCGCCTATCCCCGCCACCCCACCCCACCGCGCTCGCCACGCAGGCCCGCACCGTGCCGCAACTCGCCGCCGGGCGTTACACGCGCGAACGCACCCTGGACCTGGTCGGCGAGCTAATCGCGTAGGAACGCGAACGCGTCGTTGGCGGCCTCGAACGCGGCGCGCAGCTCGCTCACCGACGGTCCCGCCCGCAGCACCTCCCGAGACGTGGACGGCAGCAGCGTGCCCGTGAACCGCCGCACGTCCGCCGCGCCGCCGCCCTGTGCGCCGATGCCCGGCAGGAGGACCGGGCCGTTCAGCTCGCTCAGATCCGGCGGGTCGGCGACGGTCGCGCCGAGGACGACCCCCACCGACCCGAATCCGTCCCGGTTGCGCGCGGCGGACTCGTCGACCATCACCTGCGCGACGGTTCGCCCGTCCGCGACGACGGCCCGCTGCACCTGCGCGCCCTCCGGGTTCGACGTCGCCGCGAGCACGAACACGCCGCGACCGTTGCGCTGAGCCAGATCCAGCGCCGGATCGAGCGAGCCGAACCCCAGGTACGGCGACACCGTCACCGCGTCCGCGCCGAGCGGTCCGTCAGCGAGCCAGGTGCGCGCGTACGCGGCCATCGTGGAGCCGATGTCGCCGCGTTTCGCGTCGGCGAGCACCAGCGTGCCCGACCCCCGCAGTGCGGCGATGGTGCGTTCGAGCACCGCCACGCCCGCGGACCCGTAGGTCTCGAAGAACGCGACCTGCGGCTTCACCAGCGCGGCGACCCCGTCGAACGCCTCGACGCAGATCTCCGCGAACCGTTCGAGCCCGGCGGCGTCGTCGCCGAGGTCCCACGCCTGCAGCAGTTCCGGGTGCGGGTCGATGCCCACGCACACCGGGCCGCGCTCCGCGACCGCGGCATGCAGGCGCGCGCCGAACGGGGTCATCTGCGCATCGCCGCGTGCAGGTCCTGCAGCGACCGCACGCCGATGTCGCCGCGGATCGCCGCCTCGATGCCCTGCACGGCCGCGGCCGCGCCCTGCACGGTGGTGATGCACGGGATGTTCATCAGCACCGCCGCGCCGCGGATCTCGTAGCCGTCGACGCGCGGACCGGAGTTGCCGTAGGGGGTGTTGAATACGATGTCGATCTCGCCGTCGCGGATCTGGTCCACGATGGTCGGCTCGTCCTCGGGTCCCGGGTCGGACACCTTGCGCGCCGTCTCGCAGGGAATGCCGTTGCGCCGCAGCATCTCCGCGGTGCCGTCGGTGGCGAGGACGCGGAACCCGAGGTCGGCGAGACGCTTGATCGGGAACACCATCGCGCGCTTGTCCCGGTTCGCGATCGACACGAACGCGGTGCCCTCGATCGGCAGCGACCCGTAGGCCGCGGACTGCGACTTCGCGAACGCGGTGCCGAAGTCGGCGTCGATACCCATCACCTCGCCGGTCGACTTCATCTCCGGGCTGAGCAACGAATCGACGTTGCTCCCGTCGGCGCGGCGGAAGCGGTTGAACGGCAGCACCGCCTCCTTCACCGCGACCGGCGCGTCCACCGGGGCGGTGCCGCCGTCGCCGTCGGCGGGCAATAGACCCTCGGCGCGCAGGTCGGCGATGGTGGCACCGAGCATGATCCGCGCCGCCGCCTTCGCCAGCGGCACCGCGGTCGCCTTGGACACGAACGGCACGGTGCGGCTCGCCCGCGGGTTGGCCTCGAGCACGTAGAGGACGTCGTCCTTGAGTGCGTACTGCACGTTCATCAGCCCGCGCACCCCGATACCCATCGCGAGGGCCTCCGTCGCCCGCCGCACCGCGTCGAGGTCGCTGCGCCCGAGCGTGATCGGCGGCAGCGCGCACGCCGAGTCACCGGAGTGGATGCCGGCCTCTTCGATGTGCTCCATCACGCCGCCCAGAAAGACCTCGGTGCCGTCGCACAATGCGTCCACGTCGATCTCGATCGCGTCGTCGAGGAAGCGGTCGACGAGCACGGGATGGTCGGGGTTGATCTCGGTGGCGCGGGAGATGTAGCCGTCGAGCGACTCCTCGTCGTAGACGATCTCCATCCCGCGACCGCCCAGCACGTAGGACGGGCGTACCAGAACGGGGTAGCCGATCTCGGCGGCGATCGCCTTGGCCTGCTCGAAGGTGGTGGCGGTGCCGTAGCGCGGCGCGGGCAGACCGGCGGCGACGAGCACGTTCCCGAACTCGCCGCGGTCCTCCGCGAGATCGATCGCCTCGGGGCTGGTGCCCACCACCGGGACCCCGGCGTCGGCGAGGCGCTGCGCGAGCCCGAGCGGGGTCTGCCCGCCGAGTTGCACGATCACCCCGGCGAGCGTCCCGGACTCCTGTTCGGCGTGCACCACCTCGAGCACGTCCTCGAACGTGAGCGGCTCGAAGTACAGCCGGTCGGCGGTGTCGTAGTCGGTGGACACGGTCTCCGGGTTGCAGTTGACCATCACGGTCTCGAACCCGGCCTGCGAAAGTGTCTGCGCCGCATGCACACACGAGTAGTCGAATTCGATGCCCTGGCCGATCCGGTTCGGCCCGGACCCCAGAATGATCACCTTGTCGCGTTCGCGCTGCGGGGCGACCTCCGACTCCGCCTCGGGGTCGAGTTCGTAGCTCGAGTAGTGGTACGGCGTCTTCGCCTCGAACTCGGCGGCGCAGGTGTCGACCGTCTTGTACACCGGCCGCACCCCGAGTCGGTGCCGCAGCGAGCGCACCCCGTCCTCCCCGGCGAGTTCGCTGCGCAGCGCCGCGATCTGGCGGTCCGAGAGCCCCGCGTGCTTCCCCCGGCGCAGCAGCGGTTCGTCGAGCACCGGCGCCTCGACCAGGTCGGTGCGCAACTGCACGAGTCCGTTGACCTCCTCGACGAACCATGGGTCGATGCCCGACGCCTCGGCGACCTGCTCGACGCTCGCACCCTGGCGCAGCGCGCGCTCCACCTGGTACAGCCGACCCTCGGTGGGCACCCGCAGGTCGGCGAGGATGTCCTCGATCGACTGCTCGGGGTCGGGGACGGTCCAGAACCCGGCGGCCTTCGTCTCCAGCGAGCGCAGCACCTTGCCGAGGGCCTCGGAGAAGTTGCGTCCCAGGCTCATCGCCTCGCCGACCGACTTCATCGTCGTCGTCAGTGTCGCGTCCGCACCCGGGAACTTCTCGAACGCGAACCGCGGCGCCTTGACCACGATGTAGTCCAGCGTCGGCTCGAAGCAGGCGGGGGTTTCCTTGGTGATGTCGTTGACGATCTCGTCGAGCGTGTAGCCGACGGCGAGTTTGGCGGCGATCTTCGCGATCGGGAAGCCGGTCGCCTTCGACGCCAGCGCCGAGGATCGCGACACCCGCGGGTTCATCTCGATGACGATCAGCCGGCCGGTGCGCGGGTCGACGGCGAATTGGATGTTGCACCCGCCGGTGTCGACGCCGACCTCGCGCAGGATCGCGATGCCGAGGTCGCGCAGCTTCTGGTATTCGACGTCGGTGAGAGTGAGCGCCGGCGCCACGGTCACCGAGTCGCCGGTGTGCACACCCATCGGGTCGACGTTCTCGATCGAGCACACGACCACCACGTTGTCGCGGCCGTCGCGCATCAGCTCGAGCTCGAATTCCTTCCAGCCCAGGATCGATTCCTCGATCAGCACGTTCGCGGTCGGGCTGGCGGCGAGCCCGCCGCCGGCGATGCGGTCGAGGTCGTCGTGGTCGTAGGCCATGCCGGAGCCGAGCCCGCCCATCGTGAAGCTGGGCCGCACCACCACAGGGAAGCCGAGTTCGGCGACCGTGTCGCGGACCTCGTCCATCGTGAAGCAGACCCGCGACTTCGCGCTCTCCCCGCCGACCTTCGCGACGATGTCCTTGAATTTCTGCCGGTCCTCGCCGCGCTGGATCGCGTCGAAGTCCGCACCGATCAGCTCGACCCCGTACTTGGCGAGCACCCCGCGCTCGTGCAGCGCGACCGCCGTGTTCAGCGCGGTCTGCCCACCGAGCGTGGCGAGAAGAGCGTCGATCGGACGGCCGCGCTCTGCTTCCAGCGCGATCACCTTCTCGACGAACTCCGGCGTGATCGGCTCGACGTAGGTGGAATCGGCGAACTCGGGATCGGTCATGATCGTCGCCGGGTTCGAGTTCACCAGCGACACCCGCATGCCCTCGGCGCGCAGCACCCGGCACGCCTGGGTGCCGGAGTAGTCGAACTCGCAGGCCTGACCGATCACGATCGGGCCGGACCCGATGACCAGGATGTGCTTGATGTCGGTGCGGCGGGGCATTATTTCTCCATCTGGCGCACAAACCTGCGCAAACCATCTCGAAACTGACAGAAGCTGTTGGAGCGGTTGTTCTCGATTTCCATGTGCAGCGCAATTCGACGCGCGGCGTCAGTCTTCGACAGACCGCCGGTCGCATCGCCAGACTGCTTCAGTACGCGTTCCAGCGCCTCTGCGGTTCCACCGCGTACTGCGTCGGGATCGCGCAAGCCAGAACGGTTCGCTAAGGTCGTGGGCACTCCCGGATAGGCAGCGCAAATGGCATTCACATCGCCCAGGAACCACGCCTCGAGTTCTTCGACGGCGATTCGGTTCAGTACCTGCACACGACCACCTGCTGCGGATCGGCTTGCGAGAGGTAGCCCTCGTTCCACAGCGCGCCAAGCTGCCCGCCCGCCGCGACCATCGCCATCAAGCGATCGTCGTCGCTCGCGCGCGCGACACGTGCGTACCCGTCGTCCCCCCGCCGAATCATCCATAGCTCTCGCGGCTTAACCATGTTGACAAACTCAGGCGAGTGCGTTGTAACCAGGATTTGGCACTTCGCGGATGCACCACGCATCTCGTCCGCGAGCGCGGCCAACAATTTGGGGTGGAGTAGGTTCTCGGGCTCTTCGATTCCGATGACCGCCGGAGGATCCGGATCGTAGATGACCGTCAGGTAGGCGAGGAGCTTGAGCGTGCCGTCACTGGCAAACCGCGATAACACCGGTTCGTCAAAAGCGCGGTCTTTCAGCGTCAACAGCAGCCTACCGTCCGCCATGCGTTCGGGAATCAATCGCTCCAGTTGCGGAACACGCTCACCCCGGACGTTGAAGATCTGCTCTAGGCGTTCTTGATGGTTCTCGTCCAGGTACTGGATGACGTTCGGCAGGTTGTCCCCTGTTTGGCTTAGTCGAGGTTGAGAACCAGCCATCGGGGTTACCCGCGTACTGTCCGCCGAGATGTACGACAAATACCAACCGGATATGAAGTCACGCAATGCCTGCACTCGCGGATGACGGGCGAATTGCCCGAGCGCCGACACCGCCAAGAGGTCGGGACTACTCAACGTCTCCTGCGTTGATCCGGTATCCTCGTCCCACGTAAACCCGGCACCACGACTAAAGCTGAGGATCTCTCTAGGGCGACGTTGGCCAGGTGATGTCGTCCATTGGAGTTTCTCTTCCTCGATCACGGGCACGTAGGACGATTCGCCAATCCTCAGCGTATAAGTGACTAGCCTCCGCTGTCCATCGGGGCCGGGCGCACGGTACTCGAGTTCGAAGCCAATCGGGCCGTCTGAACCGCGACTTCTGATGCCGGTCATCCGATTGCGCGCGTCCCAAGCAGAGCGCAGACCTTCCGTGAATGCTTCGTTCAGGAAAGCGAACACATCGAACACCGTCGACTTGCCACTGCCATTTGGCCCGCACAGAACGGTAAACGGCGTCAGTTCCTTGAACGTCACATCGCGCAGTGCCCGGTAGTTCTGTATCCGGAGACGCTCGATATGAATTCTTTCAGGGGTCAATTCAGCGGTCTCCCAGTAACATGGTGAACCGGTCGAACAGGTACGCCGCATCGTGCGGACCCGCCGCGGCCTCGGGGTGGTACTGCACCGAGAACGCCCGCCCGTCGAGCAGCCGCACGCCCTCCACGACACCGTCGTTGGCGCAGGTGTGGCTGACCTCCGCCGGCCCGAACGGCGTCTCGAACTGCTGGCCGGCCTCGCCCTCGAGCGCGAAGCCGTGGTTCTGCGCGGTGATCGAGATGCGCCCGGTGTGGTACTCGAGCACCGGGATGTTGATGCCGCGGTGCCCGAACTTCATCTTGTAGGTGCTCAGCCCCAGCGCGCGGCCGAGGATCTGGTTGCCGAAGCAGATCCCGAACAGCGGGATTCCCGCGCCGAGCACCTCGCGGGTCAGCTTCACCGCCCCGCCGGCGGTGGCCGGATCTCCCGGCCCGTTCGAGAGAAAAACCCCGTCCGGTTTCAACTCTCGCAACTCGTCGAGCGTGCTGCCCGCGGGCACCACGTGTACCCGCACGCCGCGCTGCGCGAACATCCGCGGCGTGTTCGTCTTGATGCCGAGATCCACCGCCGCGACCGTGAAGCGGGGCTCGCCGTCGGGTTCGATCACGTAGCCGTCGTCGGTGCTGACCTCGCTGGCCAGGTCCGCACCGAGCATCGACGGCTGCGCGTTGACCTTGGCGAGCATGGCGGCGTGGTCTGCGGGATCGGTGAGGGCCTCCCCGGAGAAGATGCCGGCCTTCATCGAGCCGCGGGTACGCAGGTGCCGCACAACCGACCGGGTGTCGATGCCGGCGATGCCGACGACTCCCTGCCGCACAAGTTCGTCGGGCAGCGACCCGGTCGCGCGCCAATTCGACACGCGCCGCGACGGATCGCGGACCGCGTACCCGGCGACCCAGATCCGTGCGCCCTCGTTGTCCTCACCGTTCCAGCCGGTGTTGCCGATCTGCGGCGCCGTCGCGACCACGATCTGCCGGTGGTAGCTCGGATCGGTCAGCGTCTCCTGATAGCCGGTCATCCCGGTGGAGAACACGGCCTCGCCGAGCGTCTCCCCGACCGCGCCGAACGCGGTACCGCGGAACACCCGGCCGTCCTCGAGCACCAATACGGCCCCGGTAGTATCCCCCGTCGCTGCGCTCGCCCTGGTCATGCTGTCACCCACTTCGGATAGACCGTCTTGTCGTCGCCGCGGAATCCGGTGTCGATCTCGGTCCCGGTCGGCAGCTCCCAGCGCACCACCAGCAGCCCGTCCTTCGTCATCACCTTGCCTGCCAGCCCCCGCTCGGTGCGGACCGCGCGGATGCGGTCCTGCGGAATCCAGATCGTGCTCTCCCCCCTGCGTTCGAGCAGAATGCCCTTCTCGTAGCGGCTGATCTCGCCGTTCGCGCGGTGGCCGAGGTCGCCGACCGCGATGCGGTCCTGCCAGCTCGGCGCGATCGTGCTACCCACGTACAGGCCCGTGCTCGGTTCGATCACCTGCGCGCCGAGCTCCTTGGGAACCTCCGGCAGCGTGCCGATCCGGTCGGCCTGCCGCTTCGCACGGTTGCGCCAACCGCGCCACATCAGCCAGCAGAACAGCGCCCACACGAGCAGCGCGCCCACCACCCACAGCGTGCGTTCCATCAGCCGACCTTCCCGTCGCGCGCGGTGACCTTGCCGCGCAGGAACGTCGCCACCACCCGCGCCGGCAGCGTCATCGCCTCGTACGGGGTGTTGCTCGAGATGCTCGCCAGCTCCGGTCCGCGCACGGTCCACGACGCGTCCGGGTCGATCAGCACCAGGTTCGCCGGCTCACCGACGGCGATCGGGCGGCCCTGGTCGGTGAGTTCGACGATCTCGGCGGGTCGCTCGCTCATCACCCGGGCGACGCCGCGCCAGTCGAGCAGGCCGGTCTCTACCATCGTCTCCGCCACCACCGACAGCGCCGTCTCCAACCCGAGCATGCCGGGCCGGGCGGCGGCGAACTCGACGCACTTGTCCTGTTCGGCGTGCGGTGCGTGGTCGGTGGCGACGCAGTCGATCACGCCCTGCGCCAACGCGTCCCGCAGCGCGACCGTGTCCGCGAGTTCCCGCAGCGGCGGGTTCACCTTGTTCACCGCGTCGTAGGTCTCCAGGCGCGAGTCGTCGAGCAGCAGGTGGTGCGGGGTCACCTCGGCGCTGATCGCGATGCCGAGCCCCTTCGCCCAGCGCACCAGTTCGACCGTGCCGGCGGTGGAGGCGTGGCACACATGCACCCGCGCCTTCGCGTCGCGGGCGAGCAGCGCGTCGCGGGCGACGATCGCCTCCTCCGCCGCGCGCGGCCAGCCCGCGAGCCCCAGCCGAGCGGCATTCGGGCCCTCGTGCGCGACGGCGCCGACCGTCAGTCTCGGCTCCTCCGCGTGCTGCGCGATGAGCACGCCCAGCGAGTTGGCGTATTCGAGGGCGCGGCGCATCAGCAGCGGATCGTGCACGCATTTGCCGTCGTCGGAGAACATCCGGACCCCGGCGACACCGGCGGCCATCGTGCCCATCTCGGCGAGCTGCTCGCCCGCGAGCCCGACCGTCACCGCGCCGACCGGGTACACGTCGACCAGGCCGACCTCCCGTCCGCGCCGCCAGACGTGGTCGGTGACCACCACCGAGTCTGCGACCGGGTTGGTATTCGCCATCGCGAACACGGCGGTGTAGCCGCCGAGTGCCGCGGCGGCGGAACCGGTTTCGATGGTCTCCGTATCCTCGCGGCCGGGTTCGCGCAGGTGCGTGTGCAGGTCGACGAAGCCGGGCAGCAGGATCTTGCCGGTGCCGTCGATCACCTCGGCGTCGGTTTCTATGCCCGCCCCGATCTGCGCGATCTCGCCCTCGGCGAGCAGGACGTCGATGGGGTCGCCCTCGCCGTAGGGCCGGACGTTCCTGATCAGGATGCTCATGCCTGCGCCTCGCTGGCGCTCGGCTCCGGCATGCGCATGGCGCGCTGTGACATGATTCGCTCGCTTCGCTCGCTCATGCCTGCGCCTCGCTGGCGCTCGGCTCCGGCATGCGCATGACGCGCTGTGACATGATTCGCTCGCTTCGCTCGCTCATGCGACCGCCTCCTCCGTGCCGACGAGCAGCCGGAACAGCACCGCCATGCGCATGTGTACCCCGTTCGTGACCTGTTGCAGGACGGCAGCTTTCGACGAGTCCGCGACCGCCGACGCGATCTCCATGCCGCGCAGCATCGGCCCGGGGTGCAGCACTGTCGCATGGTCGGCGAGCATCGCGAGGCGCCGTTCGGACAGGCCATAGGACACCGAGTACTCGCGCTCGGACGGGAAGAACCCGCCGTTCATCCGTTCGGCCTGCACCCGCAGCATCAGCACCGCGTCGGCGCCGGGGAGTTCGGCGTCGATCGAATGCGACACCGTGACCGGCCAGGTGTCGACCCCGATCGGCAGCAGGGTCTGCGGCGCGACCAGCACCACCTCGGCACCGAGGGTCGCGAGCAGGAACGCGTTCGACCGCGCGACCCGGCTGTGCAGAATGTCCCCGACGATCACCACCCGCATACCCTGGATCGAGCCGAGGCGTTGGCGCAGCGTGAGCGCGTCGAGCAGGGCCTGGGTGGGGTGTTCGTGGGTGCCGTCGCCGGCGTTGATCACCGCAGGACCCGTACCTTCGCTGTCGAGCCAGTTCGCGATCTGCCGCGCCGCCCCGGATGCGGGGTGGCGCACGATCAGCGCATCGGCGCCGGCGGCGTGCAGCGTCATCGCCGTGTCCCGCAGCGACTCGCCCTTCTGCACCGACGAACTCGACGCGCTGACGTTGATCACGTCCGCGCTCATCCACTTGCCGGCGACCTCGAACGACACCCGCGTGCGGGTCGAGTTCTCGTAGAACACGGTCATCACAGTGCGTCCGCGCAGGGTCGGCAGCTTGCGCACCTCGCGGCCGAGCAGGGCCTGCTCGAAGCGTTGCGCCTCGTCGAGCAGCGCGGTCGCCGCCTCCCGGTCCAGGTCGGTGACCGAAAGCAGGTGCCTCACTCCGCATCTCCCTGCTGCAGCAGGACCGCATCCATGCCGTCCTGTTCGGTCAGCAGGACGCTGACGTCCTCGCTGCGGGCGGTGGGCACGTTCTTGCCGACGTAGTCGGCGCGGATCGGCAGCTCGCGGTGGCCGCGGTCGACGAGCACCGCGAGTTGCACCGCGCGCGGGCGACCGAGGTCACGCAGGGCGTCGAGGGCGGCGCGGGTGGAGCGCCCGGAGAACAGGACGTCATCGACCAGGATGACCAGCGCGCCCTCGATGCCGCCCTCGGGGACCGAGGTCCGCTCGAGCGGGCGGTGCGGCTTGCTACGCAGGTCGTCGCGGTAGAGGGTGATGTCCAGCATGCCGACCGCCGGGCGGACCGAGCAGAACTCGGCGATCTTGGTGGCGAGCCGGTCCGCGAGGGTGGTGCCGCGGGTAGGGATGCCGACGAGCACCACCCGGGGCGCGTCGGGATCGTCCGCGTCCAGCGCGGTCTTCTCGATGATCTGATGCGCCATCCGCGCGATCGTCCGAGCGACGTCGGACGAGGAGAGCAGTTCACGCGCTGACGCGGTGCGTTCGGGGCTGTGCCGTCGAGAGGACTCGGGCATGTTCATCCGCCGACCTCCTTCTCCGCCTCACGGGACGGATCGTTAAAGGATGCCTGTCGCGGCAAGACTAGCAGCGCCCGGCCCGATCGCCGCATTGGGCAGAATGAGCGCATGAACCGAGCCCTGCTCGTGCCCTGTGTCCTGCTCGCCGGGGCGCTGGCCGGGTGTTCGTCCTCGCAGCAGGACTCGACCGCCACGCCCACTCCACCCACCACCGAGTCGCCCACCACGGGCGCGTCCGAGCCGACCACCGCCTCATTGCCCACCGCCGCATCGCCCACTTCAGCCACCCCCGCCGGCAGCCCGGGCACTTGCACCGGCGAGATGCTGTCGGGGCAGATCGTCGAGGGCGGGGGCGGCGCCGCCGGGCACACCGGCGTCCGGATCGAGTTCACCAACACCTCCGCACAGTCCTGCTCCATGCACGGCTTCCCGGGCGTGTCGTTCGTCGGCGACGACAACGGCACCCAGATCGGCGCACCGGCGCAACGAGAGTCCGGCGCGCCGGAGTCGACGGTCGACCTCGCTCCGGGCGGCACGGCCTACGCTGCGCTGCTGATCGCGAATGCCCAGAACTACGACGAAGCAACCTGCCAACCGACGCCGGTCGATGGGTTCCGGGTGTACCCGCCGAACAGCACGACGGCGTTGTTCGTCCGCGATGACCGCTGGACCGCGTGCGCCGCGCCCACGGTCGAGCTGCTGACGGTGCAGCCGGTGTCGTTGAATTGAACACAGCGTCGTCCTGACTGCACCGTCCTGCCGCCTCTCGGTCGGCGCCCACGGTGGAGCTGCTGACGGTGCAGCCGCTGGTCCTTGTCCCGACAGCGTCGTCGCGACTGCACTCGTCATGCCGCCTCCTGGTGGGTGCGCCGGAAGAATCCCGGCACGGGTTTTCGGTGTCTGTCGATCCGCTTCGGCGGGACGATCCACGGGTGACCGTCCTCCCCGATGACCAATCCCCAATAGCCACGGTGGATTTCACGATGACAGCGACCACACAGCAACGCGGTGTTGTCCAGGTCGGTGGGGCCACCCTCACTCCAATGGACCAGGTGATGGCCCTGGCACCAGGCGGCGGGGGCGCCGCAGCGCACGCAGCCCACGTCGCGGGCGACCAGCGCGCGGCGCAGGCTCGCCGGGACCAGCCGTTGGGTGCGCCCCAGCTGCAGCGGCACCTCCTTGTCGTCGAGCAGGATCTTGCTGATCGTGCAGTCACACGCCAACATCAGCGCGAGTTCCTGCGAGATTGAGCCGGTCCACTCCAACCGGAACGGCGCCGACTCGCAGAACCGCGCCGGGTCCGGGGCCTCCTGCTTGGTGGCGACCAAGTCGCGTGCCTTCGCGGTGAGCACCAGATGCGGCTTCACCCCACCCTCGGTGGGGGCGGCACCGGAGGCCAGGAACAGATCCAGCATGGTGGCGAGCGCGTCGCCGTTGCGTTCGGACGGGGTGCGCTCGTCGGGGGTGCCGTCCGCCGCCGGTGCCGGCTTGCACAGCGGCGACAGCGCGGTGCGCAGCTTGTCCCCGTTGAGCGCGTCGAAGTCCCCGACGAGGCGGGTCCGTCCCGACCGGGTCTGGGAGATCTCCAGGTAGTTGCGGGTCGTGTCCTCCGACGGGGTGTCGTTCTCCCGCGGATGGAACCGCAGCGCCAGGTCGCGGCCCTTCTCGGCCACCAAGTACGGCGCGTGCACGGCGGCGACGTCGAGCAGTGTCTGCACCGCCGCCGCGCGCACGGTCTCGTCCAACTCCGGGGCCGCGCGGTCGATCGCGGCCATCGCCGTCACGATCGCGGCCGCGTGTTCGGCGGAGATCTCCCCGCCCCGCAACGCCTGCGCCACCGTGGGCAGTGTTTCGACGCCGACCGCGGTGTGCACCATCCGTTTCGCGGTCCCCGGGTTGGTGGTGCAGGTGTTGGCGAACCAGTCCCCGGTCGTCTTCGACCCCAACTGCTTCGCCAGACCACGCGTGTTGATCTGCGCCAACACCCGCAACTTCAAGCCCGCCAGCACGTTCTCGGCGACCACGATCTCCCGCAACCCCGAGATCAGCTCCTGATCCTCCAACGCCCCCGCATCCACGGCCGACCACTCGGCCGGCTGCGAGGCGGGAATCAGAACCATGACCCGAACGTAGCGGCGAGCACCGACAAGTTTCGGCCGCGTGGCACTCGCAGACGAGGCCTCGGATCGGCTGTTATCCAATTGTGATCTCAGCGTACAGGTGTCACGAGCCACGCGCTCCGAGGTTCGGGCGTCCGACGCTGAGCAGGTCAGGGCCCGAAATTCCCGAGCCTGCGGTGAGGGGGTCAGCGTGCCGTGTCCTCGAACTCGATCTGGACCGCGGACGCGCCACGCAGCCCGGCCACCCGTTGGGCTTCCTCGTGCAGCTGTATGTAGAGCGCTGCGCTCGGCGACTGGAACGTCTCGAACGTCAGCGTCAGTCTGCGGTCACTCTTGCGGGCGTGCCGGATTCCGATGATCGTGCCGTCGGCCAGCACCGCGCCGGACTCTCCGACCGACTTCCACACCTCGCGATGGTGTTTCTTGTCGACGATGGTTCCCCGCTCACGCATTTGTGTGTAGGGGTCGCGCGGCGGCCCCAGCTGCACCCGGCACGGTGATCGGACAGTGCCTGCCGCAGCGCCGGCACGAGGAGTCCTTGACGGTACTGCGGCCCTCGACACCGACGTGCCCGAACACCTTGCGGTGCACCTGATTCTGGACAACTTTGCCACCCATAAGCACCCCGCAGTGCAGCGCTGGCTGGGTCGTCACAAGCGCTTCCACCTGCACTTCACTCCGACCGTTCCTAATTGGTGAGCGGGAGTGAGGCCGACTCGGTCCCGGTCACCCTGCCGTCCGAACGGTGCCGACGGCGCTGCGCGTGTATTCACGTATCCGGTGGGCCTGCGGCGTCGTGCGCCCTCGGCCGACCGGTGACACGCGAGCGAGGAGTCCTGGTGCCGTGTGCGACTGTTCGGGTCGGTTGGCCCGCACGCGTCCTCTGTCGCGTGCAGGGTCCGACCGGCTTACGCCGGGCACGGTGGCCGAGACTTCTCCTGCCGATCACGACAGCGGCGGCACGATGCCCGTCCACCCTCGGATCGGAAGCCTTCAGTGCGGGCAGCCAGTGTTGGGTGCCCCAGCGCGAGGTGTAGGCCGGATCGACGGCGATCACCGCGAGCCCGCCGTCGCGGCCATCGCGACCAGCCGGTCACGGAACTTTCCTGTCGGCAGGCCGGCAACGGTGCGCCGGAACCGTTTCCCGCGTCTGCCTGTGCCCATCGTCTCGCGCCCGGTGGCTCGGGCGTCCTCGAAGCCCAGGTTCTCGATGCTGATCGAGGCACACCCGGCCTGCCCGGCGGCGCGGATCAGCCGGGTGACGACGTGGCGCACCTGGGCGTCACGGTGACTGGTGATCCCGTCGATGGTGTAGTCGATACGTCGCGGGGTACCGACGACGTTGCCGTACGGGTCGATCACCGCGGCGTCGATATGGCCGTCGCCCAGGTCCACCCCGAGCGTGCGCCGAGCCCGCAGCACCTCGAGCGGGACCGTCGGTGCGTCGGGACAACCCCAGGATGCGTCGATGTACCAGCGTCCGCGTGCATCTCGGTGCAGGTCGTAGCGGATGGCCTGGTTCCCTACGATCCGGTCGGCCCACTGGTCACCTCGGTGGGTGCCCAGCGATACCGGTGCAGCGATCGTGAGCCGCGCGATGCCCAGTTCGGTCATCGCGTCGGTGCCCGCCGGCCGCCGCCCTCGAAGGATGAGCGCACTACCGGGCGCCAAAGTGAAGATCAGTGCGACTACAACACCGAGAAACCATTGGTTGGCGGCCATGAGTTACCCCCTTGGTACAGCCCGCGCTCATGAGATTCGGTCCGTCCACGCAGTAAGTGCCGTCATATGTGAGTGTGGCAGACAACCCCGACAAAAAACCGGGCGTCATCAGCGTTCCTGGCCGACCATCCTGACGTGCGGGTCGGGACCGCGAACATCCTGTAAGGCACAGGCGCTGCGTTGCTGTGGTGTTGCACGCAGGTCGTGCCGGACCCTCGAACCGTTCGCCCCGACGCGGCGACGTGATGCTCTCGCGCACCACCGACCCAGCGAACGCTCCGGCCGTCCTCGACGCCGCGGACCTGCCCCTCCTACCTGATCCCGACCGCCGCGTGCGCCATCAAGACCAGGTCGTCGTCAGTCAGACCCGGCCAGCCGTGCAGCATCGACCGCCACCGAGAAGGCACCGCACCAGCACCCCACCGCGCACCAAGCAATCCGCCCGCTATCGCGGCGGTGGTGTCGGTGTCATGCCCCGCGCGCACCGCCTGTTCGAGTGCCGAAGCGAGATGCCCCGGACCGGACGCGGGCGTCGACGTGATCGCCCACCACGCCGTCTGCAACGCGTGCACCACCCACCCGTTGTTCGAGAAGTCGGCCGGCGTCTCCTGCTCGGCCACGTCGAGCAGCGGGGACCAGAACGCCCGCTGGTCACCGTCTGCCTCGTCGAGATACCGGCGGACGCCGTCGAAGCTGCCGTGCAGCACGGCGTGCCGGATCGCGTACGACCACATCTGGCACGCCTCGCCCGCTCGCGGGTCGGAGTGGGTGAGGTCGCTGACCGCGCGGGCGGCGGCGACGCATGCGTCCGCGTCGTCGAGGTGCGCGAGCGCGACCGGCGACGTGCGCATCAGCGACCCGTTCCCGCCGGTGCGTCCGGTCAGTGCCCGCGCCGCCGCCGTCATCGCCGCCGCGTCGACCGGGCGCTGCGACAATACCGCCGCGGTCTGGTTGCCGACGTCCTTGGGCTTGCCGTCGTACCAGCGCAGGAACCCGGCAGCGACCGCGTCCAACGCCTCGGTCGTCCGCAGATCCGCGCCCGTCGCCGCGACCTCCGCGACGGCGATCGCCATCGACGTGTCGTCGGTCCACTCCCCCGGCGCGAATCCGAACGGGCCGCCGCCGATCATGTCGATCACAACGGACGGGCGGGGGTAGCTGAACTCGTAGCCGGCGCCGAGTGCATCGCCGGCGGCCGAGCCGAGCAGAACACCGGCGGCGCGGTCCAACCGACGGTTATCAGGAGTCATGGCTCGCACGCTACCGGCGACCACCGACAAGTAACGATGGCCGCCGCTGCGCGCGCTCGGCGACATCGCGCGTGCCCGACGAGACGGGGCGGCCGGCGCTGCGCGCGCTCGGCGACATCGCGCATGCCCGACGAGACGGGGCGGCCGGCGCTGCAGGCGCTTGGCGGCACCGCGCGCGTGCAGAAGACCGCTCAGCGCCGCCCCTCCCGCCACGCCGACGGCGACATGCCCCGGGCGCGTTTGAAAGAGCGACTGAACCCCTCGTCGGAGTCGTAGCCGACGCTACGGGCGATCTTCGCGACCGAATCGGTCGTGTCCGCGAGCAGGACCTCCGCCACGTGCAGTCGCCAATCGGTGAGGTAGCGAATCGGCGCCCGCCGCAGCACCTTCCGGAAGCGTCCGTCCAGCAGCGATCGCGACACGGCGCACTCGGCGGCGAGGTCGGTCACCGTCCAGTGCCGTCGCGGGTCGGCGTGCAGTTTGGCCATCGCGGGGCCGACGACCGGGTCGTGCAGGGCGGCGAGCCAGCTCCCCTCGACTCCGGGCGCGCTCGACAGATGCAGTCGCAGCACCTCGACGAGCAGCAGCTCGGGCAGTCGGGTCGCCATCGGATCGGTGGGTCGTCCGGCGGTGGTGTCGACCGCGAAATCGATGCTCGCCGAGACCCAGTGCGCGGCGGGTCCGGGCGGCGGGTGGACGACGAAGATCTCCGGCAGCGCGCGCATTCGCGGATCGAAGAGCACATCGTCGCTGTGCAGATAACCGCACACCACGTCGGTGCGCGGACCGCCGAGGCCGTGCCGGATCACCGGCATCTCGTGCCACGGCGGCGGAACCAGCACCGTGGTGAGGTCGATGACGTCGGCGGGCGACGAGCCACCCATCAGATGCTGGTCCCCGTACGGAATGACGATCACGTCACCGGCTTCGGCCCAGTGCTTTTCGCCGTCCGGCAGCGAGATCCAGCACCGCCCGAACGCGACGAGGTGGAACAGCACCAAGCGGTCTACCTGCGGCAACAGTATCGCCGCCGTCGTCGGACCGTCGACGGAGAGATACGCCCACGGTTCGGTGTACTCGGCGCGCAGGAAGATCGCGCCCGAAACGCGTAGTTTCGAGAGGGTTTCGCGCAGAATGTCCGAAGTGCCATCCTGGACGGTCGTATTCATGGTGCCTCGGTCAACAAGCTCGGGTCACCGGTCATGGTCTCACACGGCCGCGACGGTGACGATTGATCTGTCAATCAGAGAACGTCCCGACGGGACGAAAAGATCGGAGCACACCATGCCGAAGTTCCTCATCCAGCGCCCCATCCCCGGACTCGGCAAGTTCACCGCCGAGGAACTCGCCACCGCCTCGGCCAAGTCCAACGAAGTGCTCGACGGGATGGCCGGGCGCGCGCAGTGGATCCAGTCCTACGTCAGCGACGACACGCTCATGTGCGTCTACATCGCCGACGACGAGGACGCGGTCCGCGAGCACGCCGAGGCCAGCGGCTTCCTGTACGAGAAGGTGTACCCGGTGCACACGATCATCGATCCGACGACCGGGGGGTGCTGACCGGCGAATAGCCTGGGCGGCGTGAAGACTGTCGGCGTCGACCTCGCCGCCGAACCGGCCCGCACGGCGATGGCGGTCCTGCAGTGGGACGCCGGCATCGCTGTGCTGACCGATCTGCAGGTCGGGGTCGGCGACGACGCGATCGTCGCCGCCGCGCGCGACGCGACCCGAATCGGTATCGACTCCCCGTTCGGCTGGCCCGACGCGTTCGTCGACTTCGTCGCGCGCCATCACGCCGGTCACCCGCCAGCGGTCGAACTCGCGACGAAGGACCACCGCCGCCCCCTCACCAAGCGGCACACCGATCTCGTGGTCGCGGACCGCACCGGCCTGATGCCGTTGAGCGTCTCCGCCGACCTCATCGCGCACGTCGCGTTGCGCTGCGCGGGTCTGCTGGGGCAACTCGCGGCGGCCGGGGTCGACGTCGGCCGCGTGAACGGCACCACGGTCGAGGTCTATCCCGCTGCGGGATGCAAGCTTTGGGGACTGCCGCACAAGAACAAGAAGGATCCCACCGTGCGCGCAGACGCGGTGGCAGCGCTGCGAAACGCCGCCCCGTGGCTCGACCTGACCAAGTACTCCAACCTGCTCACCAGCCACCACGACGCCTTCGACGCCGTTGTCGCCGCCCTGCTCGCCCGCGCCGTGGCGATCGGCGCGACCTTCCCGCCCGACGGCGCCGAACACGCGGTCGCCGAGCGGGAGGGATGGGTGCACGTGCCGACGGTTCCGCTGTCGGCGTTGACTCACATCGTCGTGGCGAACTCCTCCAGCAGCGCGGTGACCCGCTCCGGGTTGCCCAGCTGAGGAACGTGTCCGCCGGGCAGTACCTCCAGTCGCGCGTCGGGGATCTCGGCCGCGGCCGCGCGCGCGTTCTCGACGGACACGACGGGATCGCGATCGCCCCAGATCATCAACGTCGGCACTGCCAGCTGCCGCAGCTCGTCGCGGCGAAAAACCATGCTGGGTCGGAATCCGCGCAGGGTGAGCAACACGCGCAACTCGGCCACATTTGCCCGGGTCGCGACCGGGTCGCGGGCGCCGGCGACGAGGGAGTCGAGCAGGTCGGGATGACGGACGATGGTGTCCGCCTCCCCCATCGACCCCATCATCCTGATCAGCATCCGACGATCGGGCCTGAGCACGCGCGTCATGACGTCACCGATGCCGCGCGTCGCAGCCAGCCGCAGCGGAAGCGGCGCACAGCCGCCGGGCAGCGTCGGGACGGACCCGAGCATGACCAGTCCCCGAATCCGGTCGGGGCGCGCCAGCGCGAACCAGGTCGCCCAGATGCCGCCACCCGAGGCGCCGACCAGGACGGGGCGGTCGAGCCGCAGGGCGTCGAGCACGTCGCCGACGAACTCGACGGCGTATTCGCGAAAGTGACCGGCCCGGAACGATTCCGGGTCGCTGAGACCGCATCCCGGGCGGTCCACAAGAAGGCTCCGTGGGGCCCGCCCGATCAACATCAGATGCGACAGCGCCGAGGTGTTGGTGCCGTGCAGGTGGACCACGGGCGGGCCGTCGCCGGCCTCCACCACATGGGCGCGACGCCCCGACGGACGTGCAATGTACCGCCCCTGTACCCCGGCCGTACGCAGCATCCGCCCGTAAACCTCGATGATCGAGGCCGGGTGCCGGACAGTCTCCGTGTCGATGCTCATGCGTCCACGATCCGCCGTCGCGCCAACCGCACCTAGTTCTGATTTCGAACCGCCGGTGGGAGACTGGCAGGGTGGGCTCGCGGGAGTTGCCCGGATACTGCTCGTTCACCAAGGCGATCGAACACCTCGGCGACCGGTGGAGTCTGCTCATCGTGCGCCAGCTCGGCGTGTTCGGCCCGGTTGGGTTCAACGAGCTTTCTCGTGCGCTGCCGGGCCGGATCTCGCGGTCGGTGCTCACCGAGCGAATCAAGCGACTCGAGACGCTCGGCGTCGTCTCACGCGACGTCGCCGGCTATCGCCTGACCACCGTAGGTGCCGGCCTGATGCCCGTCCTGTCCTCGCTGCGCGACTGGGCCGAGACGTGGCTGCCCGACGACCCCGCCATGATCGAGCGCGATCCAGCAGTCGTCCTCGGGTGGTTGGCGCAGCGGGTGCGTACCGGTGACCTGCCGAGTGAGCCGGTCGTCCTGGAGATCTCCCTGCTCGAGCAGGGCCGCTACTGGCTGGTGGTGCAGGGCGGCGTCGCTCCGTACGGATGCCTCTCCGATCCGCTACTGGACGGCGGCCGCTACGTGTACCTGCAGTGCGCGACCGCGACGCTGCTGGCCCTGGCGCGCGGGCGACGAGAGTGGTCGGTCGCGTTCGGCGACGGCTCGGTCGTCGCAGCCGGCGACCCGGACCTGTGCCGCTGCGTTCGGGACTGGTTCGAACCCGTTCGCCTCGACTACGGCTGCCCCACGTCCGCGATCGAGTAGCGCCGCACCTGCGCACCTACCGCTCCAGCGCCGTAATCCAGTCGACGATCCGTTCGCTCTCCCAGTACCACGGGTCGCTCGGGTTGTTGTTCCAGTGCGCCATGTGCTGGATGAAGCCGAGGAAGATGTACGGCTTGGTCATCAGTCCGAACAGGTCCGAGTTGTCCTCGACGAACCCGGCGCCCTCCGCCTCCAGCTTGTTCTTCACCACATCCGATCCCGGGCCCATCGCCCAGTTGAGCGCCTCGATCGTCTGCTCCTGGGTCAGGTGGACATCGCTGTCGGGACCGTCGGGATCGTAGGTCCGGTCGGCGACCTTGCGCAGAACGTCGAGGAACGATTCGTCGGACGCGAACCAATCGCCGTCGTGCGTGACGATGTGCACGATCGTCCGCGCCGCCATGCCGGTCACCACGTCGGCAAAGTCGGTGACGGTCTGCCCGGGGTTCAGCAGCGTGAAGTGCACCTGGCCGAGTACGCCGAGCGCCAGTTCGAGCACCGCGATCTCCTCGGGTGCATCGCAGGCGATGTCGTACGGTCGGCACGGATAGACGACCTGGTCGGCGAGGGCGCCGTAGTCTTCGGGTTCCGACGACATGAAACCGCCGCCGGGCGGGCCCGGCTCGCCCAAGGACGGCGCCCCCGCGGGCCGGTACGGATCCCCGACGAGCGCGACTCCGGCGATGTCGTCCGCCGTCACCAGCGCATCGCTGTCGCGGTGGCCGATTTCCCGGGCCACCCGCCCGGCGACCTCGGCGCCGACGCTGTACCCGACCAGGACGTACCGGGTGGCCTCCCCGCACTTCGCCTTGTTGTCGTCGAGAATGCGGTTGGTCGACGCAACCCCCTCCGCTATCGAATCCTGATATGTCGGAACAGGGTCGAGCAGCCCAACCCCGTAGCTGGATGGGTACGGCACGTACATCCAGCCGACGGTCCCCGGCTCGTCCTTGCTCTGCTCACCCGCGGGCACCACCACGTTGGAGACCCAGTTCCCCCAGATCTGCTGGTTCTCGTCGGCGAGCGGATTACGGTCGACCGTCGAGTCGGTCGCGCCCGACACCGCGACAACCAGGATGTCGGGACAGTCGGCGCCGTAGTTGTTGGGATCGACTCGCTCGCTGTCCGCGCTTCCCGAGCCGGCGCTTCCCGAGTCGGGCGCGGCGACGGCGATCGCCGGAACGCACATTATGGGGGCGGCGAGGAGCACAGCGGCCACGATAACGCTTCGGACGGGACGGCTGAGGCCGGTCTTCGTTGCCACTATGAACCTCCCAAACCAGCCGCGACGGCCAACCACGGTGTCGACAACGGAGACGGTAACCGAGCTTGGTACAAACCGCTCGCAGGCCCCTTCCGCGGATTCGGGTCAGAACGCGCGCGCGTACTGCGGCGGGTGCGGGAGCGTCTGCCCGAACCCGTCGGCGGCCTGACGGATCCATGCCGGGTTGCGCAGGAGTGCTCGTCCGAGGAACACGGCGTCGGCTTGTCCGGCCGCGATGATGTTCTCGGCCTGTTCCGGTTCGGTGATCAATCCCACCGCGGCGGTCGGTATGCCGGCCTCGCTGCGGATCCGGGCCGCGAACGGAACCTGGTAGCCGGGTCCGACCGGGATGCGCGCGTCGGGTGCGGATCCGCCGGTGGAGACGTCGACGAGGTCGACGCCGAACCGCTCGAGGTGTTCGGCGAGGACGACGGTGTCCTCGATCGTCCAGCCGTCGCGAGCGTCGTCGGTGTCGCCGCCGAGCCAGTCGGTGGCCGAGGCGCGGAAGAACAGGGGAAGCTCCTGCGGCCACTGTTTCCGGACCGCGGACACGACGTCGAGCGCGAAACGCATGCGGTTCTCCAGCGGTCCGCCGTACTCGTCGGTGCGCGTGTTGGAGTGCGGCGACAGAAACTGATGGATCAGGTAGCCGTGTGCCCCGTGCAGTTCCAGCACCTGGAACCCGGCGGACGCCGCCCGCCGGGCGGCCTCGGCGAACGAGTCGACGATGCCCGCGATGTCGGTGCGGCTCAGTTCGGCGGGTACGGGCAGCCGGCCGAAGGGCACCGAACTGGCGCCGACGGTCGGCCACGTGTTCTGCGGCCGGTCGTGGTCGGGCCAGGGGCGGCCGGTGGAGCCTTTGCGCCCCGCGTGCACGAGTTGAATTCCCGGGACCGTGCCCTGAGCGCGCAGGAAGGTGGTGAGGCGGCGGAACGACTCGGCCTGACGGTCGTTCCACAGGCCGAGGTCGTAGTCGCTGCTGCGGCCATCGGGGGTGACGGCCGTCGCCTCGGTCATGATCAGGGCGGCCCCCGCGACCGCGCGCGACCCCTGGTGTTGCAGGTGCCAGTCGGTGACCGTCCCGGTGTCGGGTCCGTCCGGGACGGCCGCGAACTGCATCATGGGCGACATCCACGCACGATGCGCAATGGTGAGCCCGCGGAGGGTGAGTGGGCTGAAGAGCTGACTCATGGCAAGTCCTCGGTTGATTGGAGGTCAGAGCCCCAGGAAGGCCCTGGCGGTCTCGGTGATCGCCGATGTGGTCAGGCCGTTCGCGGTCGCGAAGTCGACCGGGTGCGCTTCGGCCATGTCGAAGGGGTAGTCGCTGCCGCAGACGATCCGGTCGGCACCGGCGTGGGCCCGGAGCAGTGTCAGCTGGTGCGTATCGTGGGTCACGGTGTCGAAGTAGAGCTTCTCGAATGCCTTGGCGGGCGGATGAACCGAACGGCGCCGGACGTCGGCACGCTGGCTCCATGCGTGGGTCCAGCGCCCGAGCAGGCCGGGCGAGCATCCCCCGCCGTGGACGAAGCAGATCCGCAGGTCGGGTAGTTCGTCGACGACGCCGCCGAGGACGGCCGACGCGACCGCCGTGACGGTTTCGACCGGGTTGCCGATCAGGTTGACGAGGTAGTAGTCGGGCCATTCCGGGCGGGGAAGCTGCATGGGGTGGACCAGCACGGCCAGGCCGAGTCGCGTTGCCTCGCCGAGGATGTGGCGCAGCACCCCCCGATCGAGCGACTCCGCACCGACCAGTGGCGGGATCGCGACCCCGACGATCCCGGGCGTGGACGCCAGCTTCGTGAGGTGCTCGGATGCACGAGCCGGGTCGGCGAAGGTGACCATCCCGAGTCCGAGCAGCGCGCCGTCGGCGCCGGCGACCACGTCGGCCAGCGCGGTGTTGAAGGCGTCGACGTAGGCGTCGGTGCCCTCGGCGTCGTGGACGGGGAAGGCGAACGGCGGGGCCGACAGCACCCGGACACCGACCTGCGCGCGCCGCATGTCGTCGAGGATGGCGGCGACGTCGCTCATGGCCGAGGCGCGGATCGAGAGCGGAACTTCGCCCAGACACAGCTCGCCGTCACGGTCGTGCATCCTGCCGAACGGAACGCCGGGCGGCAATTCGAACAACTCGCGCGGCAGCCAATGCGCGTGGACGTCGATGACGCCGTCGGCGATCATGCGGATTCCCCCAGCGGGAGCGCAGAATTAGCGCTGTCGAGATGCTCGACGGTGGTGAACACCAACTCCGTGTCGCCGATGTTCTCGATGTCGTGCAGCAGGTACTCGCCGGCCTCGAAGTGGAAGTGGCGGGTCTCCCCCGCGTCGTAGGTCACCTCCCGCACGGTGCCGTCGTGGGTGTGCTGGCGGCTGCGGCCGGCGTTGACGGCGGTCCAGAAGTAGTCGAGGACGTGCCGGTGCGCGTGCCACCGTTCGCCGGGCCCGAGCCGGATCTCCCACACCCGTACCCGCGGTGACTCGCTGAGCAGTGTCGACCCGACGTGTCCGTCGTGGGAGTGTTCGGCGAATTCGGTCTTCAGCCAATCGGGCCAGCTGGCGAAGTCGGTGGCGACAAGCTCGCCCGCGATCGGCAGGTCGGCCAGGAAGTTGTTGTCCGTCATGTCTTTTCCTCGTCTCTCGGTGTGGTGGTGGTCAGCGTCCGGGCCCGTACAGGCCGAACCGCAGGTCGGGATCGCCGGGGGTCCAGGTGTTCGTGGTCTGTGACCGGGTGCCCATGGCGACGACCCGGGCGAGCAGGGATTCGCTCAGTTCGAGCTGTCCGGGTTCCCATTTCGCGAGCGCCGCAACGATGTCCCCGTCGGCGTCCTGCAGGGCGTCGGCCAGGGCCCACCCGTCGGAGGCGGCCTTGGCGGTGCCGGCGGCCGCGTGCGGGCGTGCGGCGCAGGCCGCGTCGCCGATGAGCGCGACCCGGCCCTGCGCCATGTGCGCGGAGCGCGAGTCCGACACGACCTGCAGGTACGGGGTCGCGGTGGAGGTCACGACCTCCGCGGCGGCCGGAGCCAGCACGGCGGCCGCGGTGTCCTTCATCTCGGCGACGAACCGGTCCTGGACCTGGCCTGGGTGCACCGACACCGAACCGGCGAATCCGCGCTTGTCGAGCAGCAATTCGGACAGTTCCGGACCGGCGGGGACATTGCGGTACCAGACGTAGTTCATCAACCGGTGCTCCGGGCCGATCCCGTCTTCACCGGGGATCGGGTAGAGCGTGATGTGGGAATCGGGCACGACGCTGTAGGTGATGGCGTCGTCCATCAGGTCTCGGGTGTCCGCGCTCAGATCAGCGACGGGCACGGTGCCGCGCCATCCGACGTAGCCCGAGTAGTGCAGTGCCGCATCCGGATCGAAGCGTTCGCGGGCTGCCGACGTGATGCCGTCGGCGAAGACGACGAGGTCGGCGCTCACTTCGCGGCCGCTGACGAACCGGACGGTGGCGGTCGTGTCGGTCTGGGTGAAGCCACACGCGAACTCGCCGAGGTGGTAGTGCAGGGTGCCGAAGTCGGCGAGCAGCGCGCGGTAGAAGGTGCCCCAGGAGGTGTAGGCCCAGGAGCGTTCCTCCTTGTAGATCACCGAGTTTGCGCGGTCGAGGTACTGCACGTAGGACGTCGAGGTGCTCAGGTCGGCCAGGTCCTGTGCGCTGCGTTCGGTGAACCATCGCACCGTGTCGGGCTGTAGGACGATTCCGCTGCCGCGCCCGTCGAGGGCGGTGGGCGTGCGCTCGAAGACGTCGACGGTGAATCCGAGGTCGCGCAACAACAGCGCGGTGGTCAGTCCGCCGATCGAGCCGCCGACAACGATGGCCCTCGCGGTGTCGTAGGTGCTCATGAGTGGCTCTCTTCCCGGCCGATGGCCGTGTCGGTGTGGGTGGGATGGGGCGGTACTGGATCCATCGGCATCGGCTTGCCGCGGGTTTCGCGCGCGAACGCGAGCCCGACGAAAGCGATGAGGCCGAACGCTGCGATGGTCGCGGTGGCGAGACCGAGGCTGCCGCCGAACCAGGACGTCGCAATCACGCCGGCGACGAGCGGGCCGGCCGCGGTGACGAACCGGCCGACGCTGTTGACAAGTGCGAGGGCGGTGGCCCGCACGCTGGGCGGAAACACCTCCGGCCCATAGATGAACGTGCCGGACAGCGCACCGAACAGTCCGAATCCGAGAATCGGCATCGCGACGACGAAACCGCGGAAGCTGTGGTCGAACGGGAACACGTACGCGATCGCCGCGGCCGAGACGACGAAGCTCAGCGCGAAGGTCTTGCGGCGGCCGAACGCGTCGGCAAGGAATCCCCAGGACGCGTACCCGATGATGCCGCCGGCGTTGAAGAGCATGGACGCCAAGGCGACTCGGTGATCGGCCGTCGAATGCTCGTCCGTCGCGGTCATCTGCCGGATGATCTGCGGGTACCACGTCGACACGCTCCAGAACGCAATTAGCGAACCGGTGGCCAGGGCGGTGCAGATCAGGGTGGGGCGCAGCAGTGCACCGTCGAACAGGCGGCGTAGAACGAATCCGTCCGCGGTGGTATCGCCACATTCCTTGCGGTCCTTGCGTGCCCGGATGCGAGCCTCGATCTCCGGCGGCTCGGGCACGTAGCGGCGGATGAACCAGACGAGCAGGGCGGGAATGACCGCGAGGCCCATCATCGCGCGCCACCCGTGGCTGCCGAGGACCGCGTATGTCGCCGCGGCGACGAAGAAGCCCGCCGCGTAGCCG
>DATDBL010000050.1:0-3598 GCA_036524855.1 Aldersonia sp. | reverse complement strand
CGCAGGCGTGAGCGGGAGGAGCAGCACAGTGGCCGATTCGTCGTTCGATGTGGTGAGCAAGGTGGACCGTCAGGAGGTCGACAACGCTCTCCACCAGGCGGCCAAGGAACTGTCCACCCGCTACGACTTCCGCGGCACCGGAGCCTCCATCGAGTGGTCCGGCGAGGAGGCGATCACCATCACCGCCGAGGCCGAGGAGCGCGTGAAGGCGGCGCTCGAGGTGTTCAAGGAGAAGTTGATTCGCCGCGACATTTCGCTCAAGGCGTTCGACGCCGGCGAGCCCGCTGCGTCCGGCAAGACCTACAAGATCACCGGCACCCTCGTACAGGGCATCACGTCGGAGAACGCGAAGAAGATCTCCAAGAAGATCCGCGACGACGGCCCCAAGGGCGTCAAGGCGCAGATCCAGGGCGACGAGCTGCGCGTGTCCAGCAAGAAGCGCGACGACCTGCAGGCCGTCATCGCGTTGCTGAAGCAGGAAGACTTCGGGATCGCCCTGCAGTTCGTGAACTACCGGTAGCTAGTAGTACCGCCCACCGCTGGCCATGCCTTCGAGCCGCTGAATCCTTTCAGCCATCGGCGGGTGGGTGGCGAACAGCCGGCTCATCTTGTCGCCGGCACGAAACGGGTTGGCGATCATCATGTGCGACTGCGCGGCGATCTTGGGTTCGGGCGGCAATGGCGCCGCCTGCGTGCCGCGTTCGAGCTTGCGCAGCGCGGACGCCAGGGCGAGCGGGTCACCGGTGAGTTCGGCGCCGGACTGATCGGCCTGGTACTCCCGCGATCGCGACACCGCCAGCTTGATGACGGTCGCGGCGATCGGGCCTAGCAGGGCCACCAGCAGGATCGCGAGCGGGTTCGCCCCGCCCTCCCGGTTGCCGCCGAACGCGGAGGCGAAGAACGCGAAGTTCGCCAGACCGCTGATCACGGCCGCCAAAGCGCCGGCGACCGACGAGATCAGGATGTCGCGGTTGTAGACGTGGGACAGTTCGTGGCCGAGCACTGCCCGCAGTTCGCGCTCGTCGAGGATCTGCAGGATGCCCGACGTGCAGCACACCGCCGCGTGACGCGGGCTGCGACCGGTGGCGAACGCGTTGGGCGCGTTGGTCGGGCTGACGTACAGACGCGGCATCGGCTGGTGGGCCGTCGTGGCGAGTTCACGCACGATCTTGTAGATGGTCGGCGCCTGCAACTCGGTGACGGGCTGGGCGTGCATGGCCCGCAGCGCGAGCCTGTCGCTGTTGAAGTAGGCGTAGAAGTTCATGCCGACCGCGAACACGATCGAGAGCACCAGGATCGTGGGATTGCGGAACAGGGCGCCGATGAACACGATCAGCGCCGACATCCCCACCAACAACGCGAACGTCTTGAACCCGTTCGCGTATCCGTGTCCGTGCATGCTCGCCTTCCCACCGCTCCGGCTGCCCGAGCATTGAACGAATCGCGGGGGTGACCGGTTCCCGACGCCGGGGTCACCCCACCCGGTCGATGGTGAAGCGGACCAGCCGGCGCAGCGCGGCGTTGGCGGGACCGGCCGGCAGCGCGTCGAGTTCGACCTCGGCGCGGTCGGCGTACTGGGCCAGGCGTTCCTTGGCTGCGGCCATGCCCTGGGAGCGCTCGAGCAGGTCGAGGGCCTCGGCGAGGGCGTCGTCGTCGGTGACGGGTCCGTCGAGCAGGACCCGCAGCCGGTCCGCGTCCGGGCCGTCCTCGCGCAGCGCGTAGAGGGTGGGCAGGGTGTGCACGCCCTCGCGCAGGTCGGTGCCGGGGGTCTTGCCGGACTGGGTGGACACCGACGAGATGTCGATGATGTCGTCGGAGATCTGGAACGCGGTGCCGACGATGCTGCCGAGTTCCTCGAGTCGGGCGATCTGCTCGCGCGGCGCACCGGAGAAGGTGCCGCCGAAGCGACCGGACGCGGCGATCAGCGAGCCCGTCTTCTCCCAGATGACCTTGAGGTAGTGCTCGACGGGGTCGCTCTCGCCCCGCGCGCCGACGGTCTCGCGCATCTGGCCGGTGACGAGTTCGGCGAAGGTGTCGGCGATCACCCGGACCGCCTCGGGTCCGAGCGTGGACACCAGCCGCGACGCGTGCGCGAACAGGTAGTCGCCGGCGAGGATCGCGATGCTGTTGCCCCAGCGGGCGTTGGCGCTGGGTGCCCCGCGCCGCATGGTGGCCTCGTCCATGACGTCGTCGTGGTAGAGGGTGGCGAGGTGGACGAGTTCGACGACGGTGGCGGCGGCGAACACCTCGCCCGCGTCCGGGTTCGGGCCGACCTGCGCGGTGAGCAGCGTGAACAGCGGACGGAAGCGCTTGCCGCCGGCGCTGACGAGATGCAGCGCGGCCTCGGTGAGGAAATCCTCGCCGTCGGAGAGTTCGGCGACGAGTTGCTTCTCGACCTCGGCGAGACCACCCCGCACGTTCGCGGCGAGGTCGGCATCGCCGAGGTCTACCCCGGCGACGATGGAGCTCTGCTCGGTCACGCTCGATGTGCTCGTTTCTGCTCGCGCTGACGCGTTCGGAACCACGGTAAGCAACCTAGTCGGTTCGGGGTGTGCAAGATGGACCCGTGCCCGAGTTCACCGCCGCGCTGCCCGAGCGCACCGAAGTGCTCGTGATCGGCGCCGGACCCGCCGGGTCGGCCGCCGCGACGTGGGCGGCGCGCGCCGGGCGCGACGTCGTTCTGGCCGACGCGGCAACGTTCCCGCGGGACAAGACCTGCGGAGACGGGCTGACGCCGCGGGCGGTCGCGGAGATCGACCGGCTCGGTCTCGGCGACTGGGTGCGCGCACGCGCGGTGAACCGCGGGCTGCGGCTCGCGGGGTTCGGGCACGAGCAGCGGCTGGCGTGGCCGGGTGGGTCGCTGCCGGCGGTGGGCAGCGCTGTGCCACGGACCGAACTCGACGACCGGTTGCGGTCGGTGGCGGTCGACGCGGGCGCACAAGCATTCGAGGGCGCGCGGGCGGTCGCGGTGCGGCGGGCCGGCGACCGGGTGGAGGCGGTGACGCTGCAGGTCGGGGGCGTGACGCGGGAGGTCGGCTGCCGGACGTTGATCGTGGCGGACGGGGTGCGCTCGCCGCTGGGCAAGCAGCTGGGCCGGACCTGGCACAGGGAGAGCGCGTACGGGGTCGCGGCGCGGGCGTACGCGCGCACCCCGCGCAGCGGCGAGGAGTGGATCACCTCGCACCTCGAGCTGCGCGACGAGGTGGGCGCGCTGCAGCCGGGCTACGGCTGGGTGTTTCCGCTCGGGACGGGCGAGGTGAACATCGGGGTCGGGTCGCTGGCGACGGCGCGGCGGCCGGCGAAGGTGGCGCTGCGGGGGCTGCTGGATCTGTACGCGCGCCAACGCGCGGCGGAGTGGGCGTTCGAGGGTCCGCTGCGGGCGGTGTCGTCGGCGCTGCTGCCGATGGGCGGGGCGGTCTCGGGGGTCGCGGGCCGCAACTGGGCGCTCGTCGGTGATGCCGCGGGCTGCGTGAACCCGCTCAACGGCGAGGGCATCGACTACGGGCTCGAGGGCGGTCGGCTGCTGGCAGACGTGCTGGGCGAATCGGACCTTTCTGCCGCCTGGCCTGCGGTGTTGCGTGGACGCTACGGCCGAGCA
>DATDBL010000049.1:0-7289 GCA_036524855.1 Aldersonia sp. | reverse complement strand
ACAACAAGTGCGCACTCGGCACGGCGCTGTGCAGCGTCGACGCCCGGTGGGTGGCCAAGGGGCGTACCGGCGGCGCCCATCACGATCGTCCAGGTTCCCGCCCGATACACCGCACTGATCTGCTTGTGTCGGTCGAGGATTCGCAGTTCGCCTCCGCGCAGCAGCACAGCCGAGCAGCCGGGCTCGAACCGCTGCGTTCGTCCCGCACAGCGCACCGCCAACGATCCGGCCGGGGTCAGTATCTGCGCCGTCAACTGAAGACGACCGTCCGGTGCCCGTGCAGCAGCACCCGGTTCTCGCAGTGCCAGCGCACCGCGCGCGAGAGCGCCAGTGCCTCGGCGTCCTGCCCGACCGTGGCCAGCCGCGCCGGGTCGAAGGAGTGGTCGATGCGCATGACCTCCTGCTCGATGATCGGGCCCTCGTCGAGGTCGAGGGTGACGTAGTGCGCGGTCGCGCCGACCTGCTTCACGCCGCGGTCGAAGGCCTGGTGATACGGCTTGGCGCCCTTGAAGCCCGGCAGGAACGAGTGGTGGATGTTGATCGCGCGGCCGCGCAGCGCGCGACAGGCGTCGTCGGAGAGGACCTGCATGTAGCGGGCGAGCACGACCAGGTCGGCGTCGAGCTCGTCGACGAGCGCGAGCATTTCGGCCTCGGCCTGCGACTTGGTCGTCGGCGTCACCGGGATGTGCACGAACGGCAGGCCCGCGGCCTCGGCCATCGGCCGCAGCACCTCGTGGTTCGACACCACCGCGACGAGGTCGCCGCCGAGCGTGCCGGCACGCCACCGGAAGATCAGGTCGTTGAGGCAGTGCCCCGCCTTCGACACCATCACGATCACGCGCGGCAGCTCGCTGTCGTCGAAGCGGAAGCTCATCCCGAACTCGGCGGCGATCGCGCCGAACTGCTCGCTCAGCTGTGCCGCGTCGACGGTCTCGTCGGCGCAGATGAACTTGGTGCGTAAGAAGAACGCGTAGTTGAGGGTGTCGTCGAACTGCTGATGCTCGGCGATGTCGCAGTGCCGAGTGAGCAGGAACGAGCTGACGGCGTGCACGATCCCGGCCCGCTGTGGGCAACTCAGCGTCAGCGTGAAGGTCTGGGGCATGGGTCTCCTGGGGTGGGTCGCAGGGCGGTCACGGCGGTCACGACCGGATCTTCGTCATCTCGGGGTCGATTCGGCGACCACGGTGGCCGCCACGCGGCGACCGAAAGACTCGCCACGTGGCCCACGCGCAGCTCGACAACTGATATACCAAAGATATGTGTGCAGGGTCGGGGTGGTCAACCCCCCGCGCGCGCAATCGGGCGTCCCGTTGTTTGCTAGGCGCTTGACCAGATAGTGCGTATAGTTGCGCCATGAGCAACGCAACCTCGGAGGCGTCCGGCAGCGGAGGCGTGCAGTCCGTCGATCGCGCATTGAGTGCGCTCGAGATCCTCGCCCGCCGGGGGGAGGCGGGCGTCACCGAGGTCGCCGCTGACATCGGCGTGCACAAGTCGACGGCATTCCGGTTGCTCGGCGCGCTCGAGGAGCGCGAGCTGGTGGAGCAGACCCAGGACCGCGGCAAGTACCGGCTCGGTTTCGGCATCCTGCGCCTCGCCGCCGCGGTGCCGGGCCGCCTCGACGTCACTCAACAGGGCCGCCAGATCTGCGAGCGTCTCGCCGCGCAGGTCGGCGAGACGGTCAACATCGCGGTGCTGCGGTCGCACTACGCCGTGAACGTCGACCAGGCGCGCGGGCCGTCGGCGGTCGGTACGCACAACTGGGTCGGCGAACTCACGCCGCTGCACGCGACCTCGAGCGGCAAGATCCTGCTGGCGTTCATGGAGCCCGACGCGCGCCGGGACCTGCTCGACTCGGCCACGCTCACCCGCTTCACGAAGCGCACCCTCACCTCGCTGGACGAACTGGAAGAGCAGCTGACCGTCGCCGCCCGCGACGGCTACATCGGCACCATCGAGGAATTCGAGGACGGCCTCAATGCGCTCGCCGCGCCGATCCGGGATCACAGCGGCGTCGTGATCGCGGCCCTCAGCGTCTCGGGGCCGGTCTACCGGTTCACCGAGGACCGCATGCGTGAGGTCGCGCCGGCGGTCACGGCCGCCGCCGAGGCCATCAGCGAGCGCATGGGCTACCGCGGCTGACCCTCCGCGTGCGTCGTGCACGCGGAATCCCCTGCCGCGAGACGGCGGAGTGTCCCGCCACCGAGCGGCCGAAAGCTCCATCGCCCCAACGGCGTCGGGGTGCTGTCCGCCCGGGCGGGGGTGCCGCGGTGTGGGCGCGCGACCTCCCCGCCGTGTCAAGACCGGACGCCGAACTCGTACGCATGCAATCTGCGCCCTAAACAGTGTGATCCAGGTCATCGCACGATCGAGTCTTGACATAAGTCACATTGGCACTCAGGCTAGTTGTGCTAGAAGCATTGTGTTGCGTCACGGGAAACTCACACGCTGCGCGCTTCACGACGGCCCCAAGCCTCGGGCCCCAAAACTTCATCCGATCCGATGCAGGCGATTCGCCTCAGGAGTAGATGTGACAACACAACAAGATGATCCCATCGACACCGACCCAGGCAGGTCGCTTCTCGTGACCACCCCGCCCTATCACGGCGAAGCCGACGACGACGGCCCGCAGCGCGCGCGACGCCCGGTCACCGACCCGGTGGTTTTCGGTGTCACGGCCGCGATCGTGGTCGTCATTCTGGGCTGGGGCCTGATCTGGCCGGACAACTTCGAATCCACCATGTCGTCGATCCTGACTTGGGTGGTGACCAACCTCGGGTGGCTGTTCATCATCTCGGCGACGTGTTTCGTCCTGTTCGCGCTCTGGCTCGCGTTCAGCCGCCACGGCCGCATCCCCCTCGGCACCGACAGTGAGAAACCCGAGTTCAACACCGTCAGCTGGGTCGCGATGATGTTCAGCGCCGGCATGGGCATCGGACTGATCTTCTGGGGCGTCACCGAGCCGCTCACCCACTTCGTCAATCCGCCCCCGGGACTGGCTGATTCGGCCGCGGGCACGGCACTGGCCACGGCACTGTTCCACTGGGGCCTGCATCCGTGGTCGATGTATGCGGTGGTCGGCCTGTCGATCGCCTACGGCACGTACCGGATGGGCCGTCGGCAGTTGATCAGTTCGTCATTCATCCCGCTGTTGGGCCGCAAGCGCGTCGAAGGCCCGATCGGCAAGATCATCGATATCCTCGCGATCTTCGCCACCATGTTCGGCACCGCCGCCTCGCTCGGCCTCGGTGCCCTGCAGATCGGTTCCGGCATCGAGGTGCTCGGCTGGGTCGGCGAGGCCGGCACGCTGCTGCTGGTGGGAGTCGTCGCGCTGCTGACGCTCGCCTTCGTCGCCTCCGCCGTGTCCGGCGTCTCGCGCGGCATCCAATGGCTGTCCAACATCAACATGGTGCTCGCGCTGATCCTGGCGATCTTCGTGTTCGTCTTGGGCCCAACAGTTTTGATCTTGAACCTGCTGCCCACCGCGCTCGGCGAGTATCTGGCGGGGGTCGCGAGCATGTCGGCTCGGTCGGCCGCGATGGGTGACGACGCCGAGACGTGGCTCTCGTCCTGGACGATCTTCTACTGGGCGTGGTGGATCTCCTGGACCCCGTTCGTCGGCATGTTCCTCGCCCGGATCAGTCGCGGACGCACTATCCGTCAGTTCGTCGTCGGCGTGATCCTCATCCCGACCAGCGTGAGCCTGATCTGGTTCGTCATCTTCGGCGGCGCGGGCATCGGTGAGCAGAGTGACGGTATCGACCTGTACGGCACCGGCAATCCGGAGTCCACGCTGTTCGGTCTCCTCGACACCATGCCACTGGCCGGCCTGGCGTCGCTGCTCGTGATGACGCTCGTCGCAATCTTCTTCGTCTCCGGCGCCGACGCGGCGTCGATGGTCATGGGGACGTTGTCGCAGCGTGGCACCCTGCACCCGTCGCGCTGGGCGGTGACGTTCTGGGGTCTGAGCACGGGCGGTGTCGCGGTGCTGATGCTGTGGGCCGGAGGGAGCGACGCGCTCAGTGGCCTACAGACGATGACGATCATCGTGGCGGCACCGTTCGTGATCGTGATGATCGGCATGTGTGTCTCGCTCTATCGCGACGTCACCCGCGATCCCCTCGTGGCACACCTGCGGCGTACGGCGAAGGCGAAACCGGTCAACACGCTCCCGCCTGGGACAACACAGTAGCGATATCCGCGCCTCGCGTACCTGCCCGGCAACCGGACTCTCCGACGAGTCCGGCTGCTGGGCAGGCGTTTTTGACCCGGCGGCAGCGCGGGTCCAGTGCCGCAGCACTTGACAAGAGGTGTGACATAGCGCACGCTGTTGCACTATACGAAATGAGTTTCTCATGATGCTACAGAGAGGGCGCTCATGCTCGAAGTCTGTCCCCTTTCCGAACTGCCTCGCGGCGCGGCGCGGCGCGTCGACGTCGAACCGCCGATTGCGGTGTTCCACACCGACGAAGGCGAGGTGTTCGCCATCGACGACACCTGTTCGCATCAGGATGCATCGCTGGCCGACGGGTGGCTGGAGGGGTGCGAGGTCGAATGTCCGCTGCACGCCTCGCGATTCGACCTCCGCACGGGAGCCGTCGACGCGCCGCCGGCGAAGCTGCCGGTGCGCACGCACGCCGTGACGGTCGAGGACGGCATGATCCGTGTCGAACTCAGCGCCGACAAGCCGAACCTGCCGCCGGACATCCGCGCGCGGCTGGGGGCCGGAGCACGGGCGTGAAGCACATCGCGATCGTCGGGGCGTCGCTGGCCGGCCTGTCCGCGGCGCGCGCGCTTCGCGCCCAGGGCTTCGAGGGGAAGCTGACCGTCGTCGGCGACGAGGCCCGTCGCCCCTACGACCGCCCGCCGCTGTCGAAGGAGTTCCTCGCCGGCGATATGACCGAAGCCGATCTGGCGCTCGAGGCCGACGACGACGAACTGGACGCGACCTGGCTGTTCGGGTCCGCCGCCACCCGGCTCGACACCTCGACCGGCGCAATCGAACTCGCCGACGGAACACGGGTCGACGCCGACGCGGTGGTCCTCGCCACCGGGTCGCGGGCCCGTCGTTGGCCCGGTTGCGAGGAGCTGGCCGGTGTGCACGTGATCCGTACCATCGATGACGCGCTCGCCCTGCGGGCCGATCTGCAGCCCGGTGCCCGGCTCGTCGTCATCGGCGCCGGGTTCATCGGCGCGGAGGTCGCCTCTACGGCCCGCAAGCTCGGCCTGGACGTCACCGTGGTCGAGGCCGCTCCGACGCCGCTGGCCGGTCCGCTCGGGGAGCAGCTCGGAGCCATCGTCGCCCGCGCCCACGCCGCGAACGGCACGACGCTGGTGTGCGGGGTGGGTGTCGCCGGCCTGACCGGTGTCGACCGCGTCACCGGCGTCGACCTCACCGACGGCCGTCATCTGCCCGCCGACGCGGTCGTGGTCGGCATCGGCGGCGTCCCCAACATCGACTGGCTACGGGGCAGCGGCCTCGAACTCGGCAACGGTGTCGTCTGCGGTGCCGGCGGCGAGACCACCGTCGCGAACGTCGTCGCCGTCGGCGACTGCTCCGCCTGGTACGACGACTCCACCGGGGCAGCGCATCGGGTCGAGCACTGGACCGGTGCGCTGGAACGCCCCGCGATCGCGGTCGCCACCCTGCTCGCCGGCGGTCTGCATCAGGGCACCGTCGCGAAGGCGCCGTATTTCTGGTCCGACCAATACGGATCGCGGATCCAGTTCGCCGGCATCGCCCGTCCCGGCGACGAGATCACCATCGAGGACGGCGACTGCGACACGCGTTGCTTCCTCGCCACCTACCGACGCGAGGGCCGCCTGGTTGCGGTGCTCGGCGTCGATCAGGCCCGGCTGTTCACCCGCTGGCGTCGGCAGCTCGCCGCCGCGCCCAGCACCGTCTGAACCCTCGTCCTCAACCGCCAGCCCCATCGAGACATTCAGAGGAGTCTTCGTGACCACCGCCCCCAGCCTCCCCGACAGCCTCATCTCCACCCTGCCCGGCAACTATTACACCGACCCCGCCGTGTTCGCGCTCGAGCAGGAGAAGGTCTTCGAGGAGATGTGGTTCTGCGTCGCGCTCGCCGCAGACCTGGAAAAGCCCGGCGCGTTCAAGACCGTCCAGGTCGGCCGGGAGAGCGTCCTGGTGACCCGTTCGCGCAAGGGCGAGATCCGCGCGTTCTACAACGTCTGCCGGCACCGCGGGGCCCGGCTGTGCACCGAGGAGAGCGGCGAGGTGAAGCGCGCCTTCCAATGCCCGTACCATGCCTGGACCTACGACCTGGACGGCAAGCTCGTTGCCGCGCCGAACCTGACCAAGATGCCCGACATCGACCGCACCGAATACGGACTCAGCAAGATCGCCGTGCACGAGTGGCTCGGCTACGTGTGGGTGTGCCTGGCCGACGAGCCGCCGTCGTTCGACGAAACCGTCGTGCAGGAGATTCGGGACCGCCTCGGTGACGTCGAGTCGATCGACCACTACGCGATCGCCGGGCTGAGCCTGGGCCGCCGGATCGTCTACGACGTCAAGGCGAACTGGAAGCTCATCATCGAGAACTTCATGGAGTGCTATCACTGCGCCACGATCCACCCGGAGCTCACCGAGGTGCTGCCCGAGTTCGCCGACGGCTACGCCGCCCAGTACTACGTGGGCCACGGCGCCGAGTTCGGCACGGACGTGCAGGGATTCACCGTGGACGGATCCGCGGGGCTCGACCACATCCCCGGCGTCGGCGAGGATCAGGACCGCCGCTACTACGCGATTACGGTCCGGCCGCAGGTGTTCGTCAACCTCGTGCCCGACCATGTCATCGTCCACCGCATGTTCCCGATGGCCGCCGATCACACCATCGTCGAGTGCGACTGGCTCTACCTGCCCGAGGTCGTCGCCTCCGGGAAGGACGTGAGCCGGTCCGTCGAACTCTTCCACCGCGTCAACCAGCAGGACTTCGACGCGTGCGAGCGGTGCCAGCCCGCCATGGACTCGCGCGCCTACCGCGACGGCGGGGTGCTCGTGCCCAGCGAGCACCACATCGGACTGTTCCACGACTGGCTGCGCGAGAAGATCGCGCACTGACGCTCGTTCGGGTCGTGGCCTGGCACCCGGCGACGGCCACTTCGCAGGGCAACTCACAACCTCGCAGTGGGTGTTCCCACTTTGCCAGGATGGGTGAGAGACACATCGTGTGCAACGAGGCGCGGGGAATGGAGAGTCGAGGATGATCGATGTCGAGATCGGGCGTACCCGGACGGGCGCGCGGCGTTTCCCGGTGGCGTTCCGGATCGAG
>DATDBL010000048.1:0-7246 GCA_036524855.1 Aldersonia sp. | reverse complement strand
CCCCAGAAACCCGGCGTCGCGCTGCCTGGTTCGCGGGTTGGTGTCGATGTCGGGGTGCGGCGGTTGGCGACAGTGGCCACCGCTGAGGGTGTGGTGATCGAACACGTCGCCAATCCGCGACCGCTAGAGGCGGCGTTAAGTGAGCTACGGCAGCGATGCCGGGCACGGTCGCGCTGCACGAAAGGCTCGAGGCACTACCGTGAACGCACCATAAAGATTTCCCGGCTGCACCGCCGGGTCAATGACGTCCGCACCCATCACCTGCACGTCCTGACCACACGGTTGGCCAAAACCCACGGCCGCATCGTTGTTGAAGGTTTGGACGCGGCGGGGATGTTGCGGCAAAAGGGCCTCTCGGGTGCCCGCGCCAGACGGCGCGGACTGGCGGACGCGGCCCTGGGCACACCGCGGCGCCACCTGTCCTATAAGGCAGGCTGGTACGGGTCACAGCTGGTGGTCGCCGACCGCTGGTTCCCGTCGTCGAAAACCTGTTGTGCCTGCGGGCATGTGCAGGACATCGGCTGGGCCGAACATTGGCAGTGCGACTCTTGTTCGGCATCGCACCAGCGCGACGACAACGCCGCCATCAACCTCGCGCGGTGGGAGGAACCATCCACCGCCGTCGGCCCAGTCGGGGCCGCCGTCAAGCGTGGAGCCGACCGTAAGACCCGGCCTGGCCGGGCTGGTGGCCGTGAAGCGCGGAAGGGAACCGGCCACCCGGCCGGGGAACAACCCCGAAACGGGGTGCGAGTGGCGTGACCACTAAAGATCACTCACTCGCAACGGTCTCGACCATGAGCCATGTGTGCGCCATGGTGCTGGAAGTGTTCGGGGTTCATGTACCAGTGCGGGTCGTTGTAGATCGTCGACATGTGGTCGGTCAGCGCAGCGCGGACGGCGACCTCGACGCGTTCCAGCGCGTCCATGACCAGTAGCCGCAGTGCACGGTCGAAGACGTAGAGGTCGAGCACGTCGTCGAATGCCGTGCCCCGCGGAAGAGATGGTCGGGCTGTCCCTGCTGGAAGGGGATCGTGTAGGGCGAGAGCCGGTAGTAGCCGATGTGGCGCAGGTACCGCCTGGCTCGGTCCGGGTCCGGGATCTGTAGGCCGCGATCGGAGAGGCGGCCGACGAGCTCGTCGAGGATCAGCGGCGGCTTGTCGTAGTCGAGGGAGCCGCGAGGTCGCGGTGACCGGGGTGCGCGCGGGTCGAGTCATGTGCGCTCCTCCCGGCCACTGACAAGAAAATCCCCCAAGTGCGCTTCTGCGAGGGGCGTGGGGGATGTGGTGTACCAAGGGTTAGCCGCGACGCTGTCGCACGCGGACGAGTTGATCGGGCAGGTCGCCGATCTGCTTTTCGACTATCAGGCACAAGCCGATGGCATGTTCGACCTGAGCGAGATTCTGGCGGGTTGTTCAGCCGGACCGTGGTGGAACGCGTGGCTCCGATCCCACGCGAGGTGCCGCTCCTCGTGGCCGACGCGCTGGTGGCGCTGCGGGCCGCGCTCGAGCACGCGCTGTTCGCCGAGGTCGAGTTCTTGGACGGCGCGCCGCTCGACGAGCAGACGGCCAGGCTCGTCGAGATGCCCGCCTCCGACACCTACGAGAAGTTCGACGAATGGAAGAAGAATAAGAAACTCCGCAACCGTCCGCCGTCACTGCGAGCTGGCAGCGAACTCGTGCGGCGGATCGATGGCCTGCAGCCCTTCCATCGTCGGAGCGACCCTCAGAGCGCTCCTCGAAGATCAATATCTCGATCGCCAACTACACACCCGCCACGCCGAGCGTGGCAGGTCATCATCGGGTGGCTGACCGCAGACACAGACACAGACTTTCCCGCACCACGTTACCGGCGCCGTACTCCCGGCCGTGAACGGGTATCCGATCACTAGATCAAATCTACGCCGGGCGCCGCACACCAGTGCCGACGGAAGTTCGGGCCGCTCCACGTCACATATGGACGTACTGCCGTGTGAGGGCACCGAACCTGGCGGGTGGAATCGCCAATCCCTCGATTCGATGCCCTTTGTTCATCGCTACCGGCCCCTGGACGCCGGCCACGCTGGCGCCGCTACTGGCTGCGGCGCCTCGGTTGGGTCGACGTCGCCGCATAACCGCAGGTCCGCACCCGTGAGTACTTAACGAGTCCATAGACTCATCAACCACTCACGGGGCGACCAGGGCTTCCACGGTCGCCCGCGCCCCGCGGGTGTGCAGTGAGTCGAGCGCCCGCAGGTAGGCTTCGACGAACCGTGGCTCGTCGACCAGGTCGCCGAACACGGTGCGGTTGGCGATGAATGCGGTGGGCTCGTCCCGCTGGCGCTTCGCGATCGGCACCAGCGTGTCGCGCAACGGATCGACGATGTCGATCGGTTCGCCCTGCTCGTCGGTGCCCTCGGCATATCGGGCCCAACTCGCGACCACCGCTGCGGCGCAGTCAATTTCGCCGTCGTGGGCGAGTTGGTGTCGGACCACGGGCAGCAGCCACTTGGGGATGCGGTCCGACGATTCCGCGCACAGCCGCGCGACCGTATCGCGGATGGCCGGGTTGGAGAACCGTTCGAGCAGGGTGCGCTCGTACTCGGCGAGGTCGACCCCGGGGACAGGGCGCAGGGTCGGCTGGCCCTCGCGGGTCATGTACCGCAACAGGAACTTCGCGAACACGGGGTCCTGGGTGACGTCGTGCACAAGCCGGTAGCCACTGAGGTAGCCGAGGTAGCATAGCGCTTGGTGGCTCGCGTTGAGCAGGCGCAGCTTCATCAGCTCGTACGGTTCGACGTCGTCGACCATCTGCACACCGACCTGTTCGAACGCCGGCCGACCGGACACGAACCGATCCTCGAGCACCCACTGAGTGAACGGCTCGGTGGCGACGGGCCAGCCGTCGTCGATCGAATACCGTTGTGCAACTTCGCTGATGGTCTCGGACGTGGTGGCGGGCGTGATCCGGTCCACCATCGAGTTCGGGAACGCCCCCTCGGTGTCGATCCACGTCGCCAGGTCCGGGTCGCGCAACCGCGCGAAGGCGGTGAACGTCTCCCGGGCGATGTGGCCGTTGCCCTGAATGTTGTCGCAGGACATGATCGTGAACGGCGCGAGCCCGCGTTCGCGTCGGCGGGCCAGCGCCTCGACCACGAGCCCGAAGGTCGTGGTCGGCACCGCGCCCGGCGCCAGATCGGCGACGATTGCCGGGTTCTCGGCGTCGAACTCGCCGGTGGTCGCCGAGAAGTTGTAGCCGCCCTCGGTGACGGTGAGCGACACGATCCGGGTCGTCGGCGCCGCGAGCTTCTCGATCACGGCTTCGGGATCGTCGGGGGCATAGAGGTATTCGATGATGGAGCCGGTCACCCGGGTGCCCCAGGTGCCGTCGGCGGCGGTCTCCGAGAGGGTGTAGAGGCAGTCCTGCGCGGCCATGACGTCCCGCATCTTCGCATCCGACGCCAACACGCCGACACCGCAGATGCCCCAGTCCCGGGCCTCGCCGCGCTCGAGCAACCGATCCACGTACATCGCCTGGTGGGCGCGGTGGAACCCGCCGACCCCGAAGTGGACGATGCCCGTGGCGATGCCGACTCGGTCGTAGCCGGGAATCTCCACCACCCCGGACAGTTCGCCGAGGCTCGCCGCCGTGAGCTTCACCGGCTGGTTCACCGTTGTCGTCATGCCTGCCTACCCTCCTGTGCCGCACCGTCTCGCACGGTCACGACGGCCTTGATGTTGCCCGGGATGCGATCCGCGTCGAGTGCCTCGGCGACCCGGTCGAGCGGAAACCGTTGCGTCACCATTGCGTCGAGGTCCACGGCGCCGGAAGCGGCGAGTTCGATGGCCAGCGGCCACGTATTCGCGTAGCGGAACACCCCGGTCAGGACGAGTTCTCGGTTCTGCAGCAGCGACACCGGCAGCGACATCTCGTCGGCGCCCATCCCGACGAGCACGACCGTCCCCGCCGGGCGGACGGCGTGCATGCCGTCCACGACGGCGGGCGGCGCGCCCGAGGCGTCGACGAAGGCGTCGACACGCTGCGCGCGCACCTGCGCCGGGTCGAGCGCGTGTGTCGCCCCGAAGTCGAGGGCGCGCCGGCGCCGAACCGGGTCCGGGTCCGACACCGCGATCCGGGTGGCACCGAACGCCCTCGCCGCCGCGGCGGTGACCAGACCGACGGGCCCCGCGCCGGCGACGAGGACGTGCGCGCCGGCCGCGACCCGCGCCTTGCGGATCGCGGCGATGCCGACCGACAACGGCTCGAGCAGCGCCGCGGCCTCGTCGCTGACGTGGTCGGGTATCGGGTGGGCGAAGGATGCACCGATGGTGACGTACTCGCAGAACGCGCCGTCGACCGGTGGGGTGCCGTAGAAGCGCATGTGCGGGCACAGGTTGTAGCGCCCCGCGCGGGACTCGTCGCTCGTGGGATCGGGACGTTGCGGCTCAATGGACACGCGTTGGCCGATGCGATCGGGTGCGACGCCGTCGCCGACCGCGACGATCCGCCCGGATGCCTCGTGCCCGAGGACCAGCGGCTCACGCAGCACGTACGGGCCGATCCGACCGTGTCGGTAGTAGTGCGCATCGGACCCGCACACGCCGACCGCGGCAACCTCGACCAGCACGTCGCCGGGTTCGGGCCGCGGCACCGGCCGGTGCTGCATCTCGATGCGACCGGGTTCGACGAGCACGCTCGCTCGCATCTTCTCTGGGAATTCAGGTGTTGTGTGGCTCACACCACAGATGCTACCGTGATTGAGCAATAGATCAAAGCCTGAGCATCTGCTCACACGCCATCCTCGACACCAACCCCCGAAACCAAGGAGTCCCGGTGACCACCGAACCTCCCCGCCCGGCAGCGTCGAGCGACATCCGGCTCGCGCTGCGCGCGGCAACCATGTATCACCTCGAGGGCGCGACCCAATCCGAGATCGCCGCGAAACTCGGTGTCTCCCGCCCCACCGCGGGCCGACTCATCGCGAGGGCGCGCGCCCAAGGACTGGTGCGGATCGAGATCGGCGTGCCCGACGAGATGCGCGCCGACGTGCACACCGACCTCGAGCGCGATCTCGAACGGGTGTTCGGGCTCACCGAGGCGATCGTCGTCGGCGACGTGCCCACCGAGGTCACGGCGGAGAGCTTCCGCGGGATCGGCACCGCGGCGGCGAACCTGCTCGCGCGGCGGCTGCAGCCCGGCGACACGCTCGGTTTCACGTGGGGGCCGGAAACGGTCGCCGTGGCCCGGGCGCTGCGCGCCGGGGCGACCCGGTGTGCGACCGTCGTGCAGCTCGACGGCTCGCTGGGCGCCGCCGACTACCAGACCGGCGTCGACTACACGCTTGGCACCTGTGCCGAGCGCCTCGGCGCCAAGCCGATCCGCCTGCACGCCCCGCTCTACGCGGACCCCGAGACGGTCACGGCCATGGAGCGGGATTCGGTGCTGGGCAGGGCGATCGACGCGGGCCGCGGTGCGGACTTCATGATGTTCGGCATCGGTCCGGTGTCGACCTCGACCACGCTGTTCGAGGGCAGCTTCATCGACACCGCGGTGCTCGACGAGTTGCGCTCGCTCGATGCGGTCGGCGAGATGGGCGGGCGGTTCTACCGTCTCGACGGCACCGACGTCGGCGGCTCGTTGCCGCCGCGCACCATCTCGGTTCCGCTCGACGCCGTCCGGGCCTGTCCGACAACGGTACTGGCCACCGGCGGGACCTTGAAACACGAAGCGATGCTGGGCGCGCTGAACGGCGGCCTGGCGAAGGAATTGGTCACCGACGTGGACAGCGCGCGGTGGCTGATCGAACAGAAGGAGGAAACCAGCCGATGAGGGTAGCGACCAAGCTTGCCGCCATCGCCGTCGCCGCGGCGACCACACTGACCGTCGGGGGTTGTGCGGGCGCCGGTTCGTTCGGCAGCGGTGGCAGCGACACCGTGACGATCGCGATCGTCTCCAACTCACAGATGCAGGACGCCATCAGCCTTTCGGATCAGTTCGAGGCCGAGAACCCCGGCATCAAGCTGAAATTTGTCTCGCTCTCCGAGAACGAGGCCCGCGCGAAGATCACCGCGTCGGTCGCCACCGGGGGCGGCGAATTCGACGCGGTGATGATCAGCAACTTCGAGACCCCACAGTGGGCCGAGAACGGCTGGCTCACAAATCTTTCCAACTATGCCCGCGACACACCGGGTTACGACGCGGAGGACTTCATCCCGTCGCTGCAGAAATCCCTGTCGTACGACGGTGCGATGTATTCGGTTCCGTTCTACGGCGAGTCGTCGTTCCTGATGTACCGCAAGGACCTGTTCGAGCAGGCCGGCCTCACCATGCCGGCCCAGCCGACCTGGGCAGAGGTTGCCGACTTCGCGGCGAAGCTCGACGATCCGGACGGCGACGTCTCCGGAATCTGCCTGCGCGGCAAGCCCGGCTGGGGTGAGGTGCTCGCGCCGCTGGACACCGTGATCAACACCTTCGGTGGACGCTGGTTCGATGAGAACTGGAACGCCCAGCTCGACAGCCCCGAGGTACACCGGGCCGTGCAGTTCTACGTCGACACGGTGCGCGAGCACGGCGAGACGGGTGCGGCGACCAGCGGGTTCAGCGAGTGCGCAACACAACTGGCGCAGGGCAATACCGCGATGTGGTACGACTCGACGGCAGCGGTGTCGGTGCTCGAGGACCCCGACGAGAGCGATGTCGTCGGCAAGATCGGCTACGCCCCGGCGCCCATCGAGACCAAGCCCGATTCCGGTTGGCTCTACACCTGGTCGCTCGGCATCCCCACCACCAGCGACAACCCGGACGCGGCCTGGAAGTTCGTCTCCTGGATGACCAGCAAGGACTACATCCGCACGGTCGGTGAGCAACTGGGTTGGGAGCGGGTGCCGCCCGGCAGCCGCATGTCCACCTACGAGATCCCCGAGTACCGGCAGGCCTCGGCCGCGTTCGGCCCACCGACCCTGGCCGCGATGGCCGCCGCCGACCCGGAGCACCCGACCGTAGAGCCCGTGCCCTACACCGGCATCCAGTTCCTGACCATCCCGGAGTTCCAGGATCTCGGCACCCGGGTGAGCCAGCAGATCAGCGCGGCGGTCGCCGGCCGGATCAGCGTGGACGAGGCGCTCGAACAGTCGCAGAAGTATGCCGAGGTCGTCGGCAAGACCTACCAGGAGGAGCAGTAGCCATGACTGCCACCATGCCCACCGCGGCGGCCTCGGCCGCCCCCGCCAAGGCAACGATGCACTCCAAGCGCGACACCGTCTCCCGCGCC
>DATDBL010000047.1:0-15231 GCA_036524855.1 Aldersonia sp. | reverse complement strand
GTCTCGCCGCGGCGCCGCGACGGGTCGCTACGTCCATCGGTGACCATCTGGGTCGTTCGCGCCGGCGACGACATCTACGTCCGCTCCGCCTACGGCGCCGACAACCCGTGGTTCCGGCGCGCCACAGCCAGCGGGTCCGGGCACATCAGCGCGGGCGGCGTCGAGCGTGACGTCACCTTCGAGACCCCGCAGGTCGACGTGCACCCCGGCATCGACGCGGCCTATCACGCCAAGTACGACCGTTACGGTCCCGCGATCGTCGGCACGGTCGTTGGACCGGAGGTCGTCTCGACCACCTTGCGATTGGTTCCGCGGTACTGGACACCAACCGAAAGGAATATCATGCGAGCAACATTCATCTACGGAGCCGGCGACGTCCGCGTCGTCGACGTGCCCGACCCGCGCATCCAGGCCCCGACCGACGCGCTCGTACGGGTCGTCCGCGCGTGCGTCTGCGGATCCGACCTGCACCCCTACCACAACATGCCCGCCACACCGGCAGGCAGTTCCATCGGGCACGAATTCGTCGGCGTCGTCGAAGACATCGGCAGTGACGTCGCCACGCTCGAGAAGGGCGACGTGGTGATCGCGCCGTTCGCCTGGTCCGACGGCACGTGTGACTTCTGCCGAGAGGGACTGCAGACCTCGTGCCGGCACGGCGGGTTCTGGAACGCCGACGGCGTGGGCGGCGGGCAGGCCGAGGCCGTGCGGGTTCCGCTCGCCGACGGCACCCTCGTGGCGGCACTCGTCGAGGAGGACTCGCCGCTGATCCCGTCGTTGCTGACGTTGTCCGACGTGTTCGGCACCGGATGCCACGCCGCGCTGAAGGCCAACGTCACGCCCCGCACCACCGTCACCGTGATCGGGGACGGCGCGGTCGGGTTGATGGCGGTGCTGTCGGCGAAACGGCTGGGCGCCGAACGGATCATCTTGATGGGCCGCCACACCGACCGCACCGACCTCGGGATCGAGTTCGGCGCGACCGATGTCGTCGCCGAACGCGGCGAGGAGGGTATCGCCAGGGTCCGCGGCCTCACCGGCGGCGACGGCACCCACGTCGTGCTCGAGGCCGTCGGGCACATGCCCGCCTACCAGCAGGCCGTCGGCGTCGTCCGACCCGGGGGTGTCATCAGTCGGGTCGGCGTGCCGCAATACGACAGTGCACCGGTCGGTTTCCCCAGTCTGTTCGGGCCCAACATCACCCTCACCGGCGGACCCGCCCCCGTGCGCGCCTACATCGAAACACTGCTGCCCGACGTCCTCGACGGCCGCGTCGACCCCGGCAAGGTCTTCGACCGCGAGGTCGCCCTCGACGACGTCCCCGACGGCTACCGCGCCATGGATCAGCGGAAAGCGCTCAAGGTCCTCGTCCGGCCGTAGTCGGCCGTCACACGTATGCGCGGGGCGTGGGCTGGGCGTGGTTGTCGGTGGTCGTGATGCCCATCGCAGTCGCGGGTTCGGCGTCCCATCCGATCGCACGAGCGGCGAGCAGCGCCGCGGCGGTGGCGGTGACCTGAGGTTCGGGGATGACGGTGACACCGCGCCCGGACACGGCCTGCTTCGCCCGCACCCAGCCGGGGGAGCGCGACCAGCCGCCCGCCGCGTACACCGGTGGGTGTGCGGGCAGGCACGATCCGACGGCATCTAGCGCGCTCTCGCCGAGCCGGGCGAGCGCGCCGAGCACCGCGGAGGCGCGCGAAAGCGGCGCCGCGGGTGCGTCGTTGGTGAAGCGCGGGCTGGCGCCGCCGCGGCCGCCCGGGACGAACACGGGGTGGTGCAGGTATTCGTCGGGTGCGGTGTGACCGGCGATGAGTGCGCGCAGGTGCTCGCCGACCGCGGGGTCTCCGCCGGCCCACTCGACGTTGCGCGCGAGTTCCTCGACGCTGAGCACGGTGGTGCCGGGCGTGCAGATGCCGGGGGCGACGTCGAGGTCGTCGCGGCGCCCGATCCCCGCGGCGGGGGCCTGGGCGACCACCACCTCGGCGGTGCCCATGGAGTCGAGGACGGCGCCGGGGTCCATCGTGTGGACGCCCCAGCCGCCGATCGGGTGATCGTGCCCGCCCGCGACGACGACCGCGTCGGGGGCGATCACGCCCGCCGCCGTGAGCCGACCGGAGACGAAATGGCCGACGACGTCGCCGGTTCGGCGCACCCGCGGCAGCAGCGCGGCCGAACCGAGCGTCGCGGTGACCCGGTGGTGCAGCCACTCCCGCGTGCGGCCGTTCCACGCCGCGGTGCGGGCGGCGAGGGTGTCACTGAGGAACGGGGTGCCGGCCCACACGCTCGCCGGATGGTCGGTCAGCGCCAGCCAGGTGCGGGCGTCGGTGGTGCCGGGCTGGTCGACCGCCCACCGCCACCCGACGAGCGTGCGGGCGGCGTCGTCGGCGGTGCAGATCTCGTCACTCGACGGAAGATGCTCTGCGAGTGCGGCATACACGTCGGCGCGGCGCGGATCGAACCAGGCCAGTGCCGGCGTCAGCGGGTCCATGGCCGCGTCGACGAGGATGCCGTCCTCCCCGACGCCGGCGACGCTCACGGCGTGGACCGCGTAGGTGTCCGCGCAGATCTCGAGGATCATTTCCTCGATGACGCCCAGCAACTGCCGCGCGTCGACCGACGCGTCGGCCGCGCCGCGCGGGGTTTCCCGACGCCGCCGGGCGAGCACCACCCCCCGCGGGTCGAGCGCGATCACCTTGGTGTTGGTGCTACCGATGTCGACTCCGCACACCACCGGTGCGCGCCCGCCGCGGCCTGTCGTCATGTCGTCGTCCTCGTCGAGTCCGGAGTTCGAGTGCGCTGTCCCGCTCAGGCGGGAAAGCTCACATCGTGGGTAAGCTTGGCGATTTCCTTGAGCACGCGCTCGCCTTCGGTGCGTTCGCGCTGCCAGATGTTGCGTCCGACGATGATGCCACGCGCGCCGGCCCGCAGGGTCTGGGCGACGGCGTCGACGGTTTCGGAGACCTCGCCGGACTTCGGGCCACCGGCGATGACCAGCGGCACGCCGAGTTCGGCGACCAGGCGCGCGGTGCGCTCCTCACCCGGGAAGGCGATCTTGATGATGTGCGCGCCGAGGTCGTAGGCGATGCGGGCGACCTGCTCCTCCTCGGCGATGACTTCCTCGGTGCGCGGCGCGCCCATCAGGACCGGCTCGAGCACCAGTGGGATGTCCCATGCGTCGCACGCGGTGACGACCTTGCCCACCCGCGCCGCCAGCGCAGCCTGCTCCGAGCGCGAAACATTCCACGGGAATAGCATTTTCACCGCGTCGACGCCCATTCGCACGGCCTCCTCCACGCTGGTGATCAGCGAGTGCGAGCCACCGCCGTCGAGCTGGGTGTAGTCGTAATAGGTGTCGATGGTGAGCACCCGGGTCAGGTGTGGGTGCTCGGCGAAGAAACGCTCGGTCTGTTTGACCTGCCCGGGGGTCATCATGAACCCGGTGATGTCGGAGTCGGCCCAGGCCGCGAACGGCGCCGAGGGGGTCTCGAGGCCTTCGATCCGGTTGAAGATCAGCCCGTGGTCGACGGGGACGATGATCGCCGCGCGATCGGTCGGCAGCGTCCGGCGCATTCGGTATTCCATGCTCATTTCGGGCTAATCCTGTCTGTTGTCGATATGTTGTACGTGTTGTACGTACAGTACGTACTATATGGTGTTCGTCACGAAATAGCAAGACCCGCGCGCCTCGCTGTCGGCGTCCGCCCCCGCCCTATGATCGGCAGCGAGGACCGCCGGATGCCGAAAGGAGCCCCGTGACCGTCGAGGGTGTCATCGACCGGCAATCCGAGGTGCCCTACTACCAACAGTTGGCGCGGGTTCTCGGGGACCGCATCGCCGCGGGGGTGATCGCGCGCGGGACCCGGTTGCCGAGCGAGAACGAACTGTCCACCGAGTTCGGGTTGTCGCGGGCCACGGTGCGCCAGGCGCTGCAGTATCTCGAGTCGCGCGGTGCGGCGCAGCGCATCCCGAAGCGGGGCGTGTTCGCGAGCGAGCCGCCCGACGGCACCGGGTGGGTGATCCAGGGCAAGGAGGGTTTCCTCGAGAACGCCATGAGTCACCAGCATCGGACGGTGACCACGCGGGTGTTGCGCTCGGGTACCATCCCGCTGTCGGACGACGTCTGCCAGGCGCTCCAGTTACCTGACGGGGCAATCGGTTTCGAGCTGGTCCGGGTGCGCTCGCTCGACGGGATGCCGGCGCTGTTCAGCACCAACTACAGCCCGCCGATACTGGTTCCGGTACTCGCCGGCGCCGCCGACGTGCTCGAGGGCCGGGCGTCGCTGACGACGTTGCTGTCCAACGCGGGATTCGTCCTCGGCGGCGCCAACCGGACCATCCGGGCCCTGCATCCGACGCAGGAAATCGCCGGCGCCCTCGAGATCGACGCCGGCGAACCCATGCTCTGTATTCGGTCCACGTCGTGGACGATGGACGGTCTGCGCTACGACCTGTATGACACCTGGGTACGTAGCGACGTCGTCCCCCTCGAAGTCAACGTCCGCACAGTCGATCTCGGCGTGGGACGCTGACCGGGAGGAACTGTCAGTCCTGCGCCCAGTCGGTGTCGACGGGCCCGTCGGTCCCGGCAGCGGCGGCCGCCGCGCACTGCAGGATGAGTGCGGCGGCGACGGCGCCCGGGTCGATCACCCCGCGTGCGGCGTCGCCGACGTAGGTGGCGCGCCCGCGGCGGGCGACGATGTCGCGTGTGGTCAGCGCGCCGGCGCGGGCGGCGTCCGCGGCCGCGGTGAGGGCTGAAACCGGGTCGGCCCCAGCCTGCTCCGTGAGGGTGTGCGCGGCGGGGGCGAGGGCGTCGACCATGGTCTTGTGGCCGACTTCGGCCTTGCCGTAGCGCTGCACGGTGGCCACGGCCCGGGCGAGGCCGTCGCCGAGTTCGGCGAGCGTGGGGCTGGGCGCGCTGGTGCAGCGCGCGAGGTCGCGGAAGAACATGCCGAACAGTGGGCCGCTGGTGCCGCCGGTGCCGAGGAAGCCGCGGGAGACCGCGGTGAGCCAGGCGGTGTAGCTCTGCGGGTCGGTCGCGACGATCTCGTCCTGCACCCGGGTGAACGCGGAGGTGAGGTTGGTGCCGAAATCGCCGTCGCCGGCGCGCCGGTCGAGTTCGCCGAGCGATGCGGCGGCCCCGGTGCCCGCGGACGTGCCGAGCACGGTGGTGAGCATCGCGGCGACCCACCGCGGTGCGAAGGTGGCCGGCAGGGTCGTGGTCGTGGTCATGGCGGGTCCTTACCAGGTCAGGGCCGGGGTGCGCACGGGGGCGTCCCACAGCTTCAGCAGGTCGGCGTCGACGGGGGTGAGGGTGACCGAGAATCCGTGCATGTCCAGGGAGGTCACGTAGGAGCCGACGAGCGTGCGGGCCACGGTAATGCCGTCGGCGTCGAGCAGGCGGTGCACGCCGCGCGCGGCGATGGACAACTCCAGCGGGTAGGCGCCGCCGAGTCCGTTGACGATGGCCAGCACGGCGGTGCCGCGGCGCAATTCCATGTCTGCGATCAGCGGCGTCACCAGCATCTCGCTGAGTTCGTCGGCCGTGGCGAAGCGGGCTCGGCCGATGCCGCGTTCGCCGTGGATGCCGACGCCGAGTTCCACCTCGTCGGCGGCCAATTCGAATGCCGGCCGGTGCTGGCCGGGGTGCGTGCCGGCAGCCAGCGCGAGGCTCATGGTGCGGGACGAGTTGGCGACGCGGCGCCCGGCGGCGGCGACCTCGGCCAGCGATCCGCCGAGTTCGGCTCGGGCACCGGCGATCTTCTCGACCGCGACGACGGCGGCGGTGCCGCGCCGGCCGGGCCCGTCCTCGTCGCCCGCGGCGTCGGTGGCCAGGTCGTCGTCGACGAGGACCATCTCCGTCGCGACCTCGTGGTCGCCCGCGAGTTCGCCGGCAATGGTGAAGTTCAGGACGTCACCGGTGTAGTTCTTGACGATCTGCACCACGCCACGGCCGCTGTCGGCCGCGAGCGTTCCCTCGTGCACCTGCAGCGCGGTGGGGCTGGCGAACACCGCCCCGGCGACGGCGACGTCGAGCATCCCGCGCCCGACGAACCCGGCGTGCAGCGGTTCGTGGCCGGAGCCGCCGCCGGAGACCAGGCCGACCTTGTCCCGGGCCGGGGTGGCGCGTCGGATGAGGGAGTGCTCGCTGTCGTAGGCGATGAGGTCGGGGTAGCTGAGCGCCATCCCCTCCAGCGCGTGCGGCACGACGGAGCCGGGGTCGTTGATGATGTGCCGTTTCATGGCGGCGTCTCCTCTGGGAATCGGTCTGGGAAGGTCGTCACTTGCCGGCGCTCGCCGGGTCGGCGTGCTCGACGACGTGGTGGGTCTCGGCGTCGATGTCGTTGAGCGTGAGGCCCTTTGCCACGACCTCCTGCGATTCGGGCGGCAGGGTGAGCAGGTGCACGCACAGCGCGGCGGCGACGTAGAGTCCGGCGAAGATGATCGTGACACCGCCGGCGCCGATCAGGTCGAGGAACACCGCGACGATCAGCGGGCCGACGAAGGTGGCCGCGCCGGCGCCGAGGTTGAGCACGGCGATGGCGTTGCCCTTCTGCTCGGGCGCGATCAGCGACATCAGCACCGATATCGGGGTGAAGCCGGCCAGCGTGATGCCGAACAGGGCGGCGCACAATGCGGCGACCCAGTACTGTGGCACCGCCTGGGGCCCGAAGTACAGCAGCAGGCTGCTCACCGCGGAACCCAGGCAACCGAACACCCGCAGGGTGCGGTGCCAGCCGATCGAGTCGCTGACGATCCCGAACAGCAGGTTCGCGAAGATGTTCGCGGCGCCGACGATGAAGACCAGGCGCAGCCAGCCGCTGGTGCCGAAGTCGAGGTCGTCGGCGAACACCGTCGGCAGGAACACCAGGAACCCGAATTGCGGGGCGGTGTTGATGATCCGGATGATGCAGCCGACGCCGACGCGCGGGTTCTGGAAGGCGATCGCGATGCTGGCGACGAGGCTCTGGCGGGTCGTGGTCGACGGCGCGGCCAGCCGGGTGCCGCCGGGGACGCCGCGCAGCCCGATCAGCGCGAGCAGGCCGCCGGCGATCACCATGCCCAGCGAGAGCCACAGGGTGGCGTACTCACCGATGATGGGCTGGCTGCCGCTGGCGAGCAGCGAACCGAGGGTGGGCAGGCCGCCGGTGAACGCGAAGTAGAACCAGCCGACCGCGGAACCGAGCCGTCGTGCCGGGCTTGCGGCGAGCACCCACACCAGGAAGCCGTAGGCGAACAGGGGGTAGCCCAGGCCGCGGGCGCCGTAGCAGAGCAGCATCAGCAGGTAGTTCTGGGTGCCGAGGGCGGCGGTGAGGAACAGCACCTCGAACACGGCCCAGATGCCCAGGCCCAGCCACATCACGCGGCGCGGTCCCCAGGTCTCGGACAGCGCCCCGGACAGCCAGGATCCGAACGTGACCAGAAGGCCGTAGACGCTGATGACGATCGCGGCGCGGGATTCTGTGCCGGCGCCGTTGTCGGCGAGATAGGGTGCGATGTAACCGGATTCGACGCCGTCGCCGATCATGAAGAACAACAGGCCGACGAATCCGAAGAACAGGGGGCGCGGCAGGCCGAGTCGTTCGACGACGGCGGCGAATCTGCCTTCCGTGTGCTGTGTTTGCTGCGGCATGAGATTTCCGTTTCGAAGTGGTGGGGCGGTGCGGGTCTGGTCAGAAACCGGGGAGGATGTGGACCTTGAGGGCGGAATCGCTGTGCGCGGCGGCGATCGCGTCGCCGTAGCGGTCCAGCGGGAATGTGTGCGTGACGAGTTGTTCGGCGGTCGCGGCGATGCCGGGCATCATCGCGACGGCGTCGGCGAAGGAGGTGGCGACCGACTGGGAGCCGACGAGGCTCATTTCCCGGTCGAACAGGTCGTAGGGGCGCAGCGCGATGGTCTGCTCGGAGCTGACGACGCCCATCTGCAGCAGCGTGCCGCGCTTGTCGAGGACGTCGATGGCGGCCGAGACCGCCGCGGGGTGGCCGCTGGCCTCGATGGCGATGTCGGTGCTGCGTCGGGCCAGATTCTGGTCCGGAGCGAACGCGTCGTCCGCCCCGACCTGCAGCGCCGCGGCGCGGCGCGCGGGGCTCGGCTCGACGACCTGCACGCTGCGGGCGCCCTGGGCGCGGGCGACGACGACCGCGAGCAGGCCGATCGAGCCGGCGCCGAAGACGGTGACGCGGCGATCGGTCAGCGCGGGGGAGCGGTCGAGGGCGTGCAGCACGCAGGACAGCGGTTCGATGAGGGCGCCGGCGGCCATGCTCATTCCGTCCGGCAGCGCGTAGACCACCTTGCTCGGCACGCCGACCAGCTGCGCACAGGCACCGTCGGAGGTGACGCCGATGGGCACCAGGTGGTCACACAGGTTCGGGGCGCCGGTCAGGCAGTCGTCGCACTTGCCGCAGGCCACGTTGGGGTCGACCGCGACGCTCTGGCCGACCGTCAGGTCGGTGACGTCGGGGCCCACCTCGACGATGCGGCCGGCGAACTCGTGACCCGGCACGACGGGGAACCGGCCGGTCGGGTAGTCGCCGATCACCAGGTGCAGGTCGGTGCCGCAGACCCCGACCGCCGCAGGCTCGATCACCACCTCGCCGGCGCCGGCAACGGGTGCCGGCTTGTCCGTCAGCTCGTGGTGACCCTGTCCGTCCAGTACGACCGCGCGCATGTGCTCTTCTCCCTCGTTGCCACGCCTATGCAGTGTGCGCCCGACCATCGGGCGGCTGCGTTGTGAGGAAGACTACACCGGGTCGACCGTATCGTCTAGTCCGTACGGACTGTACGTACAAAATATTCGCCCGGCGCCCGCCTGACCACCACCGCTTGGCTTCGCGGTCAGGAGTTGCCGTACACCCGGCGCGGCGCCACGAGTACGACGGTCCGTCGCTGCTCGGCCATCACCCGGTCGTATTCCGCCCAGTCGTCGTGCGTTCCTCCGGCGGCGACGAAGACCGCCCGCAGGAGCAGACGAAGCCGCTCCGGGTCGAGCCACGGCTGCGGATCGTCGGGACCGGCGAGTTCGGCCTTTCCCTCCACGGTCGCCCACGTCCAGCCGCTGCGGAAGGTCGCCGCGAGCTGTGGCCGCGTGCGCAGGTTCGAGCGCTTGACCGGTCCGTATGTCACGAACCCGAGCACCGGTTCGCCGGTCACCGGATGCGGCAGTACGCCGGCGTTGACGAGCGTGGCCTGGACGGTTCCGTCCGCGCGCACCGTAGCCACGACCGCCAGCCCCCGTTCCGATCGGCCGATGGCCGCCGCTTCGTCGAGCGTTGTCATCTCGAGCTCCTTCCGCCGAGCCGGGCCGTCGAGAGTCGTCGGATCGACTCGTATCACGGCGGGTCCGCGCACGTCGGGGAATTCCCCGGCGTTGTCTGCAAGAGTTGAGCAAGTGGGCCACAAAAGCGAGGAGATCCGTGCGGGTGTGCCGCTGACCAATCTCGATCAACCGTTGTTCGATGCAGCGGCGGCGACCAAGCGCGATCTGGTCGACTATCTCGACGCCGTCTCGGACCGGATCGTTCCAGAGCTGAGTGACCGCCCGTTGTCGGTGATTCGGGTCCGTCCCGGACAACAGCCGTTCATGCAGAAGAACGTGCCGAAGTACGCCCCGAGCTGGGTTCGAACCACCGCCGTGTGGGCCGAAGCGTCGAAGCGGGAGGTGTCCTACGCGTTGTGCGACGATCGCCGCACGCTGTTGTGGTTCGCCAACCAACGCGCCGTGGAGTATCACGTGACGCTGATGCGTGCCACCCACTGGAGCGAGGTCACGTACCTGGTGCTCGACCTGGACCCCCGGCCGGCAAGTCCGAGTTCGCGCTCGCCGTCGAGGCGGCGCAGCTGGTGCGCGAAGCGCTGTCGGACGCCGGCCTGGCCGGAGCGGTGAAAACCAGCGGCGCCAAAGGCGTCCACGTGTACGTCCCGGTCGCCGCCGCGGCGATCGCCGACGTGGCGGCCGCCACTCGGGCGATCGCGGAGCGCGCAGCCAGAATCGACCCGACGCTTGCCACGACGGCATTCGTCAAGGACGAGCGTGGCGGCAGGGTCTTCATCGACTCCACTCGGGCCGGCGGTGCCACGGTGGTCGCGGCGTACAGCCCGCGGATCAGGCCCGGCGTACCCGTGTCCTACCCCGTCGCATGGGCAGACTTGGATCGTGTCGTTCCCTCCGACTTCACAATTCGCACGGCGTTGCAGCTGATGGGCGTGGGTAGTCCGTGGGCCGATCAACTCCCGGAGCCCCAGCCGCTTCCCGGCGACCTGGTGGAAGAAGGTCACGCAATTCCGGTTGCGCGAGTTCAGGCGATGCATGAAGGCAAGCGCCGCGCCCGGGAGCGCCGCGCCGAGTGAGCAATTCAGGGTTGGCGTATCTTGTTCAACTTGCTCAGCCGGTAGGATGCCGGAATGCCGCCGAACGCCAACCGTGCCGCGCGGACGCAGCCTTCCTCCGGTCGTAGCAGGGTTGCGCGGAAGGCAGGTAACGCCGACCCCGCGGCGCGCAAACGGTCTCCGGTCGCGACCGGACCGGAAGCGGTGAGCGTGGCACGTTTCTCGGCGGTGCTCGAGGACGTGCTCGCCGCTGTGCCCGACTCTGCTCGCGAGGGCTTCCTCACCGCTGTCGCCGGCGACCCGGGCGCTGGTCTCGACCCCGCGCTGTGTGGCCCGGCGCCATCGCCGGCCGAGCGTAGCGAGGCGGCAATCGAGAATCTGCGTCGCCAGTACGACTCTCGACGTCGGGTGATCGAGGTATCGCTGACGCGCGCGCAGGCCGCCGAGCTGCTCGACATTTCCGAGCAGGCGGTGCTCGCCCGCCTCGGCGCAGGCGATCTCGTCGGACTGAAGAAGGGACGTGAGTGGCGCCTGCCTGCCTGGCAGTTCAATCCCGACGCCGAGCGCGGGTTCGTGCCGGGATTGGCCCGACTGCGTGTCGTCTTCCCCGGCGGAGGCGTCACGCTGACCGAGTGGGCGATCGCCCCGAACGTGGAACTCGACGGGGCGACACCGGCCGACATGCTCGCCGCGGGCTGTGTCGACGCCGTGGTACATGCGGCGCGGGCCGCCACAGCGGTTGCGTGGTAGCACCGCTCCAGCGCCCGACGCGGCCGCTTACGGGCGGCCGGGCCTGGACTTGGAAGTGGCGCCAACCCAGCGGCCGGCGACCTTGGGGTTGGTGCCGTGTCTACCACCGCTCCGAACGCACACCGGACGGCATCACCCACCGCTCCTACGGGCCGTTGCACCGCCTCGATCACCACGTACCGACCGATGACGGCCAACCCCAGCATTCCAGCGGCGGCCGGTCGGTGCTTTATGTAGCCGGTAACCCTCACCACCGCAGTCGGAGAGGTCTTCGGCGACCATCCTGCCGCGTTGGTCTGTCCGAACTACCGCGTCGCGCTCATCCGTCCGATCACCCCGATCTCCATGCTCGAGACACACATCCGCAAGACCATGGGATGGTGACACGGGGGCCGTGGTCACCCCGACGCGCCGCGACTAACGTACGATTGTTTCCTGTACCGCAGACAGGCCCGCACGCGGGCCGGCGACCCTCGGAGGCGCATGTGACTCGGGCGACTCGGGCTCCCAGGCCCGCTCCGGTGACGCCCGGCGGTGTGCGGACCGGCGCCGCGATCCGTGAGGCCGCGGAGAAGGCCGCGGAGTACGCGCGCACGCGCGCGGTGTGGGGGACACCGATCGGAGCCCATCAGGGAATCGCACACCCCTTGGCGAAGGCGAAGATCGAGGTCGACCTCGCCGCCCTCGCCACCGCCCGCGCCGCGTGGATGTACGAGACGGGACAACCCGCCGGCGAAGCGTCCAACATCGCGAAGTACGCCGCCGCCGAGGCCGCCATCAACGCGGTCGACACCGCGATCCAGACACACGGCGGCAACGGTCTCAGCGTCGAGTTCGGGCTGCTCCCGCAGTGGGGGATCGCGCGCCTGCTCCGGATTGCGCCGGTCAGCCGGGAGATGATCCTCAACTACGTCTCCCAGCACAGCCTCGGCCTGCCGAAGTCCTACTGATGCCATGACCGTCGAAACCCAGCACCGACGCGCGTGCGTACCCACTACGATCGAGGAGGACTCGTGAGCTTTGACGTTGAGCGTCTGTTCGGGCGTCGCGCCGACAACCGTTGGGACCGTGTGAGTGTGACCGACCTCGTGGAACGGGTGACGTGGAGTACGCCCGACCGCGCGGCCTTCGCCGCGCTTCCCGGAGCCGCCTCCGAGGCGCGATTCGAGGAGCTGACCTACCGACAGGTTGGACGAGCTGACCAACCAGATCGGCCACGCGTTGATCGCCGGTGGCCTGGGCCACGGCGACGTCGTGCTGCTGGTGTGCGAGAACTCCGTTGAGGCCTATGCGACCAAACTCGGTGCCGCCAAGGCAGGTGTCGTCACTGCCGCGTTGAATCCGTCGCTGGCGCCGGACGTGATCGCCGACATCATCGCACGCATCGAACCACAGATGGCCGTGATCGACGCCGAGTTCGCCCACCATGTCGCGGGTGTGTTCGACGCGAGCGGCCTCGTCGTCGGCGTCACCATCACCATCGGCGGCGATATCGTGCCCGGGTCCGTGTCGTTCGGGGACTTCATCGACGGGCAGCTGCTGGCCGAGCCCGACGTGACGATCCACGGCGACGATATCTGGGAAATCCTGTTCACGTCGGGCACGACGTCGATGCCCAAGGCCGCCATGCTCTCCCACGTCAGCGGCACCGTGACCGCGCACGGTTTCGCCCCCTGTCGTTGACCCGTTGCCTGGAGATCGAGTCGGACCTGGTGTGTGCGGGACGCTACTGCCGATGATCTGTCACGTGGGCCACGCCTGCTTCGTGCTGTCCACCTTCGCCGTCGGGGGCACGGTCGTGCTCGGCCGCAGCCCCGGCGCCGGCGTGGCGGCCGCCGCTGTCGCCGAGCATCGCGTCACCGCGCTGTGGGCCGGGTCGCCTGCCATGATGGCCGCGTTCGACGCCGCCGTGGACGCGTCCGGTGCCGACATCGAGTCGCTGACCGTCGCGGTCTTCGGGTGGGGTGCGGTTCCGCCCGAGGTGTACGACCGACTCCGCAAGCACGCCCCGAACCTGCGGCTGATGGGGATCTTCGGTCAGACCGAAACCATTGCGTGTCATCGGTTCTGGCCGTCCCGCTGGGAGGAGCTGTATCGCGCGACCTCCCCGGCGACGAACTACGTGGGAGCCCCCAGCGCGATGCTGGCGTCGAAGATCGTCGACATCGACGGCACCTCACTGGAGAGGCAGGTCGACGAGCCCGGTGAGGCGGTGTACCGCTCGCCGACGGTGACCGCTGGCTACTACCGTGACGAGGCGGCGACGCGTTTCGCGTTCGAAGGTGGCTGGTTCCACTCCGGAGACAGTTGCCGTTTCGACGAGAACGGCCTGCGGATCATGGTCGATCGCTTCAAGGACATCGTCAAGACCGGTGGCGAGAACGTCTCGTCGTTGCGGGTGGAGGCCGTCGTGGTGTCGCATCCCGCGGTGGAGAAGGTCGCGGTGATCGGTGTCCCCGACGAGCGGTGGGGTGAATCCGTCACTGCGGTCGTGGTGCCCGCCGAGGGCGCCGAGATCATCGAGGCCGACATCATCGGTTACGCCCGTGCTCGACTTGCCGGTTTCGAAACGCCCAAGGCAGTCATCGTGACCGACGCGCTCCCGGAGACCGTCGGCGGGAAGGTGCTGAAATACAAACTGCGACAGGCCTTTGCCTGACACTGGGCGAAACGCTCTCATCGTTGCGCGGGATGACGTACAATATCTTGTACTTACTTACGAAGGCGGTGGCCAAATGCGGACGATGACGTATTCAGAATCTCGCGCACGCTATGCGGAGGTGCTCAATTCGGTGGTCGAGGATCGGGAGGAGGTCATCATCACCAGGGCTGGGCACGACCCTGTCGTGATCGTGTCACTGGACGACTACGAGTCGCTCAAGGAAACTGCCTACCTGCTGCGCAGCCCGGAAAATGCACGTCGGCTCCTGGCGTCGATCGACCGGCTCGAGTCCGGTGAAGGGACCGCACGGGACCTTCTCGAATGAAGCTGGTCTGGGACGAGAGTGCCTGGCAAGACTATCTGTGGTGGCAGACGCAGGATCGCAAGGTCCTCAAGCGGATCAACACGCTGATCACCGATATCGGCCGCAACGGCAACGAAGGTATCGGCAAGCCCGAGCCGCTGAAGCACGGCTTTCATGGCTACTGGTCTCGTCGGATCACCGAGGAACACAGGTTGATCTACAAGTTCACCGATGACGAGATCCGCATCGCAGCGTGTCGATACCACTACGAACGCTGAACACCGACCAGGGTCGTCAGGCTACGACGTCAAAGGGTTCGCCCGCGTTCGTCGTGCTCGCCCGGTACCGAGTCAGCGGTTATGCAGCCAAATGCCGAGTGGCGGCGTGCATAACCGCTGACTCGGCGGACAGCGACCGTTTCAGTGAGCCGTGGTCAGTTGCGGCAGCGTGGTGGCGAGCGCGGAGATCTTCGCGGCGGTGTCGGGGTGGAGGTCGAGGAGGGGTTTGCGGGGGTTTCCGGCGGGGAAGCCGACGGCGGTGAGGGCGGTTTTGATGGCGGGGATGAACGGTGCGGTCATGATGGCGTCCATCAGGGGGTAGATCTGCGCCCATTCGCGTCGGGCCCGGTCCAGGTCGCCGGCGGCCAGTGCGCGGTGGATGGAGACGAGGTGGGTGGGGAACACGTTCGCGGTGCCGGCCATGACGCCGGCGGCGCCTTCGGTGAGGGCGGCGAGCAGCAGGCTGTCCCAGCCGACGAAGGTGGAGATGACGTCGGCGTGGTTGTGGATCAACTGTCCGGCCTGGGCCATGTCGGCGCTGGTGTCTTTGATGTAGCGGATGTTGTCGACCTCGCGGGCCAGCGCCCCGACGATGTCGGGGGTGAGGTTGACCCCGGTGGCGGCGGGGAGGTTGTAGAGCATGATCGGGATGGTGACGGCGTCGGCGACGGTGCGCAGGTAGGTGAGGGTTTCGTCGAGGGTGAGGGTTTCGTAGTAGGGGGTGACGACCATCAGCACCGACGCGCCGGCGGCCTCGGCGTGCCGGGACAGTTCGACCGCTTCGGTGGTGGACACGGCGCCGGTCTGGGCGACGACGGGGACCCGGCCGGCGGCCTGGTCGACGACGGTTTCGACGAGTTGGCGGCGTTCGGTGCCGGTCAGGGCGGCGAATTCGCCGGTGGAGCCGCAGGCG
>DATDBL010000046.1:0-41500 GCA_036524855.1 Aldersonia sp. | reverse complement strand
GAAGGCGCCCGGCGGGCCCGGCTGGTTCTACCCGGCGACCGTGCTCTGCGACGTCCCCGAACAGGCGCGGATCCTGCGCGAGGAGGTGTTCGGGCCGGTCGCGCCGATCACCGGGTTCGACACCGAGGAGGAGGCGATCGCGATCGCCAACGACACCGAGTTCGGGTTGGTCGCCTACATCTATACAGAGAACCTGGACCGTGCGCTGCGCGTGGCGGAGGCGCTGCAGACCGGAATGGTCGGGGTGAACCGCGGCGTGATCTCGGATGCGGCGGCGCCGTTCGGCGGGGTGAAGGCGTCCGGGTTCGGTCGGGAGGGGGGATACGAGGGCATCGAGGAGTACCTGGAGACCAAGTACATCGCGCTCAAGCCGTAACGGCGGTCAGTGCCGACTACTAATGCCCGAGGCGTCCCCGGCCGAGGCGCAGCAGCAGCATCGCGAGGTTCTTGCCCTCGGGCCCGAGTTCGCTGAACCGCTCGATCACCTTCATCTCGCGGCTGTGCACCAGCCGGGTGCCACCGGAGGCCATGCGGGTGTGGCCGATGATCTGCGACACCTCCGTGCGGCGTTTGATCGCGGCCAGGATCTCGGCGTCGAGCCGGTCGATCTCCTCGCGCAGCCGGACGATCTCCTCTTCGCTGCGGGGGGCGTCGTCAGCGTCGTTCGTCGACGGCTGAGCGTCCGCTGCGTGCGAGGCGTCAGTGGACCTGCTCATGCCCCGAGTCTCCCACGCGGCATATCTTGGGCAAAATCAGAGCCTCGGCGAAATCGATTCGCACCTGCAAGTTTGCGCTGCGCCGCCGCTGACCGGTGCGGCACTGCCACTTCGTCGGTGCCCGCCGGTAGCGTGGAGTTCCGAGAAGACCGGGGTTCCGACACCCGGAGTTCGACGATCTGGAGTGCTGACAAGAGTGACCGAACCCCAGCGACCACCCCAGCGACGCAGCGAGGCTCCGCTCGAGAAGGCCCAGCGCGAGGCGCAGGCCGCGGAGCAGGCCGAGCGCCTGCTCGAAGGCCTGAATCCGCCGCAGCGCGCGGCGGTCGTGCACATGGGGTCGCCGCTGTTGATCGTGGCCGGGGCGGGGTCGGGCAAGACTGCGGTGCTCACTCGGCGGATCGCCTACCTGCTCGCAACCCGCGCGGCGACGCCCGGCCAGATCCTCGCAATCACATTCACCAACAAGGCCGCCGCGGAGATGCGCGAACGGGTGATCGGGCTCGTCGGCCCCCGCGCCCGCGCGATGTGGGTGTCGACGTTCCATTCGAGTTGCGTGCGGATCCTGCGTGCGCAGTCGACGCTGCTCACCGGGATGAACTCGAACTTCTCCATCTACGACGCGGACGACTCGCGTCGGTTGCTGACGATGATCGGTCGAGACTTCGACGTCGACATGAAGAAGTACACCGCGCGGGTGCTCGCGACCGCGATCTCGAACCTGAAGAACGAACTCGTCGACCCGGTGGGCGCCGCCGCCAAGGCCGAGGAGAAGAGCGGTGAGATGCCCCGGCTGGTCGCGGACGTCTACCGCGAGTACCAGCGCCGGCTGCGGGCGGCGAACGCGATGGACTTCGACGACCTGATCGGGGAGACCGTCGCGCTGCTGCAGAGCCACCCGGATGTCGCCGAGTACTACCGGCGCCGGTTCCGGCACGTCCTCGTCGACGAGTACCAGGACACCAACCACGCCCAGTACATGCTGGTGCGCGAACTCGTCGGGACCGGCGACAACACCGACGAGGTGCCACCCAGCGAACTGTGCGTCGTCGGCGACGCCGACCAGTCCATCTACGCCTTCCGCGGTGCGACGATCCGCAACATCGAGGAGTTCGAGCGCGACTACCCGGACGCCTCGACCATCCTGCTCGAGCAGAACTACCGCTCCACCCAGCACATCCTGTCCGCGGCGAACGCCGTCATCTCCCGCAACGCCGGTCGCCGGGAGAAGCGGCTGTGGACCGATCAGGGTGACGGCGAGCTGATCACCGGCTACGTCGCCGACAATCAGCACGACGAGGCGTCGTTCGTCGCCCGCGAGATCGACCGGCTCGTGGACGCCGGCGATGCCAAGTTCAGCGACGTCGCCGTCTTCTACCGCACCAACAACAACTCCCGGGCGCTGGAGGAGATCTTCATCCGGCTGGGTCTGCCGTACCGGGTCGTCGGCGGTGTCCGCTTCTACGAGCGCAAGGAGGTCCGCGACGCGGTCGCCTACCTGCGGGTGCTCGACAACCCCGACGACACGGTGAGCCTGCGGCGTATCCTCAACACCCCGCGGCGCGGCATCGGTGACCGGGCGGAGGCGTGCGTGGCGGTGCACGCCGAGCAGAAGGACATGAGCTTCGCGGCGGCCCTGCGCGACGCCGCTGACGGCAATGTCGCGCTGCTGAACACGCGGTCGCAGCGGGCGATCGCGTCGTTCCTCGAGCTGATGGACGGGCTGCGGGAGACCGGCCTCGGCGAGGACGGGTTCTTCGACGTCGGCGGGGTGGTCGAGGCGATCCTCGAGCGCACCGGGTACCGCGCCGAACTCGAGGCGTCCAACGACCCGCAGGACGGCGCCCGGCTCGACAACCTCAACGAACTCGTCAGCGTCGCCCGCGAGTTCAGCTCGGAGGCGCGCAACGCGACCGCGCTCGCCGAGGTCGAGGAGGCGGTCGCGGCGGCACGGCCCCAGGGTGTCGACGCCGCTGACGACGGCGAGGGGGAGCCCGAGCCCGGTTCGTTGGCCGCGTTTCTGGAACGGGTGTCGCTGGTCGCGGACACCGACCAGATTCCCGACTCCGGCGACGGCGTCGTGACGCTGATGACGCTGCACACCGCGAAGGGACTCGAGTTCCCGGTCGTGTTCGTCACGGGGTGGGAGGACGGCCAGTTCCCGCACATGCGCGCGCTGGGCGACCCGGCCGAACTGGCCGAGGAGCGTCGGCTCGCCTACGTCGGCATCACCCGCGCACGCAAGCGCCTCTATCTCACCCGCGCGGTGACTCGTACCGCGTGGGGGCAGCCGATCTCCAACCCGGAATCCCGGTTCCTGCAGGAGATCCCGGGCGAACTCGTCGACTGGAAGCGGCTCGACCCGCAGGAGACTGTCGGTCGTGAGCGGGATCGTTGGCGCGACGGCCGCGACGACATCGGCGGGGGCCGGGACTGGATGCGTCCCGAACGGCCCGGCATCCGCTCCGACGGCTACCGCCGTCCCGCGCCGGGCACCAAACGCAACAACACGGACCTGGTACTCGAGGTCGGCGACCGCGTCAGCCACGACAAGTACGGACTCGGCACGGTGATCGCGGCCGACGGCATCGGTCCTCGCGCGACCGTCACGATCGACTTCGGCACCGCGGGCAAGGTCCGGCTGATGCTCATCGGCGGTGTGCCGATGGTGAAGCTGTAGAGGCGCGACGGCAGACCGAGGGCCAGCGTTCCGCTAGTGCAGTTCGTGACCGAGGCTGATGCCCCGGGCCGCGAGCCACGGCTGCGGGTCGACCTTGTCGGTGCCGTTGAGCCAGACCTCGAAGTGCAGGTGCGGGCCGGTGGACTGGCCGCGGTTGCCCATCTTGGCGATCTCGTCCCCGGCCATCACGTGCTGGCCGGCACGGACGGTCGCGGAGTCGACGTGCCCGTAGACGGTGATGGTGCCGTCGGCGTGCTTGAGGCGCACCCACATGCCGAAGCCGGAGGCGGGGCCGGCTTCGATTACCTCGCCGTCCGCGACGGCGCGGATCGGGGTGCCGATCGCGTTGGCGATGTCCACGCCCGCATGCAGCGCGCCCCAGCGGGCGCCGTAGCCGGAGGTGAAGGTGCCATCGGTGACGTTGAAGAAAAGCGGACGCAGCTTCGCGGCTTCCTCGGCGGCGCGATCCTGGGCGTACTTCTGGCCCTTCTGCAGCAGGTCGCTGAACTGGCCCAGATCGACCGGCGACGCAACGTTGAGCACCTGCGGGCCGGTGGACGGCGAGGCGTCGGCGACCTCCACCGCGGGGACGACCTGGAGGGCCTGCGGGGCGATCGTGGCACCGGTGCCGGCGGGCGCGCTGCTGCCGGCGAGCGCGATCTCCGTTGCTGCGGGCTTGACGTCCGCGGCACCGGAGTTCGAAATCACAGCATGACCCCCGGCAACCATCGCGCCGGCTGCGACGGCCACGACGGTGGCGCGTCCCTTCAGCGCGGTCGGCGGGGACGAGACGCGGTGCTTGCCGCCGCGTCGAACCGGTGCCTGGTCGGTGTCGCTGCTGGGCGCGGGCGCGATGAGAGAGCGGTTGTGCGTCATGGCTCGCCGTCCTCTCTGTCGTGACCTGAATGTAATAAATGGTTGCCCAGAAGGTAACGAAATGATTCCGACGAACGCAAGCTGAGAAGGCATCGTCGTGGTCAATTGTGGGAGGGATCACAGATTGCCGTTGGATCACTGTGAATCCCAACAAATCAGGCCAAATCGGACCGAAACGGCGCACCTGGAGTCGGGCTGGACGCGCTCTATCGCCGAGACGTTACCGTTATCTCGATGACTTTCTGTCTCCCGCTACCTCCCGCGCGGCGCCACTTCCCGACGACTCGGCACCGGTTACCGGCGCGCCTGGATCGCCGTCGCGGTGGCGGTGACCGGCGCATTCGTGACCGTGGCAGGTCTGCTGACGCCCGCCGCCCTGGCAGCGACGGGACCCGATCCGCGCGGCACCGGCGCGGCCGCAATCTGTGCGGGCCTCGCCGCCGTCGCCACCCGTCCGATAGCTGTGGCGTTGCTGACGCGTCGACGGTTGTCGCCGCCGAAGCACGGCTCGCCGGCGTCGGCGGGCGCTGAATCACCGCACTCGCCTCGGGCGACATCGCCAGACCGCGTGTAGTTGGGACAGTTGGGAACACGCGCGGTGCTGGACCCGCGACCCGCGGTGGGCGCGTTCGGCCGGTTCGGCGCTTCGGCGCAGGTCGTGACTTGGGCCACATGGCACGGAGTCAGTGGATTTGCGCCACAGGCGACTGACTAGAGTCATTGACCGGAACTCCGCAGCCAACCCGCGAGTGGGACTCAACGCAGACGAGACGGTGAACATATGGATCTCTTCGAATACCAGGCGAAGGAACTCTTCGACAAGCATGGAGTGCCGTCCTCGGCCGGCAGGGTGACCGACACCGCCGAAGACGCCAAGGCGATCGCCGAGAAGATCGGCAAGCCCGTGATGATCAAGGCGCAGGTCAAGGTCGGCGGCCGCGGCAAGGCCGGCGGCGTCAAGTACTCGGCCGATCCGGGCGAGGCGTACACGAACGCACAGAACATCCTGGGCCTCGACATCAAGGGCCACGTCGTCAAGAGGCTGCTGGTCGCCGAGGCGAAGGACATCGCCTCGGAGTACTACATCTCCTTCCTGCTGGACCGCGCGAACCGCACCTACCTGGCGATGTGCTCGGTCGAAGGCGGCATGGAGATCGAAGAGGTCGCCGCGACCAAGCCCGAGCGGCTGGCGAAGGTTCCGGTCGACGCGGTGAAGGGCGTCGACGTCGCGTTCGCGCGCAGCATCGCCGAGCAGGGCCACCTACCTGCCGAGGTGCTCGACGCGGCGGCGGTCACCATCGCGAAGCTGTGGGAGCTGTTCGTCAAGGAGGATGCGACGCTCGTCGAGGTCAATCCGCTGGTCCGCACCCCGAACGACGAGATCCTCGCGCTCGACGGCAAGGTCACCCTCGATGCGAACGCCGACTTCCGCCAGCCCGGGCACGCGGAGTTCGAGGACAAGGAGGCGACCGATCCGCTCGAGCTCAAGGCCAAGGAGCACGACCTCAACTACGTCAAGCTCGACGGAGAGGTCGGCATCATCGGCAACGGTGCGGGCCTGGTCATGTCCACCCTCGACGTCGTCGCTTACGCCGGCGAAAATCACGGCGGCGTCAAGCCGGCGAACTTCCTCGACATCGGTGGTGGCGCGTCGGCGGCGGTGATGGCCGCCGGCCTCGACGTGATCCTCAACGACAGCCAGGTCAAGAGCGTGTTCGTCAACGTCTTCGGTGGCATCACCGCCTGTGACGAGGTCGCCAACGGCATCGTCAAGGCGCTCGAGATCCTCGGCGACGAGGCCAACAAGCCGCTCGTCGTCCGCCTCGACGGAAACAACGTCGACGAAGGCCGCCGGATCCTCGCCGAGGCCTCCCACCCGTTGGTCACCGAGGTGGACACCATGGACGCGGCCGCCGACAAAGCCGCCGAACTCGCCGCCGCCGCGAAGTAAGGGACGAAGCAATGTCAATCTTCCTCAACAAGGACTCGAAGGTCATCGTCCAGGGCATCACCGGCGGCGAGGGAACCAAGCACACCGCCCGGATGCTGGCTGCGGGAACCCAGATCGTCGGTGGAGTCAACGCTCGCAAGGCCGGCACCACGGTCACCCACGAGGGCGGAGTCGAACTGCCCGTGTTCGGCACGGTCGCCGAGGCGATGGAGAAGACCGGCGCCGACGTCTCGGTGGCGTTCGTGCCGCCGAAGTTCGCCAAGGACGCGATCATCGAGGCCATCGACGCGCAGATCCCACTTCTGGTGGTCATCACCGAGGGCATCCCGGTGCAGGACACGGCGTACGCGTGGGCCTACAACGTCGCGAAGGGTCTCAAGACGCGCATCATCGGCCCGAACTGTCCCGGCATCATCACCCCGGGCGAGGCGCTGGCCGGCATCACCCCGGCGAACATCACCGGTAAGGGCCCGGTCGGCCTGGTGTCGAAGTCGGGCACCCTGACCTACCAGATGATGTACGAACTCAACGACTTCGGTTTCTCTACCTCGATCGGAATCGGCGGCGACCCGGTCATCGGCACCACCCACATCGACGCGATCGAGGCGTTCGAGCAGGACCCCGAGACCGAACTGATCGTGATGATCGGCGAGATCGGCGGCGACGCCGAGGAGCGCGCGGCCGAGTACATCAAGGCCAACGTCACCAAGCCGGTCGTCGGCTACGTCGCGGGCTTCACCGCGCCCGAGGGCAAGACGATGGGCCACGCCGGCGCCATCGTGTCCGGCTCGTCCGGGACCGCCCAGGCGAAGAAGGACGCGCTCGAGGCCGCGGGTGTCAAGGTCGGCAAGACGCCGTCCGAGACGGCCGCACTCGCCCGCGAGATCCTGGAGAAGTCCTCCGTCAAGGCCTGATCCGACAAGTTCACTACGACGGGACCCCGTCGCGCCGCGTGCCGGTGCGGCGGGGTCCTGCGTGTCGGTGCCAGGAGCTGACCGGCCGGGACACGCGTCTGTGCCAGGGGACTGTCAGGACCATCGCGTACCTACCGTCGGGGTCGCGAACTGTTGCGTGTTGAGTGTGTTTTGGTGTACGTAAGTGTGTTCTGATCAGGGTCGTGAATCTAGCGGATTGGCCGAGTCGGTCGGTGTGAGCCGGCATACGGCGTACCGCTTGTCCCGGGAGGGGACGTTGCCGGTGCCCGCGGAGCGGGTGGCCGGTTGATCCTGGTCCGCACGACCGCGGTGCCGCAGAGCGCGGCGGGTGTGGTGCTGTATGCACGGGTGTCCGGTCATGACCGGCGTGGCGATCTCGATCGGCAGGTGGCGCGGCTGAGGGCATGGGCGAGGAGCAATGGGCACCCGGTCGCGGGGGGTGGTGTGCGAGGTCGGTTCCGGGGTGGACGGGAAGCGCCCGAAGCTGCGTCGCGTCTTGTCGGACCCGGATGCGAAGGTGATCGTCGTGGAGTATCGCGACCGGCTGGCCCGCTGTGGGGTCGAACACCTCGAGGCCGCGCTGGCCGCGCAAGGCCGGCGCATCGTGGTGGTCGATCCGGGTGAGAGGACCGACGAGCTGGTGCGCGACATGGTCGAGGTTCTCACGTCGATGTGGGTGCTCACCGCTGCCGGACACGATCCGGGCGAGGCCGCATGAGCACGGCGCCGCTCGCACCGCAGGGTGGGGTGCTGCAGGCGTATCGGTTCGCGCTCGACCCCAACGGCGAGCAGACCGCGTTGCTGCGCTCGCATTGCGGTGCGCAGCGCCGCGCGTTCAACTGGGGACTGGCGCTGGTGAAGGCGAACCTGGACCAGCGGGCCGCGGAACGCTCCTACGGGCTCTCGGGCGACGCGTTGACACCGACTGTGAACTGGTCGGCGTATGCGCTGCGGAAAAAGTGGAATACCGTCAAGGACGATGTGGCGCCGTGGTGGCGGGAGAATTCGAAGGAGGCCTACGCCTCGGGGTTGGCGAATCTGGCTGCCGCGCTGAGTAACTGGTCGGCTTCCCGCTGCGGTGAGCGCAGGGGAGCGCGGGCCCGGTTTCCGCGGTTCAAATCGAAGAGGGCGCCGTTGTCGTGCCGGTTCACCACCGGCGTGTTCGGACTCGCCGACGCCGACCGTCGGCACGTGAAGCTGCCCCGGATCGGGGTGGTGCGCACCCACGAGTCCACCCGCAAACTGGCCCGGCGGCTCGAGGCTGGGACGGCCCGGATCCGGTCGGCGACCGTCACCTACCGCCGGGGCCGCTGGTTCGTGTCGTTCTGCGTCGAAGTCCAGCGCAGGGCCGAGTCGCTGCCGCGGTCGGGGGCCGTGGTCGGTGTCGATCTGGGCGTGAAGCATCTGGCGGTGCTGTCGCAACCGGTCGCGGGGGTGTCCGACGAGCACGGGATGGTCGCCAACCCGAGACATCTCGACCACGCGCAACGCAAACTGCGGCGGCTGCAGCGGCGGGCGTCTCGCCGGCGTGGACCGGACAAGCGGACCGCGGCGAAACCGTCGAGGCGGTGGTTGCGCACCAATGCCGAGGTGACCCGGCTGCACGGCCGGGTCGCGAACGCCCGCGGCGACGGGCTGCACCGGTTGACCAGCGCGCTGACACGCCGGTTCGGCACCATCGTGGTGGAGGACCTGCACGTCGTCGGGATGCTGCGCAACCACCGGCTGGCCCGTCGGATCGCCGACGCCGGCTGGGGCGAGCTGCGTCGGCAACTCGACTACAAGACCCGCTGGCGCGGCACCGGCCTGCTGGTCGCCGACCGCTGGTACCCCAGCTCGAAAACGTGCAGCAACAAGTCCTGCGGCGCGGTGAAAGCCAAATTGCGCCTGTCCGATCGTGTGTTCCGTTGCGACCAGTGCGGACTCGTGCTGGACCGTGACTACAACGCCGCCCGCAATCTCGCTGCGCTCGCGGCGAACGTCGACGGCGGCGCGTCCTCCCCGAGTTGCGGGGCGACGAGAAACGAGCCCGATGGAAACCCAGGTAAGACCAGCCGCGCTGGCAGCGGGTACCGCCACGGGAAGCCCCACGAGGGCAACGCCGCGTGAACAATCACGCGACTGCTGACGAGCCGTGCAACTCATGCATACTCGACGGCAACGGTCGCAGGCGAGACGAGGAGGGGCGACATGGCATACCCGAGCGGGGCGTCCGGGTACGGTTCGGCGGGCGGTGAACCGCCCGCTGCCGGTGGCGAACGTGCGGCGGTCGGCGGAGCGCGTGGCCCGATCTGGCTCGGGTCGGCCGTCGTGGCCGGGTTGGGTGTGCTGAACTTCCTGTTCGGCTTCCTGCCCTACGTGAAGATCGAGGGCATAACGCAACTCGGGGGCTCGGACACGACGCGCACCTTTTTCCAGTTCCAGACCGTGACCCCGTTGGCGTTCCTGCTGCTCGGTGGAGTGCTGGCCGGCGTTTCCCTGCTGCCGAAGCAGAACTGGCGCGCCCCGGCGGCCGCCGCATCGATCGTGGGCTGGCTGGTCCTGCTGTTCCAGTCGTTCAGCCTCGACGACGGGCTGGGCCTCGGCGTCGGCGGGTACACGGTGCTGGTGCTCGGCTTCGTGCAGGCGCTCTTGGCCGTGCTGCTGCTGGTGGTCGAGGTCGGCATGCTCAAGGTTCCCGCCGGTCGGCCTGCGCGGACGGACGCCGCGGCGCAGCCGGGTCAGTATCCGACGGGCTACGGGTCGGGATACGGCCAGCAATCTCAGCCCGGGTCGGGTCAGTACGGGTCGGCGCAGTACGACCCAGGCCAGTACGGGTCGGGCCGGTACGGATCGGGCCAGCCCGGGTCGGCGCAGTATGGGTCGGGTCAGTATGGATCGGGCCAGCCCGGGCCGGGCCAGCCTGGCCAGTATGGACAGAGTCAGCCGGGTCAGGGCGCCGGATACGGCCAGCAACCCTACGGGCGTCCCCAACCCGACTACGGTTCGGCGCCGTACTCTCGCCCCCCGACGCCGCCCCCCGGCTATCCGCCGTACGGTCAGCCGCAGGGTCGGCCATCGGCACCGTCACCAGACCAGCCCTACCGCGGCGCGCAGGCGCCGGGCCAGCCGGTGTGGCCCGATGAGGCGAACGCGAACGACGTGACGCAGGTCTTCCGGCAGCCGAGCGAGGAACCGACGCGTCTCCGGCCGCCGCAGCCGTCAGTGTCCGCCCAGCAACCGTCGGACGCCCAGCAACCGTCCGCCCAGCAACCGTCCGCCCAGCAACCGTCGGACGCGACCCAGGCGCACCCGGCTCCCGAACCGGACTCGACCCAGGCGATGCCCGCGCCGGGGCCGGAAACCGGTGCTCAACCGCGCACATCGGCACCCAGCCCGGCGGACGACGACCCGACGCGGGCGTATCGGCCGCGGCGGGACGAGAAGTGAACAGACCCCGGCGCGCCTGATCCGCGGGTCCAGCGGAGGGTGACACGCTGGGCTCGATGAGTGCCGTAATCGACACCGAGAGCCCCACAAACGATCCCGCGACCCGCGCGGCGCCGCCGCGGGTCCGCGCGCTGATCGTGGTGGCCGCGCGTCCGACCGTGCTGACGCTCGCGCTCGCCACAGCGATCGTCCTCGTCACGCTCGTCGCCGCGAGCAGCGATCTGACCGGAGTGTTCGCGGCGGTCGCGGCGTCGTTGCTGGCCGTGCACCAGGTACCTGTCACGATCGGGACGACGACGCTGGGCATTCTCCCGCTGCTCCCGACCGGCGCGCTGATCTGGCTCGTCGGCCGCACCTGTGCGCAGGCCACCACTGCCACCTCCACCCGGCGTGATCTCGGCTGGCTCGTCGGTGCGGCCGTCGCCGGGCCGCTGGTGTGCACGGCCATCGCGCTCGCCGTGCTCCAAGACGCCTCCGCCGTGCTCGACGTGGCGCCGCCCAACCCGCTTGCGGCGTTCGGATGGGTCCTCGCGATACACCTCGTCGGTGCGCTCGGCGGGATCGCGACCGTGAAGTGGCGCGAGATCGTCGTCGCGCCGTACGTCCCGGACTGGGCGTGCGTCACGTTGTTCGCGACCGTCAACGCCGCGCGTCGACTGCTGCTCGCGGGACTCGTCGCAACGGTGCTGTCGCTGGTGGTGCACTGGTCGACCGCCTTCGAGGCGTTCGGTGCGGTCGACGGGTTCACCGGGGTGGTCGGGCTGCTGCTGCTCACCGTGCTCTACCTGCCGAACGTCGCGGTCGCCGCCGTCGCGGTGCTGTGCGGTGCCGGCGTGCAGGCGGGCACTGTGTCGGTCGGCCTGTTCGAGGTGATGGGCGGCCCGCTGCCGGGTGTGCCGGTGCTGGCAGCGACGCCGACAGGTCCCGCCGAGCCGTGGTGGCCGGCCGCACTGGTGGTGCCTGCCATGCTCGCCGTGCTGCTCGGGCGTGAGTGCGGCCGGAACGCCGTGGACCGATCGACTGCCGCGTGGGCGGCGCTGTCGGCGGGGGTCGCCCTGGCCGGCGGTGCGGTCGTGCTGGGAGCCGCCGCGGGTGGTGCGTTGGGCACCTTCGGCGCGGTGCACGTGGAGGTGTGGCTGTGGGCGCTGACCGTGTTCGGCTGGTTCGGGGGGCTCGGCGCGCTCACCGCGCTGGTGCTCGGCAAGCGCCGCGAACGGACCGACGAAGCCGAGGAGCCGATCGCGACACCGTCGGACACCCCGATCGCCGCGATCGGGACCCCCGCCCCGGCGGCGCCGCTCGACGCCGAGTTGGTGGGTGAGGCGCCTGCCGCCGCAGCCGTCTCAGAGGCCACCGACATCGTCGACGCCGAAGTGGTCGACACCGAGAAAGAGGCCGACTAGGGCGATGGTTAGGCTCATGCGCGGGGAGCAACCCCCGCTCGAGCCACCACCCGCCAGGAGTCGTGCTGACCGTCCCGCCATCGAACCCCGCCCGGGTCGTCGTGCTCGCGTCGGGCACGGGATCGTTGTTCCGAGCGCTGCTCGACGCGTCGTCGGCGCCCGAGGGTCCCGTCCGGATCGTCGCGCTCGGCGTCGACCGGGAGTGTGCCGCCGGCGAGTACGCCGGCGCCGCGGGCGTGACGACGTTCCGCGTGTCGCTGCGCGACTTCGCCACCCGTGCGGAATGGGACGCCGCCCTCGCCGACGCGGTCGCCGCGCACACCCCCGACCTCGTCGTCACCGCCGGGTTCATGAAGATCCTCGGTCCGCGATTCCTCGAACTCTTCGCCGGGCGGATCGTGAACTCGCATCCCGCGCTGTTGCCGTCGTTCCCCGGGGCGCACGCGGTGCGCGACGCCCTCGCCTACGGCGTGAAGGTCACCGGCACCACGGTTCACCTCGTCGACGGCGGCATCGACACCGGGCCGATTCTCGCGCAGGAGGCGGTCGTCGTACGCTCCGACGACGACGAGGACACCCTGCACGAACGCATCAAAGTGGTGGAGCGAAGACTGTTGGCGGACGTGGTCACGGCGGTCGCCGTGCACGGCGTCGTGTCGGATGGACGAAAGGCCGGAATTGCCAGTGAGTGACCGTAGGCCGGTGCAGCGGGCGCTGGTGAGCGTCTACGACAAGACGGGGCTCGTCGAACTCGCGACGGGGTTGCACGAGAACGGCGTCGAGATCGTGTCGACCGGGTCGACCGCTGCGAGGATCGCCGACGCGGGCGTGCCGGTGACCCCCGTCGAGGACCTCACCGGTTTCCCGGAGACGCTCGACGGGCGCGTCAAGACGCTGCACCCGCGGGTGCACGCGGGGATTCTCGCGGACACGCGCAAGTCCGAGCACCTCGACCAGATCGCGGAACTCGGCGTCGCCGCGTTCGAACTCGTCGTCGTCAACCTGTACCCGTTCACCGCGACCGTCGCGAGCGGCGCCAGCCCCGACGAATGCGTCGAGCAGATCGACATCGGCGGACCGTCGATGGTGCGGGCGGCGGCGAAGAACCACCCGTCGGTGGCGGTGGTCGTGGACCCGGAACGGTACTCCGACGTGCTCGCCGCGGTCGCTGGCGGCGGGTTCACCCTCGCGGAGCGAACCGCCCTGGCGGCGCAGGCGTTTCAGCATACCGCCGCCTACGACGTGGCGGTCGCCAGCTGGATGTCCAACGTGCTGGTCGCGGACCCGAGCGGGGAGTTCGCGTTTCCGACCTGGCTCGGTGCGACCTGGAACCGGGCGGCGGTCCTGCGGTACGGGGAGAACCCGCACCAGGCCGGCGCGCTGTACCGCAACGACGCCGGTGCGCCGGGGCTTGCGCAGGCCGAACAGTTGCACGGCAAGGAAATGTCGTACAACAACTACACCGACGCCGACGCCGCCTGGCGCGCCGCGTTCGACCACGCCGCTCCTGCGGTCGCGATCATCAAGCACGCCAACCCGTGCGGTATCGCGCTCGGCGTCGACATCGCCGAGGCGCACCGCAAGGCGCACGCGTGCGACCCCGTGAGCGCGTTCGGCGGTGTGATCGCAGCCAACGGTGAGGTCTCCGTGGAGATGGCCGAACAGGTCGCGGAGATCTTCACGGAGGTGATCGTCGCTCCCGGGTACGCGGATGGGTCCGTCGCGGTGTTGCAGCGCAAGAAGAACATTCGGGTGCTGCGCGCCGCACAGCCGGGCCGCGCGGGCGGTGAATGGCGACCGATCTCCGGCGGTGTGCTTTTGCAGCAGCGGGACGTTCTCGACGCCGACGGCGACGACCCGAGGAATTGGACTCTTGCCGCCGGTGAGCCGGCGGACGAAGCGACACTCGTCGATCTCGTGTTCGCGTGGCGCGCATGCCGCGCGGTGAAGTCGAACGCCATCCTGATCGCGCACGACGGCGCTTCGGTCGGGGTCGGGATGGGCCAGGTGAACCGTGTCGACGCCGCGCACCTCGCGGTCCTTCGTGCCGGGGACCGGGTCCGCGGCGCCGTGGCGGCGTCGGACGCGTTCTTCCCGTTCCCCGACGGGCTGCAGACGCTGACGCAGGCCGGCGTGCGGGCGATCGTGGAGCCGGGCGGGTCGGTGCGCGACAACGAGGTGATCGAGGCGGCCCGCGAGGCCGGTGTGACGCTGTACCTGACGGGGGCGCGGCACTTCGCACACTGACCTCGTGTCCGGATTGGTTGCGCGGCTCCGACGTCTCTGTCGAAGGGCGCCACCGGGGTGCCGCGAAGGGCGAAAGGACACGCCATGAAGTACATGATCCTGACCTACGGCTCGCAGCAGGACTACGCGGAGATGTCCGGTTGGTCGCAGGAGGACTTCGCGCAGATGGTCGAGTTCATGCAGGCGTTCAGCAACGAACTGGTGGCCTCGGGTGAACTCGTCGACACGCGCGGGCTCGCCGCGCCGGTGCACACGCGTCGGGTGCGGCTCGAGGGCGGGGTGGCGGTGGTGACCGACGGACCGTACGCCGAAACGCAGGAGGTCCTTGCGGGCTACTGGATCGTCGAGTGCGAAAGCTACGACCGCGCAACCGAGATCGCCGCGAGGCTGGCGAAGTGCCCGAACCCGGGAGGGGTGTTCGACGCGACCGCCTACGCCGACGTCCGCCCCCTCGTCGAGGGCGCCGACGAGTTGTAGAGCCCGGCTGTGGCCGACCCTGTCGACGAGGACCTGCTGCGCCGGCTCGCGCCGCAGGTCCTCGGTGCGCTCGTCCGCCGGTTCGGGCACTTCGACACCGCCGAGGACGCGGTGCAGGAGGCGCTGCTCGCGGCGGCGACACAATGGCCGTCCGTGGGGGTGCCCGACCGGCCGTTGGCCTGGCTGATCACGGTCGCGTCCCGGCGGCTGACCGACCTGCTGCGCAGCGAACAGTCCCGGCGGCAACGGGAGGACACCGTCGCGGCGTGGGTGCTGCCGGAGCAGGGCACCGCACCGGCCGCGGACGACTCGCTGGTGCTGCTGTTCCTGTGTGCCCACCCGTCGCTGGCGCCGGCGTCGCAGATCGCGTTGACGCTGCGGGCGGTGGGTGGCTTGTCGACGGCCGAGATCGCGCGGGCGTTCCTCGTCCCGGAGCCGACGATCGCGCGTCGGATCAGCCGCGCCAAGAAGACGATTCGCGAGAGCGGGGTGCCGTTCCGGCTGCCCGGGGGGGTCGAGCAGCCCGAACGGCTCGCCGCCGTGCTGCACGTGATCTACCTGATCTTCACCGAGGGTTACGCGAGCACGTCCGGGCCGACGTTGCACCGCCCGGAACTGGCGCGGGAGGCGATCCGGCTGGCGCGGATGGCGCACACACTGCTGCCCGACGACTCGGAGGTCGCGGGGCTGGTGGCGTTGCTGCTGCTCACCGACGCGCGGCGGGTGGCCCGGACCGCGCCGGACGGGTCGCTGGTGCCGATGGCCGAACAGGACCGCGCGCGCTGGGACCGCGAGCAGATCGCGGAGGGCGTCGCGCTGATCACCGCCGCCTTGCCGCGCGGCGCGACCGGTCCGTACCAGCTGCAGGCGGCGATCGCCGCGGTACACGACGAGGCCGCCTCCGACACCGACACCGACTGGCCGCAGATCGTCGCGCTGTACGACCTGCTGCTGCGGATCTCGCCGAACCCGGTGGTCGCTCTGAACCACGCGGTCGCGGTCGGGATGGCGCGGGGCCCGGCCGCGGGGCTCGAGTTGGTGGCGTCGCTGGCCGACGACGAACGCCTCGCGCGCGACCACCGGCTGTACGCGGTTCGGGCGCACCTGCTGGAGATGGCGGGGGACCTCGATGCCGCCCGTGCGGACTACGAGACCGCCGCCGAACGTGCGATGAGCCTGCCGCAGCGCAGGTACCTGGTGGCGCGGGCGGCGCGGTTGGGGCGGTGACGAAATCCGGCGAGTGGCCGCATCGGCGCAACACTCGTAGCGTGTAGAGGTGACTCAACCTCAAACCGTGGGGGAACTGCGTGCCTCCGGGCACGAGCAGCTGACCGTCAAGCAAGAAATCCGCAAGAACCTGCTCGCCGCGCTGTGTGAGGGGCGCGATCCGTGGCCGGGCATCGTCGGGTTCGAGGACACCGTCGTGCCGCAGCTCGAGCGGGCGCTGCTGGCCGGTCACGACGTCGTGCTGCTCGGCGAACGCGGGCAGGGCAAGACCCGGCTGCTGCGCACCCTGAACCTGATGCTCGACGAGTGGACGCCGGTGATCGCGGACTCCGAACTCGGGGAGCATCCGTACGAACCGATCACACCCGCGTCGATCCGCCGCGCCGCCGAACTCGGCGACGACCTGCCTATCACGTGGCGGCACCGCAGCGAGCGCTACGCGGAGAAGCTCGCGACCCCCGATACCAGCGTCGCCGACCTGATCGGCGACGTCGACCCGGTGAAGGTCGCGGCGGGCCGCAGCCTCGGCGACCCCGAGACGATCCACTTCGGACTCGTGCCCCGCACGCACCGTGGCATCGTCGCGATCAACGAGCTTCCGGACCTCGCCGAGCGGATCCAGGTGTCGCTGCTCAACGTGATGGAGGAGCGCGACATCCAGGTCCGCGGGTACACGTTGCGACTGCCCCTCGACGTCGTCCTCGTCGCCACCGCCAACCCGGAGGACTACACCAACCGTGGCCGGATCATCACCCCGCTGAAGGACCGCTTCGGCGCCGAGATCCGCACCCACTACCCGCGGGCGCTCGACCACGAGATCGCCGTGGTCCGCCAGGAGGCGAACCTGACCGGCGAGGTGCCCGACTACCTGCTCGAGGTGCTCGCCCGGTTCACCCGGCTGCTGCGCGAATCGACGTCGATCGATCAGCGCTCCGGCGTGTCGGCGCGGTTCTCGGTCGCGGCGGCGGAGACGGTGAGCGCGTCGGCGATCCACCGCGGCGCGATCCTCGGCGAGGCGGACCCGGTGGCGCGGCCCGTCGACCTCGGCACCGTCATCGCGGTGCTGCGCGGCAAGATCGAGTTCGAATCCGGCGAGGAGGGTCGCGAGACCGAGGTGCTCGAACACCTGCTGCGCCGGGCGACCGCCGAGACCGCGCGAGAACGGTTGGGCGGCATCGACCTCGGGCCGCTGGTCGCTGCCGTCGACCAGGGTGACCCGGTGGTGACCGGCGAGCGGATCACCGCCAAGGCGCTGCTCGCCGAACTGCCCGAGTTGGCGGTGATCGACCAGGTCGCCGAACGCCTCGGCGCGACCACGGACGGTCAGAAGGCCGCCGCAGCCGAGATGGCGCTCGAGGGACTGTATCTGGCCCGGCGCATCTCCAAGGTCGCCGGCGACGACGGGCAGCTGGTGTACGGATGACAGTGGTGCACGGATGACGGCCTCCCGGTACATCCCCTACGACGGCAGCGACCCGCTCGCGCCGCCCGTCGACCTGCGTGAGGCGCTCGACGCCATCGGCGCCGACGTGATGGCCGGCAGTTCCCCGCGCCATGCCCTGCAGGAACTGCTCCGCCGCGGCACCGACCGGATGCGTGGGCTGGACAAGCTTGCCCAGCAGGCCCATCGTCGACGGCGGGACCTGTTGCAGCGCAGCAACCTCGACGGCACCCTGCAGGAGGTGCGCAAACTTCTCGACGCCGCCGTGCTCGAGGAGCGCAAGGAACTCGCTCGCGCGCTCGACGACGACGCCCGCTTCGCCGAGATGCAGCTCGAGGAACTGCCACCGTCGACCGCCCAAGCCGTGCAGGAACTCTCGGACTACGACTGGCGCAGCGCCCAGGCACGGGAGAACTACGAGAAGATCCGCGACCTGCTCGGCCGGGAGATGCTCGACCAGCGCTTCGCCGGCATGAAGCAGGCGCTCGAGAACGCGACGGACGCGGACCGGGCGCGCGTCGACGAGATGCTGAACGATCTCAACGACCTGCTCGACGCGCATGCCCGCGGCGAGGACACCGACGAGCAGTTCCGCGACTTCATGGACAAGCACGGCGAGTTCTTCCCGGAGAATCCGCGCAACGTGGAGGAGTTGCTCGATTCGCTCGCGCAGCGTGCGGCCGCCGCGCAGCGGTTGCGCAATTCGCTGACTCCCGATCAGCGTGCGGAGCTGGATGCGTTGGCGCAGCAGGCGTTCGGGAGTCCGTCGTTGCTGGGCCAGCTCGACCGTCTCGACGCGCACCTGCGCACCGCGCGTCCCGGCGAGGATTGGGAGGGGTCGCAGCGTTTCCGCGGCGACGACCCGCTCGGCCTCGGGCAGGGTACGTCCGCGCTGCAGGAGATCGCGGAACTCGAGCAACTCGGCGACCAGCTCGCCCAGCAACACGCCGGCGCGCAACTCGACGACGTCGACCTCGACGCGCTGGCGCGCCACCTCGGCGACGACGCCGTCACCGACCTGCGCACCCTGCAGGAGTTGGAGAAGGCGCTGCAGCGGGAGGGTTTCCTGGACAAGGGGCCCGACGGGCAGTGGCGGCTCTCGCCGAAGGCGATGCGCCGGCTCGGCGAGTTGGCGCTGCGGGACGTCGCGGGCCGGCTGTCGGGCCGCACGGGCCAGCGCGACACCCGAAAGGCCGGTGCGATGGGCGAGCCGACCGGGGCGAGCCGGCCGTGGCAGTTCGGCGACACCGAACCGTGGGACGTCACCCGCACGGTGACCAATGCGGTGCTCCGCGATCCGGGTCGGGTGCCGGTGCGGCTGCAGGTCGTCGACGTCGAGGTCACCGAGACCGAACAGCGGGCGCAGGCCGCGGTCGCGCTGCTCGTCGACACGTCGTTCTCGATGGTGATGGAGGGCCGCTGGGTGCCGATGAAGCGCACCGCGCTGGCACTCAACCACCTTGTCACCACCCGGTTCCGGGGCGACCACCTGCAGCTGATCGGGTTCGGCCGGTACGCGCGCACCCTCACCACGGCCGAACTCGCCGGGCTCGACGGCGCCTACGAGCAGGGCACCAACCTGCACCACGCGCTGATGTTGGCCGGTCGGCATCTGCGGCGAAACCCGAACGCGCAGCCGGTTGTGCTGATCGTCACCGACGGCGAACCGACCGCGCACATCGAGCCGGAGGGGTACGCCGCGTTCGACTACCCGCCGAGCCACCGGACCCTCGGGCTGACCGTGCGCGAACTCGATCAGCTCTCGAAACTCGGCGCCCAGGTGACGTTCTTCAAGCTCGGCGACGACCCCGGACTGGCGCGTTTCGTGGACCGGATGGCACGCCGGGCGGGCGGCCGCGTCGTCTCACCCGACCTCGACGGGCTCGGCGCGGCCGTGGTGAGCGACTACATGCGGTTGCGGAGGCGTTGATCCGCCTAGGCTGCATCGTGATCGACACGGTGTGGGAGGCGGCGCGATGTTTCGTCCGGACGACGGTCTGACCCGGAAGCAGAAGCGGGCCGTGATTCGGCGGGCGTTGCTACGTCCGAGCATCACGGCGATTGTGCTGCTGGTGCTGTACTTCATTGTGCCGCTCACCGAATTCGACGGCAGTAGCTTACTGCTGCTCGCCGGTGTTCTGGTCGCGTTCGGAATCGTCGCGACCTGGCAGGTGCTGAAGATCCTGGACTCGGACCGGCCGGTGCTACAGGGGGTGGAGGCGCTCGCCGCGGCCACGCCGCTGTACCTGCTCGGCTACTCGGCGGTGTACGACGTGATGGCGGCGTCCTATCCGGACAGCTTCAGTGAGTCGCTGTCGAAGATGGGCGCGTTGTACTTCACGGTGACGGTATTCGCGACCGTCGGTTTCGGCGACATCACGGCCGTCACCGATGCTGCGCGGGCGGTCGTGACCGGGCAGATCGTGCTCAACCTCGCCGTGCTCGGTATCGGGGGCCGGATCCTCTACGCCGCGATCGACCAGAGCCGGAGCCGAAAAGCGCAACCGCCCGCGCCCGGGGACGCCCCTCACGACCAGTCAGGGGACCCTTCAGTAGCGGAACCAGGCGAGTGAGGGGCACCCTCATGAGCGAAAATGACGGTGAGGGGACCCTTCAGTAGCGCTGATGCTGCGACTTGGGCGGCTTGGCTGTGACTTGGCGGCTACTTGGCTGCTACTTATCCTCGGCACGCAGCATGTCGACCTCGCCGATCAACGCTGCGGTGTGGCGGGTGAGGGTCTCCTTGCGGAAGAACGCGGGCCGGTAGGCGCGCATGACGAACATCAGCACGACGCCGAATGCGAGCAGGCCGAAGCCCAGGTAGAACACCAGACCGATGCCGCCGATGGAGGCGCCGCTGCCGTTCTCCGGGTCCATGCTCTCCTGCACCGACTTGACGAACACGGCAGCGAGGATGAGGCCACCGAGGAGCGGAAAGACGAGACGGAACACGATGTTGCGGGCGCTGGTGACCAGGTCGTCCTTGAAGTACCAGACGCAGGCGAATGCGGTGATGCCGTAGTACCAGCAGATCATGATGCCGAGTGCAGCGATCGTGTCGAGCAGCACCGACTCCGACAGGATCGACACCACCGCGTAGAACACCGCCGTGATCACGCCCGCGACGTAGGTTGCGAACGACGGAACCAGGAATCGCGGATTGACCGCCGCGAGCGACCTCGGGAACGCGCCGTAGGCACCCATCGCGAGCATGGTGCGGGCCGCGGGCAGGAACGTGGTCTGCAGGCTCGCGATCGAGGACACGAAGACCGCGAGATAGAGCATCAGACCGCCGAAGTTGCCGAGCACCGGGTCGGCCAGCGCGCCGAAGACGTTGTCCGCGTTCTCCTCGTTGCCCAGACCGAGACCCTCGGTGCCGACCCCGGCGTACATGATCGTCGCGACGGCGACCAGCAGATAGGTGATGAGGATCGACACCACACACAGCAGTCCGGCGCGGCCCGGCGTGCGCTTGGGATCCTTGGATTCCTCGCCGAGAGTCAGGCAGGTGTCCCAGCCCCAGAATGCGAAGATCGAACCGGTGACGCCGATCACGAACGCGCTCAGGGTGAGCCCGGTGAACGGGTTGAACCAGTCCCAGCTGAACGCCACGCCGGTTTCGGAATCGCCCGATTTGACGACGGCCACGACCGCGAACACGAACAGCATCACCATCTGGAAGCCGACCAGCACGTACTGCACGCGCTCGCTGGTGGTGATGCCGCGGCTCGAGATCCAGGTGGCAATCGCGATGAACGCCAACGTGGTCACGATGTTCCAGAACTTGTTGCCGGAGATGTCGGCGATCGACGGATCATTGAACAGGTTCGCGAACGTGAGGTAGCAGAATTCGACCGCGATCGCGGCAAGATTGGACAGCACGATGATCGTCGCGAGCACCATGCCCCAGCCGCACATCCAGCCGACGTACGGACCGAACGCCTTGGTGGACCAGGTGAACGACGCACCGCAGTCCGGATTGTCGGAATTCAGCTCGCGATAGGCGTAGGCGGTGAGGAACATCGGGATGAAGCCGGCGATGAAGATCGCCGGCATCTTCAGCCCGACGGCCGCGACGATCAGGCCGATGCTCGCGGTGAGCGTGTATCCCGGCGCCACGCAGGAGATACCGAGGACAGCGCCGGAGAAGGTGCCGACCCGCCCGCTCGCGAGTCCCTTGTCGAGTAGGTGGCCGTGCGTCACGTCGTGAGCGGGGCGCTCTGGAGTCGGTCCGGAGGGAGCGGGGTTCGACATGGTTCTTCCCCTTCGGTTCAGTGCGGATGGCCGGGGTGACAGGCCTGCGCGACGGCGGGCGGGTCGATGACGTCGAGCGCGGGGTTGCGGTCGAAGAAGCCGAACGGCAGCAGCTTGAACGACACCGTGTCCACGGGCATGATCGGCCAGTCCTCGGGCCGGGTGATGTGGTGGATGCCGAAGACGTACCAGAGCACGACGTCGGTGTTCTCGATCGGACGGTTGGCCGCCGTCCAGGCGGGCAAGCCGTCGTCGTCGCGGCTCTGCACCACGAATTCGCCCGAGGGCCAGCGCTCGTCGGGCGAATTCGGGGTCACCCACAGGGTGTGTCCGATCGCCTGCATGCGCTGGAAAACCGGGGACGCCGGATCGAACATCGACGGGAACGACCCGCTGGGCACCAGCTTGTACGCGGGATGGGTGCCGAGCCCGGTGACGACGTTCTCGTTGACGACCTTCCACGCCCGCTGGGTCTGCCAGTTCGGGTCCTGCTTGCCCTCTTCCTCGGTGCGTAGCGGCGTGTTGCGCTGCACCAGTCCGAGGCCGTAGGGGTTGTCCGGACCGGTCGGTACGGTCTCGGTGTCGCTGCGGTAGACGGTGTTCGCGGTGCCGTCGATGTCCATGTCCAGGCGCGCGACGAGGAAGTGCTGGTGGAACGGAGCGTAGGTGCGCTCGTCGATCAGGGTCCCGTTGGGATGCTCGCCGCCCTCGGGAAAGCTGGTGGTGACCATGATTCCGGTGGCGCGGACCTCGCACTCGATGCCGCCGGCCTGGTCGAAGTGCCAGTACACGAGGTACTCGTAGTTGGCGACCGTCACGTGGCAGGACACCGTGAGTCGACGCATCCGCCGCGACTCGGAGCCGGTCTCGTGGTCGACGTGCTTCCACAGGATCGCGTTGTCCACCTCGTGAATACAGACGGCGTTGGCGATGGTGAACGGCGCACCGGCGCTGTCGTGCAGGACGGCGTCGACGTAGCGGATCTCGCCGAGGCAGTCGCAGCCGAGTTCCAGCGAGGTGGTCATGAACCCGAGGCCCCACTCGCCGATGTCGAACGCGGTCCGTCGGTAGTGATCCGGGCTCGGATCCCGGTAGGGCACCGCCATCTCGGCGAAGGAGAGCCGATGCGCGATCGAGCGTCGACGACCGTGATCGTCGTAGCTGATCTGGTGCAGCGTCATGCCCTCGCGGTAGTTGAAGCCCAGCCGCATCGACCAGCCCTGCCACTCGAGCTTGTTGCCGGTGAGGGCGAATGACGGTCCGTCCGGCTGGGTGATGTCGAGGCGGGTCAGTGCCGGGCGGGTGCTCGACTCGCGCAGTGCCTCGGGCACCTGGTCGGGGATGTACTCGCCCATCACGTTCGTCGTCGGGACCGGCTCGCCGTCCTCGATCTCGAGCAGTTCCATGGTCGCGACGTCCATGACGCAGTGCAGCCCGGTCACGGGGTTGGCGTACGGATTGGCACCCGGGCGGGCCTTCACCCAGGTGTCCGACCAGCCCAGCCGACGGCCCCGGTACCGCTCGGGCATCACGGCCTCGCCATAGGTCCACACGTCCATGAAAACCAGGCTCATGTCGGTGATTCCGCGCTTTCCGAGCGCCGCGATCACGTCCGGGTGGGAACGCAGGTAGGCGTCCGCCTCCTCCCACTCGTCGACGGTGAAGTTCGGCTGCACGCCGGGGATGTGGTCCCAGGACAGCGAGGCGTCGCCGGTGAGCGAGACCCGACCCTTGAACGCCTTGTTCGTGGCCCGTTCGTAGCAGACCACGATGACGCAACGCTCCGGGACGGTGCCCGAGTCCTCGAACGCCGCGATCTGCTCCTTGCTCGGCTCGGCGAGTTCGATCGAGTTGACCCGCCAGCCCTGCCCGACGCCGTGCTCGCGGGCGAGCACGGCGGTCACGGCGCGGAATTCGTCCGCGCCGAGCGGATCGAGGGGATGGAACGTGCCGTTCGCCGTTTCCGTCACTGCCTCCGTCACCGGGGCCTCCTCACAACGTCATACGGGCCGTATCTCGTTGCAGTCTGCACCACTTTCTGTGTCGGGAGGAGCGGAACGGCAGCGTGAGGCAACCGGACGGCTACCCGAATGCGACATACTTCGTGTCGAGATACTCCTCGATGCCCTCGGTCCCGCCCTCACGCCCGAATCCGGACTCCTTCACACCGCCGAACGGTGCCGCCGGATCGGAGATGACGCCACGGTTGACGCCCACCATGCCGGCCTGCAGCGCGGACGAGACGCGCCAGGCGCGGTCGAGGTCGCGGGTGAAGAAGTACGCGGCGAGGCCGTACTCGCTGTCGTTGGCGGCGGTGATCGCCTCTTCCTCGGTGTCGAACACCGTCACCGCCGCGACCGGACCGAAGATCTCCTCGCGCAGCAGGCGCGCATCGGTGGGAATCTCGTCGAGCACGGTCGGCGCATAGAAGTAGCCCGGTCCGTCGACTGCGTGCCCGCCGGTGCGGACCCGCGCGCCCCGCGCGACCGCGTCGTCGACCAGTGCCGCGACGCTGGCCCGCTGCTTCTCGCTGATCAGCGGCCCAAGGTCGGTGTCGGTGGAAAGACCGTGCCCGCAACGCATCGCGGCGATCCGCTCGGTCAGCTTGGCGGTGAACTCCTCGACCACCCCGCGTGCGACGTGGAACCGGTTCGCGGCCGTGCATGCCTCGCCGCCGTTGCGCATCTTCGCCGCGACCGCACCGTCGACCGCGGCGTCGATGTCAGCGTCGTCGAACACCAGGAACGGGGCGTTGCCGCCGAGTTCCATCGAGGTGCGCAGCAGGCGGTCCGCCGAGGCGCGCACCAGGTGCTTGCCGATGCCGGTGGACCCGGTGAAGGTGATCTTGCGCAGCCGGGCGTCGGCGATCAGCGGTTCGGTGAGCGCGGCGGAACTCGACGTCGGCAGGATCGACAGCACGCCCGCGGGCAGGCCGGCGTCGACGAAGATCCGGCCGAGCAGCAGCATGGTCAGCGGCGTCTCGGATGCGGGCTTCACGATGATCGGGCACCCCGCGGCCAGGGCCGGAGCGATCTTGCGGGTCGCCATCGCCAGCGGGAAGTTCCACGGCGTGATCGCGAGGACAGGCCCCACGGGCTCCTTGGTCACCACGATGCGTCCGGTGCCGGCGGGGGATGTCGCGGTGCGACCGCCGATGCGGACCGCCTCCTCGGCGAACCAGCGCAGGAACTCCGCACCGTAGTTCACCTCGCCGCGCGCCTCCGCGAGCGTCTTGCCCATCTCCAGCGTCATGACGCGGGCGAAGTCGTCGGCGCGTTCGTGCACCGCGGCGAACGCGCGGGTCAGGATGTCGGCCCGCTGGCGCGGCGGCGTCGCGGCCCACTCCGCCTGCGCGGCGACCGCGAGGTCGAGGGCGCGCACGGCGTCTGCGGGTGTCGCGTCGGCGACCTCGGTGAGCACCTCACCGGTCGCCGGGTCCGCAACCGGGAACGTCGCCCCGGAGGTCGCGGGCACCTGCTCGCCGCCGAGCCACAGGTCGGTGGGCAGGTCGGTGGGCAGGGCGGGAGACAGGGCGGGAGACAGAGTCATCGGGCGGCTCCCGCCAGCGCGACACCGGCGACCTCGCGGATCGCGAACTCGAGCACGTCGAGCGCGTCGGCGAGCAGGTCGTCGGGGATGACCAGCGGCGGCAGCAGGCGCACGACGTTGCCGTAGGTGCCGCAGCTCAGCGTGATGACGCCCTGCTCGAGGGCCTTCGCCAGCACTGCCTTGGTGGCCTCCGGGTTCGGTTCGCGGGTGCCGGGGCGGACGAACTCGATCGCGAGCATGGCGCCGCGTCCGCGAATGTCGCCGATGATGTCGGTGTCGGCGGCGAGCGCACGCAGCCGGGTCAGCACGGTCTGCTCGATCTGGCGGGCGCGCCCGCACAGGTCGAGTTCGGCGATCTGGTCGATGCTGGCCAGCGCGGCCGCGCAAGCGACCGGATTGCCGCCGTAGGTGCCGCCGAGACCGCTCGCGTGGACGGCGTCGATGAGGTCGGCGCGGCCGGTAACCGCCGAGAGCGGCATGCCACCGGCGATGCCCTTCGCCATCGTGATCAGGTCGGGGACGATGCCCTCGTCGTTGCTGGCGAACCAGTCGCCGGTGCGGGCGAACGCGGTCTGCACCTCGTCGGCGACGAACACGATGCCGTTCTCCTTCGCCCACGCGACGAGCGCCGGCAGAAAGCCCTTGGCGGGCACGATGAATCCGCCCTCGCCCTGGATCGGCTCGAGCACGATCGCGGCGACGTTGTCGGCCCCGATGTTCTTCTCGATCATCGCGATCGCGCGGCGCGCGGCGAGTTCACCGGTGATCGGGGTGCCGTCGTAGTTGAGTCCCTCGCGGAACGGGTATGACATCGGCGCGCGGTAGATCTCGGGGGCGAACGGCCCGAAGCCGTTCTTGTACGGCATGTTCTTGGCGGTCAGCGCCATGGTGAGGTTGGTGCGGCCGTGGTAGGCGTGGTCGAACACCACAACCGCGCTGCGGCCCGTGGCGACGCGGGCGATCTTCACCGCGTTCTCCACGGCCTCGGCGCCGCTGTTGAACAGCACCGTGCGCTTGGGATGGTCACCGGGGGTGAGTTCGGCGAGGCGTTCGGCGACGGCGACGTAACCCTCGTACGGCGTCACCATGAAACAGGTGTGGCTGAAGTGGGCGATCTGCTCCTGGACCGCGGCGACGACCGCAGGGTTCGAGGCGCCGACCGTGGTCACCGCGATGCCGGCGCCGAGATCGACGAAGGAATTGCCGTCCACGTCGACGACGACGCCGCCGTCGGCATCCGCAGCGAACACGGGGACCGACGAGGCGACACCTGCGCCGACGACGGCCTTGCGGCGCTCGGTGAGCGCGAGCGATTTCGGGCCGGGCAGGGCGGTCTGCACCCGGCGCTGCTGGGGGAGGCGGTACGCGATTTCGGTCATGGCACGAGTATGGACCTCCGCGTGGGCGCGATCACTGCCGTTTCGTCGAATCTTGGACACTCGGGTTGGACGTTTCGGCACGCTCGTCGCGGGTACGGTTGCGGCATGAGTGTGCCGGTCCGGTGGTTGTTGCAGCGCCGTGAGCTGGCGCTTCGGCTGTCCGCGGGGGAGACCGGTGCCGATCGGGGCATCGACTTCGTCGCCCCCACCGAACTGCTCGATCCGCGGCCGTGGCTCTCCGGTGGAGAACTGCTGCTGACCACCGGGCTCGCCCTGCAGCCCAGCGAGGGTGCGGCCTACGTGCGCCGACTCGTCGAGGCGAACGTCGCCGCACTCGGCTTCGGAACGGGGCTCTCGCACAGTGTGGTGCCCACGTCCGTGCGTGCCGAGGCCGACGCGCTGGGGCTGCCCGTGGTCGAGGTGCCCTTCGTCACCCCGTTCGCGGCGGTGAATCGTGCGGTGGTCAACCGCTTGGCGGAGCAGGAGTACGAGCTGGTCCGCCGTGCGGCGGACACGCAGGTCCGGATCACCCGCGCCGCGTTGCGTGGCGGGGTGCGGGCGATCGTGCGGGAACTGGCGGTGGCGACGGACGCGTCGGTCGCCTATGTCGCGGAACGGACCGAGGCGGTCGTCGCGCATCCGGCGTCGTCCGCCGAGGACCTGGCCGCCGAGGTGGCGGCCGTGCGCCGCGAGGGGTCGGTGGCCGTGAGCGGGCCTGGCCGCGCGCTGATCGTGCAGCCGGTGACGCAGGGGCGGGTGACCGAGGGTCACCTGGCTGTGCGGGCGCCGCGACCGCTGGAGAGCGTCGAACTGGTGCTGCTCGGCCACGCGGTGTCGCTGGTCACGCTGGAACTCGACAAACCGCGCCGACTACGTGATGAACGGAACAGGCTCGGTGCCAACGCCTTTCGCCTCCTGTTGGCGGGCGCGCTGGCGCACGAGGAGGCGCTGGAATTCCTCGGCGATGCCGTCGGATCGGGTCAGCGGGTGCGCGTGCTGCGCCTGCACGGCCAGGTGCCCGCGGTGGTGCGCGCGCTGGATGCCGAACTGGCGCAGCGGGATCGATCGTGCTACGTGGTCACGGACGACGTGGGCGTCACCGCGCTGCTGCGCGGCAACGATGACATCGCAGCTGTCGAGTCGCTGCTTGCGCGGGTGCCGTCGGCGCGGGCTCGGGCCCTGCGCGCGGGCCTGTCGGCGGCACACCGGCTCGGGGACGCCGCAGCCGCGCTCGCGCAGGCCGAACATGCTTTGGCTGCGGCAGATTCCGCACGTCGTATCGTCGAATTCGACCCCACCAGCGGGACCACCCTGCTGGGCTCGCCGGCGGTGCGCACGGCACTCGAGGCCGTCGCGGCGTCGACCGTCGAAGTGCTTGCGGCCTACGATGCCGCGCACGGCACCGCCCTCGTCGTGTCGGTGCGGGCGTTCCTGGAGGCCAACGGGCACTGGGAATCTGCGGCCGCCGAACTCGACGTGCACCGCCACACGCTGCGCAACCGGATCGCCAAGGCCGAACAGGTGCTCGACGTCGACCTCGGCGACGCCCGGGTGCGCGCGGAGTTGCTGCTGGCGCTGCTGCTGTAGGCGCGGCGGTGTGGCTCTGCCGTATCGCCCCTGCGCCTCGGTGATCACGCTCCTGTGGCCCCGAAACTCGGCGTGTCGGGGGCATTCGGTCGTGATCACCGCGGGCCGGGCCACACGGTCGTGATCACCGACGCGCGCCGCCGTCAGCTGCGCAGCAGCAGCAACTCCGCGCTCACGACGCTGGCGCGGGCGAGGTCGAGGCGGTCCTCGGTGCGCAACTGCTCGAGCAACCCCACCAGGCGGGTGCGGTCGGCGACCGCGTCACCCGACAACTGTGTGCACACCAATCCGTCGACGCGGTCGGCGATCTCGTCGCGCACCGCCGCGCGGCCCATGGACTCCCAGTGCGAGCCGCGCTTGCGGCGGGCGAGGGCGTCCAGCAGCCAGCCGAGGCCGAGGTCGCCGACCAGGTCCTCGCGCACCGCCGCGACCCGGGCGGTCGGCGCGCCCAGGTCCATTGCGGCGGTCGCGACGGCAAGCGCACCCGCACAGTCGGCCAACGACGGTGCCGGACCGAGCAGTTCGGCCACCGGCCCGCGCAGGCGGGTGATCAGCGCCGCCGCGTCGATCCGGCGCCCGCGGCGCAGCAGTCTTCCCATCTCGGTCTCGAGCAACGCCGCGAGGTCGGCGCAGGCGCGCACCCGCGCGCCGGCGTCGGGTTCGGTCGCGATGATCCGGTCCCGGATCTCCTCGGTGCCGAGCACCCGACTGACGACGAGATACGCCGCGGCGGACTCGCTCGTGCCCGCACCCAACCGCTCCTCGAGCCGGTACAGCGCGCCCGGGCCGACGCGGTTGATCAACTCGTCCGCCAAGGCGGTGACGACGATCGCGCGGCGCAGGGGGTGTTCGACGATCCCGACGGCCGCTTCGCGGCGCACCCGCTCCGGGAAGTACCCGTCGACGAACGCCTCGCAGCCGGGCGCATCGGGCAGCGTCGACTCGGCGAGTTCCGCGGCGACCACGTTCTTCGATTGCGCGAGCAGCACTGCGAGTTCGGGACGGGTCAGCCCTTGCCCCGCGCGGGCGCGACGCTCGATCTCCTCGGCGCTGGGCAGGCCGTCCGCGCCGCGGTCGACGCGGCCGTCGCGTTCGAGGTCCACGACGAGTCGTTCGTGCTGGCTGAGCAGTTCGGCGGCGTGGTGCTCGCCCGCGCCCAGTGCGAGGGCCTGGTCGCGGGACGCGGTGAGCACCGCGTCGGCGACGTCGTCCTCCACGGCGGCGAGCAACCGATTGCGTGCCGCCGCGGACACCACACCTCGGGCGACCGCGATGTCCACCGCGATCTTCAGGTTGACCTCGCGATCCGAGGTCGCCACGCCGGCGGCGTTGTCGACGAAGTCGGCGTCGATCCGGCCACCGCCGCGGGCGAATTCGATTCGGGCACGCTGGGTGAAACCGAGGTTGCCGCCCTCGCCGACGACCCGTGCGCGCATCGTGCCCGCCTCGACGCGAACCCGGTCGTTCGCGGGATCTGCTGCGGCGGAGTCGGTCTCGCCGATGGCTCGGACATAGGTGCCGATTCCGCCGTTCCACAGCAGGTCCACCGGCGCGGTGAGGATCGCGCGGATCACCTCGTCGGGCGAAAGCTCGGCGGCCGACACCCCGAGCGCGGCCCGGGCCTGCGGCGACAGCGGGACGGTCTTCGCGCTGCGCGGCCACACGCCCCCGCCCGCGCTGATCAGTGTCGGGTCGTAGTCCGTCCACGACGAGCGGGCCAGCGCGAACAGCCGCGACCGTTCCCGGAACGACGCCTCGGCATCCGGTGCCGGGTCGAGGAAGATGTGCCGGTGGTCGAAGGCGGCGACCAGGCGGATCGTGCGCGAGCACAGCATTCCGTTGCCGAACACGTCGCCGGACATGTCGCCGATGCCGGCGACGGTGAACGGGTGGGTGTCGACGTCGACGCCGAGTTCGGCGAAGCGTTGCCGTACTGCGACCCACGCGCCGCGGGCGGTGATGCCCATGGCCTTGTGGTCGAATCCGGCCGACCCGCCGGAGGCGAACGCGTCGCCGAGCCAGTAACCACGCTCGGCGGCGATCGCGTTCGCGACGTCCGACATCGTCGCCGTGCCCTTGTCCGCCGCGACCACGAGATAGCTGTCGGGGCCGTCGTAGCAGACGGTGTCGGCGGGGGTGACGGTCTGCCCGCGCACGATGTTGTCGACGACATCCAGCATCCCCGACACGAACGTGCGGTACGCGGTGCGCAGGTCGATCTCGCTGCCGCGTCGGACGACGAACGCGCCCTTCGCCCCTCCCGGCACGACCGGCGCGTTCTTCACGGCCTGCGTCTTCATCAGGCTCAGCGCTTCGGTGCGGTAGTCCTCTGGGCGCTCGGAGAACCGCAACCCGCCGCGCGCGACGAGCTCGGCGCGCACGTGCACGCCCTCGACGTCGCGTGAGCACACGAAGATCTCACGGGCGGGGACGACCGGACCGCCGACCGTCAGCTTGGCGGAATCGAGCTTGAAGGCGGCGTACGACATAGTGCCGCCCCGCTGGTACCAGTTCGTGCGCACGGTGGCGTCGACGAACGACGCGAGCGCACGCAGGATGCGGTCCGCGTCGAAGGTCGTGGCGGCGTCGATGCGGGCGCGCAGCGCGGCGGCGGTGGCATCGCTGCGCTCGGCGCGGTCGGCCAGACCGGGACGGAAGCGGATGTCGAAATGGGTCGCGAGGGCGGCCGCGAAACCCGGTGTCGAAGCCAGCGTGTCGAGGACGTAGCGGGTGGAGACGCCGAGTCCGGCGCGCAGCAGAAAACGCGCGGCGGCGCGGATCAGGTCCACCTCGCGCCAGCCGATGTTCTCGAGCAGGATCAGCTCCGAGAACGCGTCGATCTCGGTGGCGCCGGCCGTGGCGGCGGCGAATGCGGCGCACACCCGGTCGAGGGTTTCCGGCGCGGGGGCACCGGGGCAGTCGAGCGTGAACCGGTGCCCGTCGTCGGTGCGGGCGTGATCGCGCACCTGGAACCCGAAGTGGCGCAACATGTCCACAATCTCGGTGTGGGTGAACCGGCCCGCCGGCCACGTCGCCGCGCAGCCGAGGGTGTCGGTGGCGGAGTCGAGGAACCGCATTTTCGTCGCAGGTTCGGTACGGACAGGGGCGCTCACAAGAGGTCCTTTCGGCGGCAGTGACTACGGGAGACGAACGGGGGACCTCACGAAGTCTGCCGTCGACCACCCGGAGCGCGCGGGTGCCGAAATGGAGCGATCGTGGCCGTCGACACGCCGAACCGGCGATGGACGACGGCCCGTGTCGTCAGCGGTTGGTGAAAGGCAACAACGCCATCTCGCGCGCGTTCTTCACCGCGACGGCGACCTGGCGCTGCTGCTGCGGCGTGAGCCCGGTGACCCGGCGGCTGCGGATCTTGCCGCGGTCCGAGATGAACGTGCGCAGCAGGTTGACGTCCTTGTAGTCGACCTTCTCCACCTTCGCGGCGATCAGGGGATTCTTCTTCGGTCGGCGGCCCGGTTCGGGTCGCGGCTTGCGGGAGGGCGCGCGCTTGACTGCCATCGTGAACTCACCGTCTTCTGTGCAGCAGGATCGCCTCAGATCGTACCGCCGGGGAGACGGCGCGTTCTCAGCAGGATCGTTTCTCAGCAAGATTTCAGTCCGGGCCGCCACACTGGTCGATATGCGCATATTGGTGGTCGACGACGACCGGGCGGTGCGGGAATCGCTGCGCCGATCGTTGACCTTCAACGGGTACACGGTGGACACCGCCGTCGACGGGCTCGACGCCCTCGGCAAGACGGAAGAGGCCCGCCCGGACGCGATGGTGCTCGACGTGATGATGCCGCGCCTCGACGGACTCGAGGTGTGCCGACGGCTCCGCAGCACCGGGGACGACCTGCCCATTCTCGTGCTCACCGCCCGCGACTCGGTGTCCGAACGGGTCGCCGGTCTCGACGCCGGCGCCGACGACTACCTGCCCAAGCCGTTCGCGCTGGAGGAACTGCTCGCGCGCCTGCGGGCGCTGCTGCGCCGGGCCACGCCGGGCGCAGGCAGCGACTCGGAGGCGCTCGTGTTCGCGGATCTCACCCTCGATCCGATCACCCGGGAGGTCCGCCGCGGCGACCGCGACATCAGCCTCACCCGCACCGAGTTCGCGCTGCTCGAGATGCTGATGGCAAACCCGCGGCGCGTGCTCACCCGTAGCCGGATCCTCGAGGAGGTGTGGGGCTACGACTTCCCGACGTCGGGCAACGCGCTCGAGGTGTACGTGGGATACCTGCGCCGCAAGACCGAGGCAGACGGCGAGCCGCGCCTGATCCACACCGTGCGCGGCGTCGGCTACGTGCTGCGCGAGACGCCGCCGTGAGACTGTCGCTCCACGGTGGCGGTCACGGCTCGGGATCGGGATTCTCGCCGATCACGCCGCCCGCCCCGATCGGTATGCGACCGCCGATGCCGCTGACCCGATCTGTGACGCTGCGGGCCCGGGTGACGCTGCTCGCCGCGTCGGCCACGGCGATCGCGGTGGCGCTCATGGCGATCGCGGCGTACTGGGTGGTGTCGAAGGCGCTCTACGACGAGGTCGATCAGCAGTTGCGCACCAGGGCGGCGACGCTCATCGAGAGCAATTTCGAGGCGTTCGACTTCCGCACCATCGCGCTCGCCACCTTCTACTCGAAGGACGTCAGCGTCGCGTTGATCTTCCCCGACCTCAGTGTGTACGCCCCGCCCGGGTCCAAGGCCCCCGTCGGCCCGGAGGAGATGCAGGTCGCGCGCGGCGATGACGACTCCGACCTGCACACCGTCGGCGATCAACGCGTGCTCGTCGAGCGCACCAACACCGGCAGCACGCTGGTGATCGCGCAGCGTCTCGATGCGACCGAATCGATCCTCGACAGGCTCGCCCTGGTGCTGTTCATCGTCGGCGGCGGCGGTGTGTTGTTCGCCGCGCTCGCGGGAATGGCGGTCGGACGCACGGGGTTGCGCCCGGTCGCGCGGCTCACCGCCGCAGCCGAACGGGTGGCGCGCACGGACGACCTCACACCGATCCGGGTCACCGGCAACGACGAACTCGCCCGCTTCACCGAGAGTTTCAACACGATGCTGCGAGCGCTCGCGGAGTCCCGGGACCGGCAGAGCCGCCTCGTCGCCGATGCCGGGCACGAACTGCGCACGCCGCTGACGTCGCTGCGCACAAACATGGAACTGCTGATCGCGTCGAGTCGTCCCGGCGCACGGAAGATTCCGGAAGACGACATGGAGGGTCTGCGGTCCGACGTGATGGCCCAGATCGAGGAGCTGTCCACCCTCGTCGGCGATCTGGTCGACCTGGCGCGCGAGGACGCGCCCGAAACCGTGTACGAGCCGGTCGATCTCGGCGAGGTCGTGGAGCGTGCCCTCGAACGCGCCCGACGGCGACGCGGCGAGATCGAGTTCGTCGCAGACCTGGAGCCCTGGTTCGTCTACGGGCACGAGGCGGGCCTGCAGCGCGCGGTGCTCAACGTGCTCGACAACGCTGCGAAGTGGAGCCCCGCGGGCGACCGGGTGGAGGTCGGGATGCGGCAGGTCAGCGAAGGGTTGGTGGAGTTGACCGTCGACGACGCCGGTCCCGGAATCCCAGAGAACGAACGGGAGTTGGTGTTCGAGCGGTTCTACCGGACGATGGCGTCGCGTTCGATGCCCGGTTCGGGCCTGGGGCTTGCGATCGTCCGGCAGGTCGTGACGAAGCACGGCGGCACGATCGCGGTGGAGGCCTCGCCGCGCGGCGGCGCGCGGATCCGGATGGTGTTGCCGGGGGAGGGCGCGGTGCCGGCCGAGTCGTGAGGTCGGCCGGCGGGCCTCACGGACGCTTCTCGGCGTGGTCTCAGCTACCTCTCAGAACACTGGGAGAACATGAATGCAGGACGGTAGGGGGTTACCCGACCGCGCGATCCGGAAGGACGGAGCACAGAGGCCATGAACGACGACCGCACTGGTGAGAACCGCCCGCAGCAGGGTGGCTACTACCCGCAGCATGGGGGCGGCGGGAATCCCGGAGCGCAGCCGTCGCACGGGGCGTTCCAGCACGACTCCTACCGCCAGACCGACCAGTTCCAGCAGCCGCCTTACCAGGGCGGTTACCGGCAGGGGTACCAGCCGACAGAGCAGTTCCCGGGTGCCGCACCCGTGGCGGTGCAGCGCAAGCCGCGCGGCAAGACGGCGATCGTCGCCGGCGCGCTGGCGTTGGCGCTGGTCAGCGGCGGTGTCGGCGGGGCCGTCGGCGCCTATGTCGCCGACTCCAACGGATCCGGCGCCACGGTCACCAATGCGCTCGACACCTCGAAGTCCACCGCGACGCCGGCCGTCAACGCCCCCGAGGGCTCGGTGCAGGCCGTCGCGCAGAAGGTGCTGCCGAGCGTCGTCATGATCAAGATCGCCGGCAGCCAGGGCGAGGGCGAAGGTTCCGGTGTGGTCCTGACCTCGGACGGTCTCATCCTCACCAACAACCACGTCGCCACCGGCGGCGGTGCGGGAACCAAGCTCGAGGTGGCCTTCTCCGACGGCACCACCGCGCCCGCGACGCTGGTCGGTGCGGATTCCGTGTCCGACCTCGCCGTCATCAAGGTGAGTGGGCGCAGCGACCTCACCCCGATCGAACTCGGCAGTTCCGACGGCCTGCAGGTGGGCCAGCAGGTGGTGGCCGTCGGCTCGCCTCTCGGCCTCGCCGGCACCGTGACCACCGGGATCATCTCGTCACTGAACCGGCCGGTCTCGACCAGCGGCGAATCCTCGAACCAGGCCACCGTCATCGACGCAGTTCAGACGGACGCGGCGATCAACCCCGGCAACTCGGGCGGCGCACTGGTCGACATGAACGGCAACCTGATCGGTATCAACACCGCGATCGCGACGCTCGGCGGCGAAAGCGGTCAGTCGCAGAGCGGTTCCATCGGCCTCGGCTTCGCGATCCCGGTCGACCAGGCCCGCCGCATTGCGGACGAGCTCGTGAACACCGGCAAGGCGACGCACGCGCTGATCGGCATCCAGGTGCCGTCGCAGGACGACGTCAACGGCGCCCGCGCCGTCGAGGTGACCGCGGGCGGGCCGGCGGACAAGGCCGGCATCCCCAAGGGGGCCGTGATCACCAAGGTCGACGACCGGATCATCGACGCCGGCGACGCCCTCATTGCCGCGGTCCGTTCGCACGCGCCCGGCGACACGGTGACTGTCACCTACACCGACGCCGACGGTGGCAATGCGAAGACAGTGCAGGTCACCCTCGGTACCGCGCCGGACGGCGGGCGCTGATGCGGTCGGGGCGCGTTCCTTACGTGCAGATCGGCTTGGGGCTTGAAGGTGCGGGCTACGGCACGGGCATTACGGTATCCACCATGGACATCGATACCCCGATGGCGGGGCGGGCGCTCGTGGTGATCGTCGACGACCGCACCGCGCACGGTGACAGTGTCGACTCGACCGGTCCGCTGGTCACCGAACTGCTCAACGAGGCCGGGTTCCTGGTCGACGCGGTGGTCGCCGTCACCGCGGACGAGGTCGAGGTCCGTAACGCGCTCAACACCGCCGTGATCGGCGGCGTTGACCTGGTGATCTCTGTCGGCGGCACCGGTGTCTCCCCGCGTGACGTCACCCCGGACGCGACCGCCGACGTGCTCGACCATGAACTGCTCGGGATCAGCGAGGCCCTTCGCTCGTCCGGTCTCGCCGCCGGCGCCCTCGACGCGGGGCTGTCCCGTGGCCTCGCCGGCGTGTCGGGCAGCACCCTCGTGGTCAACCTCGCGGCCTCCCGAGCAGCGGTCCGTGACGGGATGGCGACTCTCACTCCGCTCGCGAGCCACGTCATCGGCGAGTTGTCGGGCCTCACGGAGTAACTGCGATCGACGAGAAGAAAGCGATCGACGAGACGAAGCGGCCTCGGCCGGCGAAGCGAACGCCGGCCGAGGCCGCTCGCATTTCCCAGGTCTTCGGCGACGTCCTGGCCGAGAAAATCGGCGACGAGCTAACTTTCGAACGACCGACCGACTGCGGCGAGGAATCGTCGGATGACTGGCTGCTCTGGCAGCGTCCGCCGCACCACGGCTGAACTCCACCCCGCACGCGCGGTGACAGCCGGGTTAAGTTTTCACCTCAACTTCGTTACTACTCCCCGGTAGCGAGTCTAAGACACAATCACCGAGGTGAAGCCCTCGATTTGCTGCGGCACGTGGTCTGCTGTTCTATTGTGACGTTTGTCACATCTCGACAGATAAGGTGCCGCGTTGCCTCCCCGTAATCGGACCGTTAGTGTTCCGTCCGAGTCAGTTCTGGAACTGAGAGGGCTGGTGCGCAGTGTTGCGCGCCGGGCCCGACGTGTCCGTACCTCCGGCCGCGTCGTCAGCGACTGGTTTGCGGTGAGGTTGCCGGACACGTTCGCTCCGGTGTGTTCATCGGCGCGAACTTCGCTGGGCCCGTTCCGGACCACTCTCCGATCGTCCCGAGGGTCGGGACGAGGAACCGTTCGAACATGATGAGGGGAACTATGAGCGAGAACCGCACCACCGGCTTGCGTCGGGGCGCTCAGGTCGCTGGTCTCGGCGCAGCAGCCGCAGTCACCATCGGCCTGTTGTCCGCCGGCGCCGCGAACGCCGACACGTTCGTGCCGCTGCCGGATGGCCAGAAGGCCGGACCCGGTTACACCATGGGCCACGTTGCTTCCTCCGCGTTGATATCGCCGTCGCTGGCGGCCAACGGCGCCGGTCGCACCGCGTGGGTTTCCGGCAATGCGTGGGCCGACGTGACCGTGACGCCAGAGGGCGAGGCCGGCCCGAACAGCGGCCCCGAGAACGACGGCGGAGCCAACAGCGGCACCAACAACTCGTCCACGCACGGGGCGTCCCAGTTGAACACCGGGTACATCATCGGCTGCCAGGTTGACATCGGCGGCATCGGACTCGGCGGTGGCATCGGCGGTGGCATCAGCACGTCTGCCCTCGACGGGTCGATCAGTGGCTCGGTTTCGATCGATATCGGACCTGGACAGGTGAAATGGGTGAGGATCGGCGGCAAGGACATTACGAGCCCCGGCCGGTACACGTACGACTATCAGGACGTCCAGATGGAGATCCAGGGCTGCGGCGGGTATGCGCAGGCCCGATCGTACACGAACGTCGAGATCATCGGCGACAACTACGTCAAGGGCGCGCTGTACGGCCAGCCCTTCAGCATCGGCTGATCCGACTCACACATTTCACCGACTCGCCTCGCCGGCGCGCGATCGCGCGAGTCCCAACCTCCAAGGGAAGACATGAACAACAACTTGAAGCACGGTGTGCGGCTGGCCGGCGTTGGAGCGGTTTCGGCGGTTGCGCTCGGTTTCTTTTCGGCAGGCGCGGCGAACGCGGACACGTTCGTCCCCCTGCCGGACGGCCAGATCTCGAGGACGCTCTCCGACGGTACCGTGGTAACGGTCAGCCGGGTGGGCGAGTCTGCGCTGATCAGCCCGTCGTTGGGATCCACCCCGTTGCATCGGAATGTGTGGACGTCGGGTACCGCAGTTGTCGATGTCCAGGGCGACAAGAGCAGCGGTGACATCGAGCCCGGCTACATCGTGGGTTGCCAGATCGACATGGGCGGTGCAAGCTTCGGCGCGGGAGTTGGCGCGGAGGGGTCCGTTCCAACGGACGGGTCGGATCCGAGCGGCGGGGTGTCGGGTACGGGTGACAGCGGATTGTCGCTCGGGCCGGGCCAGGCGGTGAAGTTCCCGATTCTCGACCTCGAGAAGCCCGACGATTTCGGTAGCCGCGACCATGGGCGCGCGAACAGCTTCGAGGGCAACAGCGGGTCCGTGTCATGGTCGGATGTCTCGTTCGGAGTCACCGGATGCGCGGGCTACGCGCAGGCGCGGTCCTACATCACGACGACTGTTTCGACGGAAACGGGCGGCTCCAAGGTGACGCTGTGGGGCCAGCCGTTCTCCATCGGCTGATCTTGCTCTAGTCGAAAACAACTGCGGCCCCGCACCTTTCGGTGCGGGGCCGCAGTCGTGCACGACGCTCAGGCGCCGGGCTTGCCGGACGTGGCGTCGGGAGCTTTGGGACCGCCGGAGAGGATGTCGCGGATCTGGATGAGCACGTCGGTGTCGCTGAGTTCCTCCTCCTTGTCGGCAATGAGTCGCTTCTTCGCCGTCGTCATCGGCAGCACGACGACGAAGTAGAGCACCGCGGCGATGATCAGGAAGTTGATCCCGGCCGTGATCACCGCGCCGATGTTGATGAACGTCTCCGGGCTGTCGGTGATCTGGAAGCCCCAGCCGAGTTCGTTCGTCCCGCCGAAGGCCGCGAGGATCGGGTTGATGACGTTGTTGCTGAAAGCCGTGACGATCCCGACGAACGCAGTACCCATGACGACCGCGACCGCGAGGTCCACGACGTTCCCGCGCATGATGAAGTCTCTGAAGCCCTTGAGCATCGTTGCGTGCCTCTCCGTTGGATTCGTGCTCGAGCAGGTCAAGTCGAAATGCTAAACGAACGATGCAGACGCTGTTCGGGCGTGCAAACGAGCGGCCTCAGTGGAAGACGACCGTGAGCGTGCTCGTCAGCGACGCCGCCGCGACCTGCACCGACTGCGCCGCGGGCATCGCGACCAGCACCATCCGGTCCGTGGATCTCCCGGTCCCCGCCTCCGATACGAGCACTACCGCGACGTCGGCGCCGAGGGTCTCGGGGACAGCGGCATCCCCGGGTCCGACGTCGGGGCCCGCAGCGACGACGTCCACCCGGTCACCGACCCGGAGCAGGCCGGCGACGGCATTGTCGGCAAGGCGGATCGGGACGATGCGGGCGTCCGTGGTGCCGGCGCTGACCTCGGCGAGCCGAGGCCCGAGCAGTCGGGTGTCGGTGAACACCTCGCCCGTACGCGCGGCGCCGGCGAGGATGTGCCCGAGTGCGGCGTCGAGGTCGGTGAGGGCGCCGGTGGGGGCGTCGCCCGCCGCGATCTCGGTCAACCGCACGTCGGCGACGTCGAGTCGAACTCCCGGAGCGAGGTCGCGGGACGCGGCGACGACCGTCACATGTTCGCGTCCGGGATCGCCGCGGAACGCCAACGCGACGGCGAGCAGGGCCAGCGCCGCGGCGAGCACACGCCGGGCGCGAACGGTGCGGAGTGTGGGCGGGTGCACGAGGCGTGCGATGCGGTCGCCGAGCGAGGGCCCGAGTCGGTTCATGCCGCCAACGCTAGATCGGCGAGCCGGCCCGAAAACGCTTACAGCGCCCGGCCTGTGGATAACCGAGCGCTGTGGATAACTAGCTGTGGATAACTACCGACGGATCAGCTCGCGATGGCTGCCGGTGTCGACTTACTCGACGACTCGCTCTTGCTCTTTTCGCTGGTCGACGGCTTGGAGTCGCTGGACTTGGAGTCGGACTTCGACTGGGAAGCGTCGGATTTCGACTCCGAGGACTGGGCGTTGACCGTGCCGGCGCCGGAACGGCTGTCGGTGCGGTAGAAGCCGCTGCCCTTGAACACGATGCCGACCGAGTTGAACAACTTGCGCAGCTTGCCGGTGCATTCGGGGCATTCGGTCAACGTGTCATCGCTGAAGGACTGCACGATGTCGAAACGGTTGTCACACTGGGTGCAGGCGTATGAATAAGTTGGCACCGGGTCCTCCGAAATCGCACGAGCGTCTTGGCACTCTACCGTTTGCAGTGCCAACTCCGCGAGCCCGGGATTCATTCCCCGGCGGTTGTGCCCAGTCGGACAGGTCCGTGCCCCGGCGTCAGGGCCCAGTCCACCCGCCGATCGTGCGGGTCCTCGGGTAGTTCGTCGACGATCTCGCCGTCGCGCACCACGGCGACCAGCAGCGCGTCGGGTGCGGCGAGATCGAGGGTCCGGTCGTAGAACCCAGCTCCGCGACCGAGACGGACGCCGCGGCGATCCACGGCCAGTGCGGGCAGGAGCACCACCGCGGCGGTGCCGATGGCCGCTGGCGGCTGCACCGGTCCGACGGGTTCGCGCAGGCCGTACCGTGCGCGGACGAGGGTGTCGGGACCGTCGTAGGCCGCCCAGCTCAGCGGCCCGGGGTCACGGGCGATCGGCAAGAGGACCTGGACGCCGTGGTGACGAAGCGCGTCGAGCATGGCGAGCGAGCCGGGTTCGCGCCCCACCGGCACGTAAGCGCACACCGTGGATCGGGGTGTGACCAATCCAACGACGTGTAACGCGAGGTGGGCGGCCTCCGAATCGTGTTGCGCGGGCGATGTGGTGGCGCGTTCGGCGAGAACGCGCGCACGCCAGTCCTGCTTGCCGGGTGTGTCCGGGCGCGTGTTCACACGGTTGACCATAGGCTGTTGGCAGGCAGACGCTCAGCAACATGTCAGCATCGACCTATAAGGTGTCACCATGACGGTAACCGATCCCGCTCCCACCGCATGCTTCCACACCGCGGTGGTTCCCGCGGCTGGTCTCGGGACCCGATTCCTGCCCGCGACGAAGACGATCCCGAAGGAACTGCTGCCCGTCGTCGACACCCCCGGCATCGAACTCGTCGCCGGCGAGGCGGCCGACTCGGGGGCGCGGCGCCTGGTGATTGTGACCTCTCCCGGCAAGAACAGCGTGGTCGCGCACTTCGTCGAGGACCTCGTGCTCGAGAGCAAGCTCGAGGAGCGCGGCAAGTACAAGCTGCTCGAGAAGGTTCGTCGGGCGCCCGGGCTGCTCGACGTGAGTTCGGTCGTGCAGGACGAGCCGAAGGGGCTCGGGCACGCCGTCGCGCAGGCCGAACAGGTGCTCGACGACGACGAAGATGCGATTGCTGTGCTGTTGCCAGACGACTTGGTGTTGCCGCGCGGCGTGCTCGACGTGATGTGCCGGGTCCGCCGCAAGCGGGGTGGCAGCGTGCTGTGCGCGATCGACGTCCCGAAGGACCAGGTCAGCTCGTACGGTGTGTTCGACGTGGAGACCGTTCCGGACGCGGTGAACCCGAACGTGCTGCGGGTGCGGGGCATGGTCGAGAAGCCGGCGATGGAGGACGCCCCGTCCACGTTCGCCGCGGCAGGGCGCTACATCCTCGACCGGGAGATCTTCGACGCGCTGCGGCGCATCAAGCCCGGCGCCGGCGGCGAACTGCAACTCACCGACGCGATCTCGCTGCTGATCGACGAGGGGCACCCGGTCCACGTCGTCGTGCACCGTGGGTCTCGACACGACCTCGGCAATCCCGGCGGATTCCTCCGCGCCGCGGTCGACTTCGCCTTGGACAGCGAGGAATACGGTCACGAGCTGCGGGAATGGCTCGAGCATCGGCTCAGCAAGGACTGGGCGCCTAAGCTGACCCACTACGAATAGTCTGCGCGCACTGCTGTCGCGCGACTCCCCGGCGACTCCAAGGGAAGGCAGGCATGCGCTCGGTTGAGGACCAG
>DATDBL010000045.1:0-8247 GCA_036524855.1 Aldersonia sp. | reverse complement strand
GGCCGGCCACGAACTCGTCACCGAGGGTTTCCAACCCGGCCAGGTCGGCTCGTCGGCCATGCCACACAAGATGAACACCCGTTCCTGCGAGCGGGTCAACGGCCTGCAGGTGGTGCTGCGCGGGTATGCGTCGATGACCGGTGAGCTGGCCGGTGCCCAGTGGAACGAGGGCGACGTGTTCTGCTCGGTGGTGCGCCGCGTCGCGCTGCCCGACGCGTTCTTCGCGATCGACGGCCTGATCGAAACCTTCCTGACCGTGCTGACCGAATTCGGCGCCTACCCCGCGGTGATCGGACGCGAACTCGACCGCTATCTGCCGTTCCTCGCGACCACTCGCATCCTGATGGCGGCGGTGCGCGCCGGCGTCGGTCGGGAGACCGCGCACGAGATCATCAAGCAGCACGCGGTCGCGGTGGCGCTCGCGATGCGCGAGCAGGGGCGTGAGCCGGACCTGCTCGACCGGCTCGCTGCAGACGATCGGCTGCCGCTGGACCGGGCCGCGCTCGACGCGGCGCTGGCCGACCGTTCGGCGTTCGTCGGGGCCGCGTTCGCGCAGGTGGGCGGCGTGGTCGCGGCGGTGCACAAGCTGCTCGAACGCTATGCGGATGCAGCGAAGTACACGCCGTCCCCGATCCTGTGACGGCATGAACGCGTACCACATCTTCGCCGACATCATCGCCGGGCGGGCAGCGGCCAGCAAGGTCTACGAGGACGACGACGTCGTCGCGTTCCTCGACATCCGCCCGTTCACCCGCGGCCACCTGCTCGTCGTGCCGCGGGTGCCCGCCCGCACGCTGGCCCACCTCGACCCGGCGACCGGCGGCAGGATGTTCCAGGTCGCGCAGCGGCTCGCGGCGGCGCTGCGGGTCAGCGACGTGCAGTGCGAGGGCGTGAACTTCTTCCTCGCCGACGGCGTCGTCGCCGGTCAGGAGGTTTTTCACGTGCACCTGCACGTGATCCCGCGCACCCGCCACGACGGGTTCGGCATCGTCGGACGGCTCCGCCAGCCAGCACGTACCGAGCTGGACGAGACGGCCCGGTCGATCCGCGGGGCCCTCGACGGTCTCGCTTAAGGGACCCCCGTCTCGGCCTCGACCGCGGGCCACGCCGCGTGTGCGAGGGTCCAGTAGGGTTGCCCTCCGTGCGTCCCTCCCTGACTTCGTATCCGCATCTGGCCGGCGGCAAGATCCGCGATCTGTACACGATCGACGATCGGCACATCCTGCTGGTCGCCGGCGATCGGATCTCCGCCTACGACCACGTGCTCGCCACGGAGATCCCGGACAAGGGCCGCATCCTCACCGCGATGAGCTTCTACTGGTTCGAGCGCCTGCGGGTCACCAACCACCTCGCCGGCGATCCGGAGGATGCGCGCATCCCCTCCGAGGTGCTCGGCCGGGCGATGGTGGTGCAACGGCTGAACATGGTCCCGATCGAATGCGTCGCACGCGGGTACCTCACCGGGTCCGGGCTGATCGACTACCGCAACAGCGGTGCGGTGTGCGGGGTCGCGTTGCCCTCGGGGCTCACCGAGGCCAGCCGACTGTCGGAGCCGATCTTCACCCCCGCCACGAAGGCGGACCTTGGCTCCCACGACGAGAACATCGACTTCCAGGCCGTTGTCGACCGGGTCGGCCCCGACCTCGCACTCAAGCTGCGCGAGGACACCCTCGAAATCTACTTCCGGGCCGCGAGCCTCGCGCAGGACCGCGGCATCATTCTCGCCGACACCAAGTTCGAGTTCGGCCTCGACGCAGCCGGGCACTTGGTGCTCGCCGACGAGGTACTCACCCCGGACTCGTCGCGCTACTGGCCGGCGAAGAGTTACGAACCCGGGCACGTGCAGCCCAGCTTCGACAAGCAGTTCGTCCGGGACTGGCTCACCAGCCCCGAATCAGGTTGGGACCGTGCATCGGACACGCCACCGCCACCGCTGCCGGAGGACGTCGTGCTCGCCACCCGGGACCGATACATCGAAGCCTACGAACGGATCTCCGGGCGCAGCTTCTCCGAGTGGGTGGGCTGAGCCGTGCAACCACCGGTGGCCAAGCGTGTTCCGCGGCAACGCACCCATCACGACGACACGTTCGTCGACGAGTACGAATGGTTGCGGGACAAGGACGACCCCGAGGTGGTCGCCTACCTCGAGGCCGAGAACGCCTACACCCGCGAGCAGACCGCTCACCTGCAGCCGCTGCAGGATGCGATCTTCGCCGAGATCAAGTCCCGCACCAAGGAGACCGACCTCTCGGTACCGGTCCGGATGGGCGAATTCTGGTACTACTCCCGCAGTTTCGAGGGCAAGCAGTACGGCATGCAGTGCCGTTGTCCGATCGCCGGACCCGACGACTGGACCCCGCCGGACCTCGAGGCCGAGGGTGAGGTCGCGGGCGAGCAGGTGCTGCTCGACGGCAACGAACTCGCGGAGGGGCACGAATTCTTCTCCCTCGGGGCGTTTTCCGTGAGCCACGACGGGACGTTGCTGGCCTATTCCACCGATGTGGTCGGCGACGAGCGGTACACGCTGCGGATCAAGGATCTGCGCACGGGCGAGGTGCTGCCCGACGAGATCCCGAAGACCGCGCCCGGTGCCACCTGGGCCCTCGACCACACGCACCTGTTCTATCTCACCGTCGACGACTCGTGGCGACCCGACACCGTGTGGCGGCACAAGCTCGGCACGCCCGCGGACGCCGACGTGCAGGTGTTCCGCGAGCCCGACGAGCGGTACTGGGTCGGCATCGGGTCGACGCGGTCGGAGCGCTACCTGATGATCTGGATCGGGTCGAAGATCACCAGCGAGGGCTGGATGCTCGAATCCGACAACCCCGAAGGCGAATTCCGGATCATCCTGCCGCGCCAGGAGGGTGTCGAGTACTCCGTCGAACATGCGGTGATCGGTGGACAGGATCGGTTCCTGGTGCTGCACAATGGTATCAACACAGATGGCATTATTGGTGGCGGCGTACTTGGAGACGGCGGTCAGAAGCCGGAGAACTTCGTGCTTGCCGAGGCGCCGGTCGACGACCCGACGAACCTCACCACGCTGATTCCGCACGACCCGGCCGTTCGACTCGAGGACGTCGACGCCTTCGCCGACCACCTCGTGCTGAGCTATCGGCGCGAGGCCCTGCCGCGGGCGGCGCTCTGGCCGCTGACCGACACCGGCTACGGCGCACGTCGCGAACTGGAGTTCGATCTCGAACTGTACTCGGTCGGGCTCGGCGCGAACCCGGAGTGGCGCTCGCCGATGCTGCGGCTCGGCATGGGCTCGTTCATCACCCCGGCGCAGATCTTCGACCTCGACCTCGCCACCGGAGAGTTGTTGCTGCGTAAGGAGCAACCGGTGCTCGGCGAGTTCGACGCGAACGACTACGAGCAGCACCGCGACTGGGCGATCGCCGACGACGGCACCCGCATCCCGATATCGCTGGTGTCCCGCAAGGGCGTTCAGCGCCCAGCGCCGCTGCTACTGTACGGCTACGGCTCCTACGAGGCGAGCATGGACCCGTCGTTCTCGGTGGCGCGGTTGTCGCTACTCGACCGCGGGATGATCTTCGCGCTGGCGCACGTGCGCGGCGGCGGCGAGCTGGGTCGCTACTGGTACGAGCAGGGCAAGACGCTGACGAAGGCCAACACGTTCACCGACTTCGTCGCCTGCGGGCGCCATCTCGTCGACACCGGCGTCACCACCCCGGACCGGATGGTCGCCGAGGGCGGTAGCGCCGGTGGCCTGCTGATGGGCGCGGTCGCCAACCTCGCGCCGGACCTGTTCGCCGGCATCGAGGCCAACGTCCCCTTCGTCGACCCGCTCACGTCCATCCTTGATCCGAGCCTGCCGCTCACCGTCATCGAGTGGGACGAGTGGGGAAACCCACTGGCGGACAAAGAGGTCTACGAGTACATGAAGGGATACTCGCCGTACGAGAACGTCGAGGCGAAGAACTACCCACCCATCCTCGCGATCACTTCGATCAACGACACCCGGGTGCTGTACGTCGAACCGGCCAAATGGGTCGCGAGGCTACGTGCCACCAAGACCGGCGACGCACCCCTGCTGCTGAAGACCGAGATGAGCGCCGGCCACGGCGGCGTGTCCGGTCGCTACCACAAGTGGAAGGAAGTCGCCTTCGAGTTCGCCTGGCTCCTCGACATCGCCGGCATCCCCGGTTGACGCGCCGCTGCGTTCCTGCCGTCGTGAGGCGGATTCGGTAGCGCTGCGCCGCGACTCAGGGGCGGATTCGGTAGCGGTGCCGTCGGACTGAGGGGACCCCACATGTGCGATTTCGATAGTGAGGGGTCCCCTCAGTAGCGCAACCTGCGCCGTTACCGCGCAACCCGCGCCGCTACTTCCAGCGGTAGCGGACCTGTGGCCGGCCGGTCTTGCCGTACTCGGTCTGACGCTCGACGAGGCCGTCGTCGGCGAGGCGTTCCAGATAGCGCCACGCGGTGACGCGGGAGACGCCCAACGCCTTGCCCGCCGCCGCGGCGCCGACACCGTCGGGATACCCCTTCACTACCTTCGCGATCTCGTCGAACGTCTGCGGTGCAATGCCTTTCGGAGCGGTCACGCGTTCGTCGGAGGAGCGCAGCGCGCCCATCGCGCGGTCTATGTCGCGCTGCGACACCGCTGCCTCACCCGCCGGCAACGCGGCCCGGAACTCCAGGTAGCGCTCGAGCTTGTCGCGGAACGCGGCGAAGGTGAACGGCTTCAGCAGATACAGCGCCACCCCGTGCGCGACAGCCGAGCGCACCACCGCCAGGTCCCGCGCCGACGTGATCGCGATGACGTCCGGACTCGGGCGCAGCCCACCCATCGCCCCGGCGAGGTCGATGCCGCTCGCGTCGGGCAGGCCGATGTCCATGAGCACCAGATCGATGGGCGTCCCGTCGGCGATGGCCTGGGTCGCCGCGCGCATCGCGTCCCGGGCGGTGTGCGCCACGCCGGCAACCCGAAAACCCTGTAGCCGTTCGAGATACGACTTGTGCGCCGCCGCGATCAGCGGTTCGTCCTCGACGATCAGCACCGAGATCACCGGCGACCCCCGCGTGTCGGGATGCGCACAGTCGGGATTCGCACGACGATCGCGGCGGACGGTTCGCGCTCGGTCGTGATCGTGCCGTTGTGTCGGGTCACGACCTGCCCGACGAGGGCCAGCCCGAGCCCGTGGTGGCCGGACTTCGTGGAGTAGCCCCTGGTGCTCGCGCGGGCGAACATCTCGGGGTCCAGGCCCGGGCCGCTGTCGGCGACCCGCACGAGCAGCGACGAATCCTCGTGCTGCACCGTCACCTCCACCCAGCCGTCGTCGGTGTTCGCGACCACGTCGGTGGCGTTGTCGATCAGGTTACCGATCAGGGTGACCAACTCCTGCGGGCTGAGCGGGTCGATCGATTCCAGCGCGGTGTCCTCGGTGATCGTAAGTTCGACGTTGCGCTCGGCCGCCTGATCGACCTTGCCGAGCAGCAGCGCGGCCAGGGCGGGTTCGTGCACCGCCTCGGTCAGCCGGTCGATCAGCTGCTGCGACAGTTGAAGTTCCGCGGTCGCGAAGTCGACCGCGCTCTGGTACTCGCCGAGTTCGACCATCGTGATCACCGTGTGCAGCCGGTTCGCCGACTCGTGCGCCTGCGCCCGAAGCGAATCCGCGAAGCCGCGCACCGAATCCAGCTCGCCCAGCACCGACTGCACCTCGGTCTGGTCGCGGATCGTCATCACCGTCCCGATCATGCGGCCCTCGAACCGCACCGCCTCCCTATTGACCACGAGCACGCGAGTCGGCGTCACGTGCATCTCGTCGTGCAGCTCGCCGACGATTTCCTGCAGCGACTCCGGCAGATCGTGACGTCGCACCGGTCCCTCGGGCGGCAGGTCGAGCAGCCGGCGGGCCTCGTCGTTGACGACGTCGGCGACGCCGTCACCAAACGGTGTGGTCGCGTCGCCGTCGAAGACGACCAGGCCCTCGCGGATCGAGTGCAGCACCGCCTCGTGGTGCTCGAACATCGTCCGCAGTTCCGTGGGCGCCATCCCGTGCGTCTGTCGGCGCAGCCGGCGGCTCAGCAGCAGCGATCCGGCCGTCGCCACCGCCAGGCCGATCGCGACCACCGCCAGGATCAACGGGAGCTGGTCGGCGAACTCGGCGCCGATCTTTGTGCGGGTCACGCCCGCGGAGACGAGGGCGACGACCTCGCCGTCGGGGCCGTACACCGGGGTGACGGAGCGTATGGACGGGCCGAGCGTGCCGGTGTAGGTCTCGGTGAAGGTCTCTCCGGCGAGCGCGCGGTCGATGTTGCCGCTGAACGGCTTGCCGATCTGGGTCGGATCGGTGTGGGTGTACCGGGTCCGGTCCGGCGCCATGACGACGATGAAGTCCATCCCGGTCTGCTGGCGGATCGCCTCGGTCTGCGGCTGCAATAGCGCGGTCGGGTCTCCGGTGGCGACCGCGGCCGCGGTGGACGGCACCTGCGCGAGCGTGACCGCGACGTCGGTGACCTCCTGCCGGGTGGCCTCGTCGCTGTCGCGGCGGGCGTCGAGCACGGCGAGCGCGCCGCCGAGCAGGATGACGACGACGAGAACCGCCAGTTGCAGCGCGAACACCTGGCGCGCCAGCGACATGCCGCCCCTGTTCACCGCACGCTCCTCACTGACCGAAATCAACACTGAACGAAATGAACGCAAGCGTGACTGGGCCCACGATCCACAGCACCATCATTACTCAGAGTGACTCGCCTCACTCGTCCAACCTTGGAGAGGAACCCGATGAGCACTACCACGACGCCGGACCAGGTCCCGGCGAAGAAGCGGCGACACGACCGCACCCACTGGCTCTACATCTCGGTGATCGTCGCGGTGGTCGCCGGCGTACTCGTCGGCTGGCTTCTCCCCGAGGTCGGCAAGGATCTCGCCGTGCTCGGCACCCTGTTCGTCAGCCTGATCAAGATGATGATCGCGCCGGTCATCTTCTGCACGATCGTGCTCGGCATCGGCTCGGTCCGCGCCGCGGCGAGCGTCGGCAAGATCGGCGGCCTCGCGCTGGTCTACTTCATCGGGATGTCCACGATCGCGCTGGGGATCGGCCTGGTGGTCGGCAACCTGCTGCAGCCCGGCAGCGGCATGGACCTGTCCGCGAACGCGGGTGCCGGTGCCGGTCTCGCGGAGAAGGCGGAGTCCGCCGGCGGCACCATGGACTTCATCGCGCACATCATCCCGACGTCGCTGCTGTCCGCTTTGACCGAGGGCAACGTGCTGCAGACCCTGTTCGTCGCGCTGCTGGTCGGCTTCGCGCTGCAGGCGATGGGCAAGGCGGGCAAGCCGGTCATCACCGCGGTCGGCCTGATCCAGAAGCTGGTGTTCCGCATCCTCGCGATGATCCTGTGGCTGGCCCCGATCGGTGCCTTCGGCGCGATCGCCGGTGTCGTGGGTGCGACCGGTCTGGACGCGATCAAGCAGCTGGGCATCCTGATGCTGGCCTTCTACATCACCTGCGCGATCTTCGTCTTCCTGGTCCTCGGTACCGTGCTGAAGCTGGTCTCCGGTGTCTCGATCTTCAAGCTGGTCAAGTACCTGGCCCGCGAATACCTGCTGATCGTGGCCACCTCGTCGTCCGAGTCGGCCCTGCCCCGCCTGATCGCGAAGATGGAGCACGTCGGCGTGCAGCGTTCCACCGTCGGCATCGTCGTCCCGACCGGCTACTCGTTCAACCTGGACGGCACCGCGATCTATCTGACGATGGCGTCGATCTTCATCGCCGACGCGATGGGCCTGCCGCTCTCGCTGCCCGAGCAGATCTCGCTGCTGGTGTTCATGATCATCGCTTCCAAGGGCGCCGCGGGTGTCAGCGGCGCGGGCCTGGCCGTGCTGGCCGGTGGCCTGCAGAGCCACCGTCCGGAACTGGTCGACGGCGTCGGTGTGATCGTCGGTATCGACCGGTTCATGTCGGAGGCCCGCGCGGTCACCAACTTCTCCGGTAACGCGGTCGCGACGATGCTGATCGGCAGCTGGACCAAGACCATCGACAAGGGTCGCGTCGACGAGGTGCTCAGCGGGAAGCTCCCGTTCGACGAGGAGGCCATGGTCGACGACCACCTCCCCGAGGACGACCAGCCGGTAGCGGTCCAACCCGCCGCCACGGTCGACCACAAGGAGAAGCAGCTGATCTAACCGAAGTCACGGCGGCTTAAATAGGCGAATCCCCCGCTGGAGCGGGTATTCGCCGTTTCCATGTGGTGTTCGGCCCACGCGGCGCTGACGGG
>DATDBL010000044.1:0-11278 GCA_036524855.1 Aldersonia sp. | reverse complement strand
CGATCTCTACGAGCGGTTCACCGACCTGCTCGCCACCTGCCCCGAGTTCGCCGACGGCATCCACCCCGACGGGCACGGCGGCCTGCTCGTCCCGCCCGCCGGGGCACTGACCTACCGGCCCAACGCCGAGACCGCGGCCCTCGTGCGGGCGCGAGATCGAACGTGTCGATTTCCCGGCTGCACCATGCCCGCCGCCCGCTGCCAACTCGACCACATCCGGCCCTTCGACCACCGCAACCCGCGCGCCGGGGGATGGACGATTCCGTCGAATACGCAGTCTCTGTGTGCTTTTCATCATGCGCTGAAGACCGCCGGGCTCTGGCACGCGCGCCCTGCCCGGCACCGCGATCCTGTGGACCGGACCCCGCGGCGACCGCCACCTCACCCTGCCCGCCGGCGGACTCACCCCCGTCCCCGCCGCCACCGGCCTCACCCCCGAGGACCGACACGACCCGCCGTTCTAGTGCCTTCGCCGACGAATCCGGCTGCACCGGAGGTCGTTTCGCCGCGTCCGCGATCGAGGCGATCGCGGTCCCGGAGCCGTCGGCGAGTACGAGACCGTCCGCATGTAGTCACATCGCGCCGCTGGGCGCCAGCTCGGCGGCGCCGAACGATACGTCGAAGCGGTCGCACCAGATGCTCACGCTGTGCAGGCCCATGAGGTCGGCACCGGGCGGGATCGCATAGTTGGAACTGCCGAGGTTGCCGGCGAGCGGCCCGAGGTCGAGATAGCGGCCGTCGTCGAACACGTGCCAGCCGTCGGATCCGGGTAACACTGCGGCTTCGGTGAGGAACACCTTCAGCAGCGGCCCGTTGCTGGTATTCAGGTCCTGGATCCGCAGAATACGTTGGCCGTCGGGCAGTTCGAGGAGCAGCACCCGTCCGGAGGTTTCATGCTCATGGGAGACGAGATCGCCGCTCGCGAGTACCACCGGCTCGGCGGGCACCGCGCCGTCGGTGGCGGTGACGGTCGGGACGGCCTCGTTCACGGTCTCGTCGACGATCAGTTTCCATGGCGTGAACCACCACAGCCCGACGGCCAGGCCGACGACGACGACGACTGCGGCAACTACCCCGATCCGGGTGCGGCTTTTCTGCATGACCCCACAGTGTGCGAATAGGCCACGACCGTTACGGATCGCGCCAGTCCCGGAACGCCGAGAGCAGCCGGTCGCGGTAGGTCGGGTCGAGCGACTCCTCGGTCAGCTGCTCCAATTTGTGCACGGTGACGCGGATCTGGTCGAGGTAGTCGGCACAGCCGGGGCACAGCGCGAGGTGCTCGTCGAACCGCCGGCGCGTCTCCTTGTCGAGGGCGCCCTCGAGGTACTCGGTGACGAGTTCCACGAACGTCTTGCAGTTCATGGCGTCACCGCGAGGTATGTCTCCAACGCCGCGCGGACGCGTGCACGGCCCCGGTGCAACAGGACGCGTTGATTCGCCATCGTCAACGACAACACCTGACACACCTCCTCCGAGTCGAAGCCGAGTACATCACGCAGCGTCACCACAAGCCGCTGCCGATTCGGCAATTTGTCCAGGTCGCGCCGGGTCAGCGCCATCATCTCCGCGGCGAGCGTCGACCCCTCGGGGCTCGGCGGCCACACGGCGGGATGCGCGCGCCACCCGCCGGGCCACTGGTCGTCGGGGCCGCGGAACCTGTCGGGATCCACCGTGGCACCGTCGGGATAGGGTGCGGCGGCGAGATCCTCCCGCAGGTTGTGGTCGCGCACCCCGCGCGTCTTCGCAATGTTCACCAGGACGCGGAACAGCCAGGTCCGCAGCGTCGAACGGCCCTCGAAGCCGTCGATCCCGCGGATCAGGGCGATCCAGGTCTCCTGCACCACCTCCTCGGCCGCCTCGCGGCTCGCGACGTACATCCGGGCGGTGCGCAGCATCGCGGGCGTGTTCGCGTCGACGATCTCGGCGAACGCCGACTCGTCGCGCGCCCGTAGCCGCGCGACGAGCGTCTGCTCGATTTCCGCTTCCTCCAACCGCGGCTCCCGTTCTGTCGCGTGCCAAGCGTAGCCGCGGCGACGTCAGCGGTATTCGGGATTCTGGAAGTCGTAGCGGCACCCCGCATCCCACCCCGCGCGGACGTTCCCGTACACAGGGACGCCGCCGCTGTCGGCGAGCATCCGCGCGAGGTGCATGAGATTCCAGGTCATGAATGTGGTGTTGCGGTTGGTGAAGTCGTTCTCCGGCCCTCCGGAGCCCGGATCGAGGTACGACGGACCCGGACCGGCCTCGCCGATCCACCCGGCGTCGGCTTGCGGCGGAATCGTGTAGCCGATGTGCTGCAGCGTGTAGAGGACGTTCTGCGCGCAGTGCTTGACGCCGTCTTCGTTGCCGGTAATCAGACATCCCCCGACCCTCCCGTAGTACAGGTACTGGCCCGCCTCGTTGAGCAGATGCGAACCGCCGTACAACCGTTCGTGCACCTGTTTCATCACCGAACTGTTGTCGCCCAGCCAGATCGGCCCGGCGAGCACGAGAATGTTCGCGGCGAGCACCTTCTCGAAGATCATCGGCCAGTCGTCGGTGGCCCACCCATGTTCGCGCATGTCGGGCCACACACCGGTGGCGATGTCGTAGTCGACTGCGCGCACGACCTCGACGTCCACGCCGTGCTTGCGCATGATCCCGGTGCTGATGTCGATCAGGCCCTCGGTGTTGCTGGGTTCGGGTGAGCGTTTGAGCGTGCAGTTGATGAACAACGCCCGCAGGTCGGTGTAGTCGGCGGGAGGGTCGGTCGGGGTAGTCATACGGGTTGGTGTGCTCGGCGTGGTCGATCGTTACGCACCTCTTTACAGGCCGCCGTTCGCGCTGTAGCGTCCCTCACGCAGCTTTTATTCAACATACGTAGACCCACAGGCGGTAACAATGGCTCCCCCCACCAAGCGTCGCGTGATCATCGTCGGCGCCGGCTTCTCCGGCCTCATCGCGGCGCGCGAACTCGAAAGCGCCGGCATCGAGGTGCAGATCTACGAGGCGCGCGACCGGATCGGCGGCCGCGCCTGGACCGACGAACGCCTCGGCGGGCACGCCCTCGAGATGGGCGCGACCTGGGTGCACTGGATGCAGCCGTTCGTCTGGACCGAGATCGCCCGCTACGGCCAAGAGATCTACCCGAGCCCCGACGTCGAGCAGGCCTACTGGGTCAGCGGCGGCGAAGTGCACTCCGGCACCGAGCACGAACTCGACACCGCGCTTGCTCGCCTGCAGGACAAGATCTTCGAGGGCTCCCGCGAGTTCTTCCCGTACCCGCACGACCCGCTGGCCATCCTGCGCGACGAGTCCACCGACCCCGAACTACGCGAGCGTTTCCTCGCCGCCGACTCCGGCAGCGTCCTCGACTGCCTACGCGACGGCAGCCACACCCAGGAGGAGATCGACCTCGCCGACTCCTACTGGTCCGCCGGGTTCCAGGGCCCCACCGCGACGGCGTCGCCACTGATGGCGAAGCACTGGGCCTCGCTCAGCGACCACCGCAGTTCGCTGATGGACGAGCAGACCCTGCGCTTCAAGCTCGTCCACGGCATGCGCGGCCTGTACCAGTCCATCGCCGCAGACCTGCGCTGCGACATTGCTTTGGGCACCCCCGTCGCCGCCGTCTCCCACGACTCCGACGGGGTGCGCGTCACGCTCGCCGACGGCACCGTCGAAACCGCCGAAGCCGCGATCGTCACCGTCCCGATCGGCGCGCTGAAGAACGTCGACTTCTCCCCCGCGCTGGCCGATGCCCAGCAGCACCTGGTGGACGAGGGCTCGAACTCGGTCGGCTTCAAGATCTGGATCAAGATCGCGGGCCAGCATTCGATCATCGCGGGTGCGCCGGGCGATCACCCGATCTCGTTGCTGCGCAGCGAGAAGTTCCTCGAGGACGAGGACGCCACCATCCTCGTCGGCTTCGGCTCCGACCACAACGCGATCGTCCTCGACGACATCGCCTCGGCGCAGAAGGCGATCAATGTGTGGCGCGACGACCTCGAGGTCATCGACTGCGGCGGTCACGACTGGGTCGCCGACCAGTGGTCCGGCCAGACCTGGGCAACGCTGAAGTCGGGCCAGTTCTTCAACGGCTGGAGCCACTTCCAGGAGTCGGAGTCCCGCCTGCACTTCGCCGGGGCGGATTTCGCCAGCGGCTGGAACGGCGTCGTCGTCGACGGCGCGATCGAGTCGGGCATCAAGACCGCGCGCAAGCTGATCGCGGAGTTCCGAGGATAGTGTTTGCGGGTTCGCGGGCGGGCGCGATGTCGCGCCCGCCCGCGCTTGTGTGGGCGCTCGGGTGCGCTGATCACGCCGTCGTGGCCCTGCGCCGCGGTGATCACGCCTATGTTGCCCCATTTCCCGGCGTGTCGCGGGCCATTCGTTCGGTGTCGCGCCCCGCCCCCGCCGAGAGGCACGGTAGTGCGCGCTCGGCGGGATCACGTGTCACCCCGACGCGCATCGCTGCAGAACCCACGCACCAGCGCATCGATACGCGCCGGAACAACAGCGGCCTCCCGATCCGTCACCGCGCGTAGTTCGTCGACGTCCAACCCGTGCGCGACGACGGCGCCGTCGCGATCCTCGTCCAGCCACACCTCGAGCAACCCGCGATCGAGCTCGGGGTGGAACTGGACGGCCATCGTCGTGCCGAGCAGGAACGCCTGCGACGCGTTCGCGGTCCGCGCGATCTCCCGCGCGCCCGGCGGCAGCACCCACCGATCGAAGTGCCACTGGAACCACGGGCCCGGGCCGACAAGATCCGAAAATTCGAGGGTGTACCAACCGATCTCCGACGTCTCCGCGCGCACAACCGATCCCCCGTGCGCCGCCGCAAGCAACTGCCCACCGAAGCACACGCCGAGCACGGGAACGCCGGCCGCGTGCGCCGACAGCAGCATCGCCGTCTCGGCGGCCACCCACTCCGCCACGGCCGGGTCGTACACCGACCACCGCGCGCCGAGCGGGACGACGGCCGTGTACGACGATCCCCTTTGGCAGCAGGCACACCTCCACCGAGTACCCCAGACGCACGAACGTGTCCGCCAGCAACGCTGGCGGACACGATCGATCCTGTTGTATGAACAGCACTTTCGGGGCCACGCATCGATCCTAGTACAGCTCGACGACGAGCCTGTCCGAGCGTGCCCGCGAGACGCAGAGCGCGATCTGGTTGCCGGCGGCCTTGTCGGCGGCGGACAGGCAGTTGTCGCGGTGGTCGGGGGTTCCGTCGAGCACGCCGGAGACACACGATCCGCAGATACCTTCCTCACAGGACTTGAACACCTCGATACCGTTGTCTTCGAGGACCTCGAGGATGGAGCGGTCGGCGGGGACGTCGAACTCCTCGCCGGTGTCGAGTTCGACGGTGAACCCGGTGTCGTTGCTGGTGTCGATCTCGGTGGCGGTGAAGTGTTCGATGTGCACGTGCTCCTCACCCACGACAGGCCCGAACACGCCCGCGACCGCGGTCATGAATCCCTCGGGGCCACACGTGTAGACGTGGCTCGAACCCGTCAGCCCCGACGCGACCCCGGCCAGCACCGCGGGCTGATCGGTCCGCGGCACTCCGAAGTGCAGGTGTACCCGGTCACGAAACTCGACGCGGGTTTCGAGCAGGTCGACGAACGCGGCCTCCTCTCGGGTGCGGGCGAAGTAGTGCAGCTCGAACTCCTCGCCCCAGGTGTAGAGCTCGTAGGCCATGCTCAGCAGCGGGGTGACGCCGATCCCGCCCGCGACCAGCACGTGCCGGTCCGCGCCGGTGGCGATCGACAGCAGGTTGCGGGGTTTGCCGATCTTGACGTGATCCCCCGCGCTGACCTGGTGCAGCGCCACCGACCCGCCCCGCGACTCGGTCTCGCGTTTGACCGCGATGATGATCGACGACGGGTCCGCCGGTGGGCTGCACAGCGAGTACTGGCGCAGCACCCCGGTGGGGCCGACGACGTCGATGTGCGCCCCGGCTTGGAAGGGGGTGAAGTCGGCGCCGTCCTCCCGCACGAGGCGCAGCGTCCGGATCGCGGGGGTTTCCGCCGTCACCTCGGCGACGGTGACCCGCAGCCCGCTCACAGGAGGAACCCCGCGGCCGGCACACTGTCGGCGCCGTCGATCAGCCGCACCACCTTGCCGCCGATCCGATCCTGGGCCGGAGAAGCCCCGAGGTGGATGGTGTAGTCGACGTTGGCGGCCCAGATGTCGTGACGGCCCCGCTTGTAGGCGATCAGGGTCTGCGCGGCCCGCAGCGCCACCACCGTGTCGGTGACCGATGCGGGCACCACGCGGCCGAGGGTGCGCACCGTCTTGGCCGAGTCGACCGCGGCGATGGCGTAGCCCTCGCTCATCCGGGTGACCCGCAGCGCCCGCATCTTGGCGTCGTCGTAGACCATGTTCAGCGTGTTCGCGAAGTCGGTCTCCTCCGGGTCGATCGGGATGATGTAGAGCGACTCGGGTGTGTAGAGGTCCTGCCAGCTCTTGTAGTCCTTGCGGTCGAGCAGTTCGGCCTCGCGCGCGATCAGGTCGACCGCGCGCACCACCCGCGGATCGCTCGTCGGCACATCGGCGACGGGCAGGTCCAGCCGGTCGAGTTCGACCGCCCACGCACCGGGCTTGGGCTTGGCGGCCACCGGCGGGCGGGGCCGCGACACCGTCACCGGCGCGGCGATCGCGGTGGTTTCAGTAATCACAGTGGTTTCAGTAATCACAGTGGTGTCAGTCATCGCTCATCAGTTCCTTCCATTTGCCGTACGCGCCGCGCATGCCGGTCTCGTCGGTGACGTGCGAGGTGGGCCACCCCTGCTGCGAGGGGTGTTCGCGGCCGAGGCCGCGGTTGACCATGATCGGCAGTTCCGGGCCGCCGACCGAGCCGCGCTGCACCCGGTCCCACCCCTCGGCGTCGTCGGGGGTGCCGAACCCGAACGGGCCCTGGAAATGCTCGTGGATGCGCATCCGTTCCCGGTTGACCGGGTCCACGATCTCCGCGGGCCCGTCCGAACCCAACGCGACGTGTTCGATGATGGTCTCGTCCACCGAGATCGGGCGCAGCACCCGCAGGAACGAGATCGACATCGACACGTTCGGGAACAGGTTCAGGTTGAACCCGGTGCCGTGCATCGAGCGCACCAGCTTCCGAATAGCCGCGTCGTCCAGACCGGCGCCACGCAGCTCGGCGACCAGCGGGTCGAACCGCGCCTGCAACGTCTCCGAGCCGTCATCCTCGGTGAGATCGGAATGCTCGGGCACCATCTGCGCCACCGAGTGCCCGTTGCCCAAGTCGTGAGTGACCGCGGCGGGGTCGGTCATGAAGCTCATCATGTCCGCGGTCTCGGAGTCCACCGACGCCATCCAGGAGCGGTGCACGATCGGGAAGTGATACCCATCGGTGGTGTTCTCCAACTGGATCTTCCAGTTACCGCGGAACCGGAACTGGTGCGTGCCCAGCACCTTCACCGGATACCCGCCGCCCTGGGCGAAGAACCGGTCGATCCACCCCCGGACGTCCCCCAGGGACTCCTCCAAAGGTTCGGCGTCGTGGTCGAAGGTCGCGAAGATCATCCCGCCGTAGGCCTCGGTACGCAGCTTCTTCAGCCCCATCCCCTCCTTGCCCATGACGTTCTCGTATCCGTCCGGGTACGGGATGCCGCGCAGCGTGCCGTCCAGGCCGTAGGACCAGGCGTGGTACGGGCAGGTGAACCCGTTCGCGGTGCCGGTGCGCTGCTCGCACACACTGGCCCCGCGGTGCCGGCACCGGTTCAGCAGGGTGTGCAGGTTGCCCTTGCGGTCACGCGAGACGATCACCGGCTGGCGACCCACATGCGTGGACTTGAAACTGCCCGCCTTGGGCAGCTCGCTCTCGTGCGCAACCCACACCCAGGTGCGCTCGAAGATCTTCGACATCTCCAGCTCGAAAATTTCTGGGTCCGTGTACATGCGACCCGCAACCTTGTCCGGGTGCACAAGATCAGCGGGCGCGAGGTCGTAGACGTTGTCCGCTGTGAATTGAATAGTCATGGGAGTGGCTCCAAATCGGTCGGCTCCTTCGCGTTCCACGGTATGCAAAAGCCGGAGCAGGCAAAATTGGGAAACCCACGACTCGGTGTAGGTACTTTCCTTACGGCGCCGCCGCCCACTCGACTCCTATACTGCTACAAACAGTTCCGCCCGACGACCGCTATGGACTGCCTCATGACTTCCCGCCACATGACCCTGACCTGCTACAACGACACCTTCGGCTACGGCTGGCGCCACGTCGACCTGTTCACCCACGACGCCGCCGGCCGCGAACTCGAATGGGTGCACTGGACGGCGCCCGCGGACGGCCCGGACGCCGCCGACGCCGTGACCGCCCGAGTCGAACCACTGCTGCGGCGCACGTCCGAGTGGCGGCACCACGTCAGCGCCACCGGCATGGACTACTGGGAGGCCGACGCTGCCTGGGACGAACCGTAACGAGAAACGAATTCGGCCGGATCGCGAGTGCGATCCGGCCGAATTCGTGTTGCGGGGTCAGGGCTTCAGCAGCACCGACGTCGACGGGTAGCTCTCGGCGAATTTCGACGGCAACGGCGCGACGAACACGTTCTCCGTCCGGGTCCGGGTGATCTTCCAGGCACCGTCGATCCTGCGGAACGCGTTGTTGAGCCGGCTCGACCGCAGCAGCGCGGTGCCGTCGGAGAACAGCCACGGCTGCATGTGAATCCACTGTCCGTCGGCCTCGTCGCCGTGGACATGGATCTGCTCCGAGGTGAGGTAGTGCGCGTTCAGCACCAGCTCGGGGTCCTGCTTTGCGCCCCAGAAGTTCTCGAAGTGCGCACGGATCGCGTCCCGGCCCTCGGCGCGGCCGAACTGGCCGGTGTAGTACTCCCCCACCCCTTCCCATACGGCGTCCTCGGCGTACAGGTCGAGGATCAGCTCGATCCGGTGGGCGTCGTCGCGCATGCCGTACTCGGGGCACGGAGTGTCGCACAGAAACATGTACCGGGCCTGGATCCGGCGGATCTCCGCCTCGGCCTCCAGTACCTCGATGCGCCGCACGAGGGCAGCGACAGTGTCGTCCATCAGCGTTCCTTTCACAATGATTCGAGTCGGCGGGCCCACGAGGCCAGGATCGCGTCGATGACCGCGACCATCGACGCAGGGGTCGCCGCATCGGGGTCGAGCGCTCCGGTCACCTGCATGCCGACGAGCGTGGTCATCAGGTGCTCCGCCGCGACCGCCACGTCGAGGTCGGCGACGGTGCCCTCGTCCTGCGCCTGCCGCAGGTAGTCGGTGATCGCCAGACGCCATTCGGCCAGCGCACGTTGGTTGGTCTGCGCCATGTGCTCGTCATTGAGGCCTCGCTGCCACAGCGAGACCGCGATACGCGCCTCGAGCAGTGTCTCCGAAGTCAGCGGCATGACCTCGTGGCAGAACTTGCGCAGTGCCACGAGTCCGGTGTCGTCGGCGACCACGCGCGCGACGCGGTCGTTGGTCGCGGTGAACACGTGGTCGTAGGCTGCGCGCAGGATCTCGTCCTTGCCCGAGAAGTAGTGGCTCAGCGCACCATTCGCGTAGCCGGCCTCACGGGCGAGGTCACGCATGTTGGTGCCGTCGATGCCCCGGGTCGCGATGACGCGCCAGGCGGCGGCAACGATCGCCCGGCGCCGTTCGTCGTGGTCCACCAGTTTCGGCACGGCCGACCTCCTCGCGTCGTCACGGTTGATACTACAACCGTCGACAAACGCGTCCAACCACACTTGTCGGTCGCCGCATTACCCGACGCATGCGCGTTCGCAGTCTCTGTCGAAAGCACAGTCTCAGCCGAAAGTACATCGGTCATTGCACAACTCCCATCGTCGTATCCCGACGCTATCGGCGCAAACCGAGATTCGGTATGCGAGAAACCCTTACGTGAGCGGCAGCGAGAACTCGAACACCGCACCGTGCGGCGGGTTCTCGGTGGCGTCGATGGTGCCGCCCTGGCGGGTGATGATGCGGTGACTCAGCGCCAAGCCGATGCCGTGCCCCGTCGCCTTGGAGGTGAACGCGCCGTCGAAGATCCGGCCGTCGGGGATGTGCGCGAGGCCCTTGCCGCGGTCGATGACCGTGAACCTCGCGTCGCTGTCACCGCGCGACGTGCGGACCTGCACGACCCGTTCCTCCTGCGGCCAGTTCGCCATCTCCTCGATCGCGTTGAAGCACAGGTTCAGCACCACCTGCCCGGTCAGGACCCGTTCGCAGCCGATCACCAGTGGTTCGTCGGCCAACTCGTAGGACACCCGCACCTGCTTGTCCTTGGCCCGAATGTCGATGAAATGCTTACAGTCCTCGACGATCTCGTTGAGGTCCACGCTCTGCTGGGATTCCTCGAGCTGGGTGACGTACTCGCGCAGGCTGCGCACGATCTGATGCGCCCGGTCCAGTTGCTTGCGCGCGTTGTCCAGACCCCAGGTCAGATCCTCGCGGTCGGCAAGGCCGCCGAGGCGGCTCTGCGTGCCGGCGATGAAATTCGTTGCGGCCGCCAGGGGCTGCGCCAGTTCGTGCGCGATCGCCATCGCCATGTCGCCCATCGCGTTGTAGCGGGCGAGGTAGTTGAGGTATTGGGCGTCGCGGCGGTGCTCCTGCTCGGTGAGGATGTGCTCGGTGACGTCGTGGAACAGCAGCAGCGATCCGCGCAGGTCGTTTTCGATCGCGATGAGTTGACAGCTGCCCGCATGCCAGCGCCGTCGGCCGCTGGGCAGTTCCACCTCGTAGCGCACGCTCTGCGACTCGCCGCGGTCGTGGGTGCGCCGCAACGCCGTTCGCACGCCGAGCGGCCCATCGCCTTCGCGGCCGTCGCGGCAGAAGTCGAGGAAGCACGCACCCTGTAACGCCTCGACGGAGGTGTCGAGCAGCGTCGCCGCCGCCTCGCTCGCATAGGTGATGCGGGCGTCGTCGTCGAGCACTAGAATGCCCTCGGCCATGTTGCGCAGGAACGCGGACAGCCGCGCCTCGGTGCGGGTGAGGTCGGCCTCGGTGCGGACCAGGTGGCGGCGCATCAGCGCCTCGCGTTCGATGTCGCGGAACTGCACCATCACCACGGTGCGCTCGGTCAACTCCACCCGGATCGCGATCGCCTCGGTGAGAATCACCCGACCGCTCTTGGCCCGGTACGCCCATTCGGTCACGGCCACACCGTCCTCGACGGCGTCCTGCAGCCACTGCCGGCCCACCGAGCGGCGGTAACGCTGTTCCTGGGAACTCATGTCGGGCGCCTTGAGCGGCATGAGTTCCTCGACGGTGAACTCGAGCATCTCGGCCGCCGCTCGGTTGGCCCACA
>DATDBL010000043.1:0-15544 GCA_036524855.1 Aldersonia sp. | reverse complement strand
CGCGGATTGACGCATCGGCACTACACAGGAAGGGCCGTCCGTACGTGCCCAGCCAAGCGGTTACCCGCCACCATGGGGCTATGGAATTTTCGGGCACGGTCGCCCCTGTCCCCGTCGTCACGTCGCTCACGATGGAGCTCTTCGCTCCCCACGGCACCGTGACGCCCGTCGGCGTCGAGCTGAGCTACGACCCCGCCGACCCGTTCGCGGTGGCCGCCGTCTTCGACACCACCGGTGAGCGTGTCTGCTGGACGTTCGCCCGCGAGCTGCTGCGCCTCGGCCTCTTCGAGCCGACGGGCGACGGCGACGTCCACCTGTGGCCCTCGACCGACGGCTCCGGCGAGGAGACCGTGGTCATCGAGCTCTGCTCCCCCGACGGCGAGTCCACCCTGCAGGCCCGCGCCGTCGTGGTGGCCTCCTTCCTCGAGGCCACCTCCCGCGTGGTCCCGTTCGGCAGCGAGAGCTCGTACGTCGACATCGACGCGCTCGTCGCCGGCATCCTGGCCAGCGCCGAGGCCTGACCCCGGTACCCGGCCACGTCCGGGGCGTAGGCTGCTTCGGGCGGGGACAACCACCGAGGGAGCTGCGATGACCGGCACGTCGACCACACCCGAGGCGGCCGTGCCGCCGAACCTCCTCGAGGAGCTCGAGCCGGTGGTGGCCGCCAACCTCGACCGCCACCTCGGGATGGCGCAGGAGTGGCACCCCCACGACTACGTCCCGTGGAGCGAGGGCCGCGACTTCAAGTTCCTCGGCGGTGAGGACTGGTCGCCCGAGCAGAGCAGGCTGTCGGAGACCGCCAAAGCGGCGATGATCACGAACCTGCTCACCGAGGACAACCTCCCGTCGTACCACCGCGAGATCGCCACCCGCTTCGGCCGGGACGGGGCCTGGGGCACCTGGGTCGGTCGCTGGACCGCCGAGGAGAACCGGCACGGCATCGCGATGCGGGACTACCTGATCGTCACCCGGGCCGTCGACCCCGTCGCGCTCGAGCAGGCGCGCATGGAGCACATGACCAACGGGTTCGCCTCGCCGGCGGCGGTGGAAGCCGGCTTCCTGCCGTCGGTCGCGTACGTCACCTTCCAGGAACTCGCGACCCGGGTCAGCCACCGCAACACCGGCAAGGCCTGTGACGACGAGATCGCCGACCGGATGCTGCAGCGCATCGCGGCCGACGAGAACCTGCACATGATCTTCTACCGCAACATGTGCGGTGCGGCGCTCGACCTCGCGCCGGACCAGGCGCTCGACGCGATCGACCTGATCGTCGAGAACTTCCAGATGCCCGGCGCCGGCATGCCGAACTTCCGCCGCAACGGCGTGCTGATGGCCAAGCACGGCATCTACGACCTGCGCCAGCACCTCGAGGAGGTCCTGTGGCCGGTGCTGCGCAAATGGAGGATCTTCGAGCGCAACGACTTCACCTCGCGCGGCGAGCAGACCCGGGAGCGGATGGGCCTGTTCCTGGAGAAGCTTGCGAAGGACGTGCTGAAATTCGAGGAGCAACGTGACCGTCTGCTCGCGCGAGAAGCCAAGAAGCGCGAGCAGCAGGCGTCCTGACGCCCGACCCGCACGCCCGATGACATCGCTACGTATCGGGTCGCTCGAACTCGCCAGTCCCGTCGTCCTCGCGCCGATGGCGGGGGTGACCAACGTCGCGTTCCGGTCGCTGTGCCGTCAACTCGAGGTCGCCCGCGCCGGCAGCGTGTCCGGTCTCTACGTCTGCGAAATGGTCACCGCGCGGGCGCTGGTCGAGCGCCAGCCCGCGACCTTGCACATGACCGCGTTCGCGCCCGACGAATCGACGCGGTCGCTGCAGCTCTACACCGTCGACCCGCAGACGACCTACGACGCCGCCCGGATGATCGTCGACGAGAACATCGCCGACCACATCGACATGAACTTCGGCTGCCCGGTGCCCAAGGTCACCCGCAAGGGCGGCGGCGCCGCGCTGCCCTACAAGCGCAGCCTGTTCGGTCGGATCGTCGCCGCGGCGGTGAAGGCGACCGAAGGCACACAGGTGCCCGTCACCGTCAAGTTCCGCATCGGCATCGACGACGACCATCACACCCACCTCGACGCCGGTCGTATCGCTGCGCAGGAGGGCGCCGCCGCGGTCGCGCTGCACGCCCGCACCGCGGCACAGCGCTACTCGGGTGCCGCGGACTGGGATCAGATCGCCGCGCTGAAACAGCACGTCACCGACGTGCCCGTGCTCGGCAACGGGGACATCTTCGCCGCCGCCGACGCCCTGCGGATGATGGCGGAGACCGGCTGCGACGGGGTCGTGGTCGGGCGTGGTTGCCTCGGGCGGCCGTGGCTGTTCGCCGAACTCGCCGCGGCGATGCGTGGCGACCCGGAGCCCACGCCACCGACGCTCGGCGAGGTCGCCCGCATCATCCGTCGGCACGCCGAGCTGCTGGCCGCGCACCACGGCGAGGACAAGGGGCTGCGGGAGATCCGCAAGCATGTCGCGTGGTATTTGCGCGGCTTCCCGGCGGGCCCGGAGATGCGGGTCGCGATGTCGCTGGTATCGACCCTGGACGAGCTCGATGCGCTGCTCGCCCAGCTCGACCCCGACGTCCCGTTCCCGCCCGACGCGGAAGGACCACGCGGGCGGCAGGGCTCCCCCGGGAAGGTCGCGCTTCCCGACGGCTGGCTCGACGACCCCGACGACTGCGCGGTCCCCGCCGGCGCGGATCTCATGCATTCGGGGGGATGACCCGCGGGCCGTATCCGCATCGACCGTGTGTCGTTTCGGAATCGTTATCATTGCTCTGGATCGTCGACACGACGGTGCAAGGACACTAGTCGCACGACGACTGCTGCGAGAGGCAAGGTTCATCGGTGGGTGAAGGTGACGGTGCTCGCCCTCCGGGACCGGACGGCCTCGCTCCCTGGGAGCGATACTTCACCGACGCTCCGCCGCCGCCCGCGCAACCGCAGCCGGTCGGACCGGCCACCAACAAACCGGCGCTGACCCGCCTCGAACTCAGCAAGCTGAGACGCCGTCGTCGCTGGCGCATCGCCGGCCGCGCCGCCATGGCGATGTGCGCGATCACGGCTCTGCTCGCCACCGGTGTGGTGTGGGGGTATCTGCGCTCGACGGACAACTCGTTCCTACAGGTCGCGGCGCTGGACGAGAACTCCCCCGACGTGATCGACCCCATCGGGCAGACTGGCGACGAGACCTACCTGATCATCGGCACCGACTCGCGCGCCGGCGCGAACAGCCAGATCGGCGCAGGCACCACCGACGACGCGGCGGGCGCGAGGTCGGACACGATCATGCTCGTCAACATCCCCGCAAACCGGGAACGTGTCGTCGCGGTGTCGTTCCCCCGCGACCTCGACGTCACCCGCCCGGAGTGTCAGGGCTGGGACAACGACACCGCCTCCTACACCAGCGACTGGTATCCCGAGGCCTACGGCGAGAAACTCAACGCGGTCTACGCGCTCGGCGGGCCGAAGTGCCTGGTGAAGGTGATCCAGAAGATGTCGGGCCTGCGCATCGGGCATTTCGTCGGGATCGACTTCGCCGGGTTCGAGTCGATGGTGAACGAGGTCGGCGGCGTCGAGGTGTGCACGACCGTCCCGCTCAACGACGCCGAACTCGGCCTGATCATGCCCAACACGGGCCGGCAGACGATCAACGGCGCGACCGCGTTGAACTACGTTCGCGCCCGCAACATCGAGACCGAGGGCAACGGTGACTACGGCCGGATCAAGCGGCAGCAGTTGTTCCTCTCGTCGCTGCTGCGCTCGGCGCTGTCGAACAAGGTGCTGCTCGACCCGACCAAGCTCAACGGGTTCGTCAACGCGTTCACGCGCGACACGTTCGTCGAGAAGGTGACCACCCAGGACCTGATCCGACTCGGGCGCTCGCTGCAGAACGTCGACGCCGGGGCGGTGACGTTCCTCACCGTGCCGACGTCGGGAACCAATGAGTGGGGCAACGAGATCCCGCGCACCGCCGACATCCACGCGATCTTCCACGCGATCATCGACGACGACCCGCTGCCGGGCGAGGAGCGGCCCGAGGATTCGTCGTCGACGACGACCTCGACGCCGTCGGCGCCCGAGCTGATCGCGGTCGCGCCGGATACGGTGGCGCTGCAGGTGTCGAACGCGACCGGTCAGGAGGGGCGGGCCGCGACCGCCGCGGAGGCACTCGGCGCGTATGGCTTCCCGATCTACAGCCTCGGCAACTACTCGGGGATGAGTTCCTCGACCGTCGTCCGCTACTCCGCGGGCAGCGAGGCCGAGGCCGCGACCGTCGCGTCGACGATTCCTGGGGCGACGATGAAGGAGACCGACAACCTCGGCGGAATCATCGAACTCGTCCTCGGGTCCGAGTTCGACGGCGAAGTCCAAGCGCCCGCCGAGGCCGGGAGCGGCGTCGCTGCCCCACCGCCGCCACCGGTGCAGAGCAGCACCGCAGTACAGTTGCCGCCGGACCTGTCGATCACCAACGCCGGCGACGACACCTGCAGCTAGCTGGGCAAACCGCACGCTTTCGACGTTCGCCATTCACCGTCCGTTCACCGCGCGGCAGTGACTCGGGGACGACCGGGAAGTAGGTTTGTGGCATGCGAGTGGTCTATACGGAACAGATGAACGAGCTGTCGGCGATCCTGGGTGAGATGGCTGGGTATGCCGGATCGGCGATGGACCGCGCGACCGAGGCCCTGCTGCAGGCCGACCTTTCCCTCGCCGAACAGGTGATCACCGACTACGACCGCATCGCCGCCCTCACCCACGAAGCCGAGGAGAAGGCGTTCGCGCTGCTCGCGCTGCAGGCCCCGGTCGCCGGCGACCTGCGGTCGGTGGTGAGCGGGATCCAGATCGTCGCCGACGTCGACCGTATGGGCGCGCTGGCCTTGCACATCGCGAAGATCGCCCGTCGCCGCCATCCCGCGCACGCGCTGCCGGAGGAGGTCAACGGCTACTTCGCCGAGATGGGCCGGATCGCGGTGGCGCTCGGTGCGGCGGCGAAGGAGGTCATCGAGACGCGGGATCCCGAGCGCGCGGCGCGGATCCGCGTCGAGGACGAGGCGATGGACGACCTGCACCGACACCTGTTCACGGTGCTGATGGACCGCGACTGGCAGCACGGCGTCGCCGCGGCCGTCGACATCACACTGCTCGGTCGCTTCTACGAGCGCTTCGCCGACCATGCCGTGGAGGTCGGGCGGCGGGTGATCTTCCTCGCGACCGGAAAGACCGCGGTCGAGCTGGAGTCGGAGAACGCGCTGAGGTCGCTGTGACCTCGTAGGCACCGCCCCCGCCGCATCACCCGAAACGGCCGGAGATGTAGTCCTCGGTCGCCTTCTGGGTCGGGTTGGAGAAGATCTTCTCGGTGTCGTCGATCTCGATGAGCTTGCCGGGCTTGCCGGTGGCCTCGAGGTTGAAGAACGCCGTCTGATCGCTGACCCGCGCCGCCTGCTGCATGTTGTGCGTGACGATGACGATCGTGAAGTTCTTCTTCAACTCCTGGATCAGATCCTCGATCGCGAGCGTCGAGATCGGATCCAGCGCGGAGCAGGGCTCGTCCATCAGCAGGACGTCTGGCGAGACCGCGATCGCGCGGGCGATGCACAGGCGCTGCTGCTGACCGCCGGACAGGCCGCCGCCGGGCTTGTCGAGGCGGTCCTTGACCTCGTTCCACAGGTTGGCGCCGCGCAGCGACCGCTCCGCGACCTCGTCGAGTTGCTTGCGGCTGCGCACCCCCTGCAGCTTCAGACCGGCCACGGCGTTGTCGCGAATCGACATGGTGGGGAACGGGTTCGGCCGCTGGAAGACCATGCCGATGTCGCGGCGGACGGCCACCGGGTCGATCTGCCGGTCGTAGATGTCCTCGCCGTCGAGCAACACCGACCCCTCGACGTACGCCCCCGGGATCACCTCGTGCATCCGGTTCAGCGTGCGCAGCACTGTCGACTTGCCGCAGCCGGACGGGCCGATGAACGCGGTGACGCTGCGCGGGGGCACCGACAGCGTCACGTCGGCGACGGCGTGGAACTTGCCGTAGTAGATGTTGACGTCCTTGAGGTCGAGACGCTTGGCCATCAGTGCTCCCTTGGGGTGTCACGTGGTGCGCTCACTTGGCACGCACCGAGGAGAAGTGTCCGATGATCTTGGCGGCGATGTTGAGCACCGCGATCAGCAGGATGAGGGTCAGCGCCGCGCCCCAAATGCGGTCGGAACCGGCCGCGGTCGGGTTGTTCATCTCGGCGACCATGACGCCGGGCAGGGTGCCCATCTCGCCGTCGAACAGATTGAAGTTGATGAACGGGGCGTAGCCGACCAGGATCAGCAGCGGCGCGGTCTCGCCGAGCACGCGCGCGAGCGCCAGCATGACGCCGGTGATGATACCCGGCAACGCGGTCGGAATCACGATGCGCGCGATGGTCTTCCACTTCGGCACACCCAGCGCGTAGGACGCCTCGCGCAGGTCCATCGGAACGATCCGCAGCATTTCCTCGGTGCTGCGCACCACCACCGGCACCATCAGCAGCACCAGCGCCAGCGACACTGCGAACGCCGACTTCGGGAACCCGAAGGTCGCGACCCACAGCGCGTAGATGAACAGCGCCGCGACGATCGAGGGGACACCGGAGAGGATGTCGACCATGAACGTCGTGACCCGCGCGAGCCGGCCGCCGGTGGCGTACTCGACGAGGTAGATCGCGACGAAGATGCCCAGCGGCACGGACAGCACCGCGCATACCAGGCCCTGCAGGATGCTGCCGATGAGCGCGTGGTAGATGCCGCCGCCGCTCGACGCGGCCGACAGGCCGCTGAACGAGTGGGTGAACCAGGTGGGGCTTATCAACGCCGGGAGACCCTTGGCGATCACGGTGGCGATCACCCAGACCAGCGGGATCAGCGCGATCAGGACCGCCAGCGACACGAGGACGGTCGCGGTGAGGTCTGTGGTGCGGCGCCGGAGGCTCAGCTTCTCGAAAGTCGGCGGCTTGACCGGCCGGTCAAGGTCGGTGGTGGCGGTCACTTGGCCTTCCTTCCCGCGACGGCGGCCCGCGCTGTGGCGTTGACGACGAAGGTGAGGATGAACAGCACCAGACCCGCCGCGATGTAGGCGCCGGCCTGAATGTCGTTGTTGAACTCTGCGTAGCCCAGCGCGATCTTCGACGCGATGGTCGACCCGCCGTCGAACAGCGACCAACTGAACGGCTGGGTCGTGGTGCGCAGGATCATGTATAGCGCCATCGTCTCGCCGAGGGCGCGGCCGAGGCCGAGCATCGACCCGCTGATGTAGCCGGACCGGCCGAACGGCAGCACGGTCGTTTTGACGACCTCCCATCGGGTGGCGCCGAGCGCGAGGGCGGCCTCGATGTGCGACACCGGGGTCTGGGTGAACACCTCGCGCGAGACGGCCGTGATGATCGGGAGGATCATCACGGCAAGCACGATGCCGGCGGTGAAGATCGTCCCGCCGCCCGCGACCGACCCGGATCCGGTGGAGAACAGGAAGAACCAGCCGAGGTTCTCGTTCAGCCACACCGCGAACGGGCTGATCGCCGGCGCGAACACCAGCAGGCCCCAGAGCCCGTACACGATCGACGGCACCGCGGCCAGCAGGTCGACGACGTAGGCCAGCGGGCGGGCGACCCGGGCGGGCGCGTAGTTGCTGATGAAGATCGCGATGCCGAGCGCCACCGGCATCGCCAACAGCAGCGCGAAGAACGACACGAGCACGGTGACCTGGAACAGATCCAGCACACCGAACGCCATGTCGTTGATGTCGGTGGTGTTCCACACGCTGCTGGTGAGGAAGTTGACCTGGTTGCGCTGGAGCGCCGGCACCGCGCGCCAGACCAGGAATATGCCGATCGCCGCGATGAGGACCGTGATGAACACCGACGCGGAGGTCGCGAGCGTGCTGAAGATCCGATCCCCCGGCCGGGAGACCTTCTTGCCGGGCGGGGGCTGAGTCGCGATTTTGGCCTCCGTGCGGTCGGGCGGGCTGGTCGTCGGCGGCCCGCCCCCGGCCCCCTCGTCGAGGGGGCCCGAGGCGTCGGCCCTCGGACGGGTCGGCGCGTCACTCATGTGCGCTCACGTTCCTTGTCCTTGTGGTGATGGTAGGTCCGGCTCGACGCCCGGGTGGCCCTACTGGGTCGGAGCGCCGCCGATCGCGTCGATCGACGCCACGACCGTCTCCTTGAACGTCTCCGGCAGCGGAACGTAGCCGAGTTCCTCGAGGCCCTGCTGGCCCTCGTTCACCGCGCTGGTGAGGAAGGACTTGATACCTTCGGCGGTGTCGGCGGGATAGCCGTTGGAGCAGACGATCTCGTAGGTGGCGAGGATCAGCGGGTACGCGCCGGGCTCGTTGCTGGCGTACGTCTGCTTCAGGTCCAGGGCGAGGTTGCCGCCACCCTCCTCGATGAACTTCGCGCTCTCGATCGACTTGCTCGCCGTCTCGGTGGACAGTTCCACCGCGCCGGACCCGGTGTCGATGGCGGCGGCCTTCAACTGGTTCTGGTCGGCGAAGGACGCCTCGACGTACGTGATCGACCCCGGTGTGGTCGCCACGGCCTGCGCAACGCCGGCCGAACCCTTCGCGCCCTGACCGACGCCGCCCTTGAAGTCGGAGCCCGCGCCCTGGGTCCAGTTTCCGTTCGACGCGGCCTCGAGGTACTGCTGGAAGTTGTCGGTGGTGCCCGACGAGTCGGAGCGGAAGAACACCGTGATCGGGGTGTCGGGCAACGTGGTGCCCTCGTTCAGCGCGGCGATCGCCGGGTCGTTCCAGGTGGTGATCTGGCCGTTGAAGATCTTCGCGGCGGTCTCGCCGCTCAGTACGAGGTTGTCGACGCCGTCGATGTTGAAGGCGAGCGCCACCGGGCCGAACACGAGCGGGATGTTCCATGCCTCGCTGCCGGCGCACCGCTGTGCGGCCTGGGCGGCCTGGTCGCCCTTGATCGCCGAGTCGGAACCGGCGAAGTCGACCTGGTTGGCGATGAACTGGGTGCGGCCGTCACCGGATCCGCTGGGGTTGTACGCGACGTTGACCGTCTTGCCCTTGGCCTGGCAGGCTGCGATGTAGGCCGACGTGAAGGCATCCATCGCGTTCTTCTGCGCCGACGACCCCGCGCCGGACAGTGTGGCCTTGCCCTCGCACGATGCGGTGGACTCGGACACGTCCGCTCCGCCGCTGGCGGTGTTGTCGTCGCTGCCACAGGCGGTGAAGACCAGTGCGCCCGCGGCGACCATGCCGATCAGGGCGCTGCTGCGCTCGAGTTTCAACGGACTCCTCATCTTTCGCGTGCGTCCCGACCGTCGAGCCGAGCCACGGTGAAGCGGCAGGCGGGATGGCCGCTGGGGCGACGCGACGTCGCCCACTGCAAAAACCTAGGTGTCGCCGGTGGACGGACGGCCGCGCGAAGGTGAACGGGAGATGAACACGGCGCACCCGTATGTCCGATTACGCCGTGGTGTCGTGGCCTGACGCTGCGGCTGCCGCATAGGCCACATCGACGTGGTAGCGGGTGAATCCGAGGCGCTCGTAGGTGTGCACGGCAGCGGTGTTGTCGGCCTCGGTGTAGAGCAGTACCGCGCCGAGTCCGCGCTCGCGTAAGTAGTGCAGACCGGCGAGAGTGAGCAGGCGGCCGAGTCCGCGTCCCTGCGCGCCCGGGTCGATCCCGACGACGTACACCTCGCCGATCGGCGGGTCGGTGGCGTCAGTGCCGTCAGTGCCGTCGGTGCCGTCGGTGCCGGCGTGCACCTTGGTCCAGTGGAAACCGAGCAGTGTGCCGTCGGGGTCGGTGGCGAGGAACAGGCCGGCGGGGTCGAACCAGTCCGACCGGCGGCGCACGTCGACGTCGTGCTCGGTCCACCCACCCTGCTCGGGATGCCGGGCGAACGCGGCGCTGTTCACCCGCAGGATCGCCGGGTCGTCCCCCGAGCCGACGTATGTTCGCAGCGTAATACCTTCGGGCACAACAAGTTCGGGTAGATCGACGGCGAGCGGGCGACGCATCTGGAGCAGTTCGCGGGCGGGCTTCAGATCCAGCTTGGATGCGACCGCTTTCGCCGCGGGAAGGTCGCCGTGGGCCCACACCCGGGCACCGTCGCCGCCCTCGGCCAGCGCCGCCGCGACGAGGGTGGTGCCGATGCCACGGCCGCGGTGGTCGGGGCCGACCACGACCTCTGCCATCGCGGGATGTCCGCCGTGTGCGGGGACGAGATTGGCGTAGCCGGCAACGTTGCCGTTGTCGCGGACGAACCCGTGCTGCGCCGACGAGTCTTGAGTGAGCGTGTGCACCGCCTGTTCGGACACCGGCGCGGTGCCGTCGCAGGCGGTGGCGTCGTCGATCAGTGCGGCGACGGCGCGGGCAGTGGCGTCGTCGAGGGTGGTGGTCCAGTCCACGCTCAGGGTGCCGTCCCGTTGACGGGGCTGAGTTCGGTCTCGTCGTCGGCAAGGTTGTCGACCTCGGGCGCGTCGACCTCGGGCGCGTCGGCACCGTCGCTGTCGTCGAGGGCGACCGGTCCGTCCGGCTTGTTGCTGCGGCTCGGGCGCACCGCCTTGTAGCCGACGTTTCGGACCGTCCCGATCAGCGACTCGTACTCGGGGCCGAGCTTGGCGCGCAGCCGTCGCACGTGGACGTCGACGGTGCGGGTGCCGCCGAAGAAGTCGTAGCCCCACACCTCCTGCAGCAGCTGCGCGCGGGTGAACACCCGGCCCGCGTGCTGGGCGAGGTACTTGAGCAGCTCGAACTCCTTGTAGGTGAGGTCGAGCGGGCGCCCGCGCAGCCGCGCGGTGTAGGTGCCCTCGTCGATGACGAGTTCGCCGAGGGTGATCTTGCCGGTGTTCTCCGGGCTGGCCAGCCCGCCCCTGCGGGCGACCAGTAGGCGCAGCCGGGCGTCGAGTTCGGCGGGGCCGGTGCCGGGCAGCAGGATGTCGTCGAGCCCCCAGTCGGTGTTGACGGCGACCAGCCCGCCCTCGGTCAGCACGGCCACCACTGGAACGGCCGACCCGGTGCTGCCGAGCAGCCGGCACAGCCCGCGTGCCGCGGCGAGGTCGGTGCGGGCGTCGACGAGCGCGACGTCGGCGGTGCCGGCCTCGAGCAGGGACGCGACCTCGCTCGGTGCGGGTCGGACGGTGTGCGCGAGCAGCGCCAACGAGGGTAATACCGACTCCGGATCGGGGTCGGAAGTCAGCAGGATCAATTCCATCCGTCCCTCCCTCCAGGCCGGAAATGCAGTTGGAAATCAGCTGCCTCGGGGGACAGATTAGCGCGACCGGTGGGTAGGGCGCCCATCCAGCAGGTGCGACGCGCAGCAACCCGGACGTCACACCACGGTAAGAATGTCCCCGTGCGCAAACTCGTCATCGGCCTGTTGGCCCTGGTCGGCCTGCTGGTGTTGGTCGACTTCGGCGCGGCGGCCTACGCCGAGTACCGGCTGTCGCGGGAACTACGCGACGGGGCAGACCTCGACTCCGACCCGTCCGTCACGATCCGGGGGTTCTCGTTCCTCGCCCAGGCGGTCAACGGCAAGTACGAGGGCGTCGACATTCGCGCGCAGGGGGTCCGCTCCGCCGAACTCGGCGAGGTCGTGCTGGAGGCGTCGCTGGAGGGAGCGTCGATCCCGATCGGGGAACTGGTCGACGGGACCGTGACGACCGTGCCGGCGGACAAGCTCTATGGTCGGATCAAGATCGACGCCACCGAGCTGGGGCAGCTGTACGGCATTCCCGACCTGCAGGTTTCTGCCCCGGCGGCGGACAAGTCGGACGGCACCGGCGGCACCGGCGGTTCCGGTACGACCACGGACAGCGGCGTGGTGCTGACCGGCACGATTCCGATCGGCGACGCCGAGCAGCAGGTGAGCTTGCGGGCAGACCTGGTGCTCGACGGCAACCGCGTCCACATCGTCGCGCGAGATTTCGCCACCGAGGCGGACGGTGCGCCCGCCACGAGCACGATCCCGGTCGACGTCGACGTCGTCCGCCCCGTGGTGCTCGCGAGGTTCGGCCGCACGATCGATACCCGCGCGCTGCCGTTCGGCGTGGTTCCCACGGGCGTGTCGGCGCAGGGTTCACAGATTGTGATCGAGGGAGAGGGCCAGAATGTAGTGATCGACCTCGAAAAGCTCCGCACTCCCTGAGATCAGAGACGTTATGACGCAGATCATGATCCTGGCGGCCGCCCTCGTGCTCGCGACGGCGGTCGGCCTGCTGCTGCGCCGGCGTGCCGGCCGAGTCCGCAGCTCTTATATACCTACTGCCGGTATACCTACTGCCGCTCCCGACCGGGCGCACCTGCTCGCGAAGGTCGGGCTCAATGGCGACGGACCGACGGTGCTGCACTTTTCCGCGGACTGGTGTGGACCGTGCGCGGCGGTGCGGCGGGTGGTGTCCTCGACTGTCGCCCAACTCGCGGACTCGCCGCGCCCGCCCGCCGACGTCGAACTCGACATCGACGAACACCCGGCGATCGCGAAGGAACTCGGCGTTCTCTCGCTGCCCACGACGTTCATCTTCGACGCCGCCGCCACCGAGCGTTTCCGCATCTCCGGGGTGCCGTCGGCGGCGGACCTGCGCACCGCGCTGGCGCCGTTGAGTGCGTGACGACAACCGTTTATCGACATTTCTGTAGGAGCAGGTAGACTCCGCGACGTGCAACACCACGAGCTCATGCTCACCCGACGCCGCGCACTCGATCTGTGCCGCCTCGGCGCGTGTTGTTGTCGCCTCTGCCGCTGATCGTCCCGGCCGTCTGCCTGGGTCGTCGTCGTTCCTAACGACCGACCGGGTTCCCGGTGATCGATCGGATCGCGTCCGCCGAACGCAATCTGCCCGCAGGAGCACCGCTTTGCCTTCCGAACTGCCCGCGTCCGTCACGCCCACACCCACCACCCCCGTCGTCGACCTCGTCGACGTGCGTGGTCCCCGCTTCGCCGCGTGGGCCACCACCACCGTTCTCGTCGCCGTGCTCGTGGTTTCGATCTTCTCGATTCCCGTCGCGCTCGTCCTGCTCGCCGTGCAGACCGTTGTGTTCGCCCTGGGCGCCGCGCTGGGTCCGCGGCGCAGCCCGTACGGTCGGCTGTACGCCGTGCTCGTAGCGCCCCTGCTGGGACCGGTGACCGAGCGCGAACCTGTCGCGCCGCTGCGGTTCGCGCAGGCGGTCGGGTTCGCGTTCGCGGCGGCCGGCCTGGTCTCGTACCTGTCGGGCGCGCCGACGCTGGGCGTCGTGTTCGTCGCGTTCGCGCTGTTCGCGGCCCTGCTCAACGCGGCCTTCGGCATCTGCCTGGGCTGCCAGATCTATCCCCTGGTGCTCCGAATCCGTTCGGGCGCCTGACCCAAACTCACGACAAACACCGAAAGGAAAACTATGGCTCGCTCCGACGTCCTGGTCTCCGCCGACTGGGCCGAGCAGAACCTCAACGCGCCGAAGACCGTGTTCGTCGAGGTCGACGAGGACACCTCGGCCTACGACGGCGGCCACATCGCGGGCGCCGTCAAGCTCGACTGGAAGAAGGATCTGCAGGACCAGGTCCGGCGTGACTTCGTGAACCGCGAGCAGTTCTCCGATCTGCTCTCCTCGCGTGGCATCGCCAACGACGACACCGTCGTCCTCTACGGCGGCAACAACAACTGGTTCGCCGCCTACGCCTACTGGTACTTCAAGCTGTACGGCCACGACGACGTGAAACTGCTCGACGGTGGCCGCAAGAAGTGGGAACTCGACGGGCGTCCGCTGGCCAAGGACGTGCCGAACCGCACCGCCGCCACCTACAAGGCGGCCGACCAGGACATCTCGATCCGCGCGTTCCGGGACGAGACCGTCGCCGCGATCGGCGTCAAGAACCTCGTCGATGTGCGCTCGCCCGACGAGTTCACCGGCAAGATCCTCGCTCCGGCGCACCTGCCGCAGGAGCAGAGCCAGCGTCCCGGACACATCCCGGGCGCCATCAACGTGCCGTGGAGCAAGGCGGCGAACGAGGACGGCACGTTCAAGTCGGACGACGACCTCGCCAAGCTCTACGCGGAGGCCGGCTTGGACGGCTCCAAGGAGACCATCGCCTACTGCCGTATCGGCGAGCGGTCTTCGCACACGTGGTTCGTGCTCCAGGAGCTGCTGGGCCACGAAAATGTCAAGAACTACGACGGGAGCTGGACCGAATACGGCTCGCTCGTGGGTGTTCCGATCGAATTGGGAGAGTAATCGAAATGTGTGCAGCACCTACTCAGGGACAGGCCATCCCGGCCGGCGTGGACGTCGAGAAGGAAACCGTGATCACCGGTCGCGTGCTCGCGGATGACGGCCAGCCCGTCGGCGGCGCATTCGTGCGACTGCTCGACGGGTCCGGCGAGTTCACCGCGGAGGTCGTGGCGTCCGGCACGGGCGACTTCCGGTTCTTCGCCGCCCCCGGCGACTGGACCGTGCGGGCTCTCTCGGCGTCGGGCAACGGCTCGGCCGACGTGCATCCGACCGCCAACGGCATCCACAACGTGGACGTCAAGGTCGGCGTGTAACAAACTTCACGAACGACCCCGGACATGCAGGTAGTCCGGGGTCGCTCGCGTCTGTGTGGCTGCCTACGTGGTTCCGGTGCCTGCCCGGCGGGATAGAATCTGCGCGTGGTCCTCTTCTTCGAAATTCTGCTGGGGCTCGCCTCCGTGCTGATCCTCTGGTTCGGTCTGTACGTCATCTACCGGCTGGTCACCGACGAGTCGTGAGCCGGGACGCGCCTGCGCCGGAGCCTTCCTCCGCGCAGCCTTCCGAGACGACGTCCGCGCAGCCTTCCGAGGCGACTACGGGGGCGACGCAGCGTCGCAGCGGTGACCGGGCGGTCGCCGACGCCGCCGTCCGAGCACAGTCCACCGGTGGTCGCAACATTCCCGTCCTGCCGGACCTCCCGCTTCCCGAGGACACCGCAAACCTCCGGCTCGGGCCGGATCTCGATCCCGCGTTGCTCGCTCTGCTGCCGATGGTCGGGGTATGGCGCGGCGAGGGCGAGGGCAACAATGCCGGCACCGGCGACTACCGTTTCGGCCAGGAGATCATCGTCGCCCACGACGGCGGCAACTATCTGACCTGGGACGCCCGCTCGTGGGTGATCGGCAAGGGCGGCGACTACGTCGGACCCGACCTGCGCGAGCGGGGCTTCTGGCGGGTCGCGACCGACCCCGACGCCACCGATCCGGCCACCGCCGAGGTGCTCGAACTCCTGCTGACCCACGCGTCGGGCGTGGTCGAACTTTTCTACGGTCACGCGCTCACCCAGTCGTCCTGGGAATTGGCGACCGACGTCGTGATCCGCAGCCAGTCCGCGACGGTTGTGGGCGGCGCGAAACGCCTGTACGGCATCGTCGAGGGCGGCGACCTGGCCTACGTCGAGGAACGCGTCGACGCGGACGGGACTCTGGAGCCGCGGTTGTCGGCGCGGTTGCAGCGGTACATCGGGTGAGGTTCGGCGGATATCCTGAGCGCATGCCTCGCTACGAGTACCGCTGCCGCTCCTGCGGCGAGACGTTCGACGCGACCCGGCCCATGGCCGAGGCGTCGAACCCCGCACC
>DATDBL010000042.1:0-9879 GCA_036524855.1 Aldersonia sp. | reverse complement strand
GGATCGGGTCGAGGCCGGTGTCGATGACGAACTCCAGCAGCCACGACGAGTAGCACACGCCGGCGACCGCAAGCAGTGCCGCGATCGAGATCCGGAGCACGCGCTCACGCATCGGCGGCTCGCTCACCGCCCTGCGCCGCTGTGTTTTGCGCGTGCGCGGTCAGCGCCGCCTCGACCCGATCTGCGGCCGTGGCGGCGGTTTCGTGCTCCCACACCCGCACCACCGTCCAGCCGTCGTTGCGCAGCCGCTGGTCGGTATCGCGGTCGCGGGCGACGTTGCCCGCGAGCTTGTCCGCCCACCACTGGGCGTTGTTCTTCGGGTAGGTCGCGTGCTGCGGGCAGGAGTGCCAGAAGCAGCCGTCGACGTACACCGCGACCCGACTGCGCGGGAACACCAGATCGGCGCGGCGGCGCAGCCCGGCCAGCGGGGCGCGGTCGACGAAGAATCGCCGGCCGCGGCGGTGCAGTTCGCGGCGCAGCGCGACCTCGGGGACCGTGTCGCGGCGGCGCTGCCGGCTCAGCCGGGCGCTGGTCCGCGGGTCGGTCGCGGGCGCGCTCACGTGGGCCACCGTAGTCGGGGGTGGGCGCGGGTCGCCAGGGTCGCGCGGGGTCAGCGGGCCTGCCGTCGTCGCAGGGCGCGGGTCGCCACGCTCACTCGGCGTCGTCGGACTCGCCGTCCTCGGGTTCGGACTCGTCGGGTTCAGACCAGGTCGGCGCGAACCGGTTGCGCCGCTCCACCTCCGCGTGTACGGCGTCGACGAACTCCGCGAACGACAGCGTCTGCGAGTCCGGCGGGCGCCCGTTTCGCGGCGGCGACTCCTCGACGTCGAAGAACCGGCACGCGCCCTCGTCGTCGTAGAGACAGATGTAGACCTTCTCGAACAGGTCGTAGCGGGTGTCCTCCGCACCGAGATCCACCCACAATCGGTCGGGCCCGCCGAGCACCGGCCGCTTCCCGCGCCCGGCCCGCTTCGACAGCGTCGTGACATGGTGTGCGAAGGACGATTTCGCGCTGTCGCTGGGCCGGGACGGATCCCCGTCTTCACACGTCGCCAACGGTTCGAACATCACCGCCACCAGCACGCTGTAGGGCTGGCGCTGGTGCAGCACCATCGCCTCGCCGCGCAGTTCGTGGTCGTTGCGGACGATGTTCTTCGTCCAGCGCCCGAGCCTGCCCGACGACGGGCTGAAGTCGCGGAAGCTGTAGGTCTTGATCGACACGCACAACGTGAGACCCAGCGTCGGGTCCAGGGCCTTCACGTCGAGACGCTTGCGACCCTTCGCGACATCGACCACCGCCTCCTGACCGGACCCGGTCGCCGTCGGGGTGATGTTGGGATAGAGGCGGCGCAGCGCGTCGGCGACGGTCTGTGCGAGCTGGTTCGACAGCCGCTGCGCGTAGTTCTTCTTCTCGCCGCGGTCGCTGGTCGGGTCCGGCCGCGGTCCCGCACCGCGCAGCGCCGCCTTCAACGGGTACGCGATCAGCGGGTTCTCGAACAGGGCGTCCTCGCACACCGTCATGCCGCCACCTGCGGGTGCCCACCCATCCGGTCGAGGTGGTTCTCCACGTCGTCGAGGAACCCGGGCGCGAACCGCAGGCTGCCCGACCGGGCGCGGCGCAGGAACCCGGCCGTCGCCCGCGCCGACAGCAGCCGGGACTCGTCGAGGAAGCCGGCGAGATCCTCGTACGGTTCGCTGACCGGCCACGTCGACGCGACCACGCGGTAGGCCGCGCCGCCGCGGCCCCACGCGGCGGTTGGCCAGCGCTGACCGTGCAGCGCCTCGGTCGCGGCGATGAACGGTTTCGGGTGGTCGATCCGGTGCCCCACCCACGACGCCATCCGCACGCTCACCGCGTTGCCGACCAGCTTCCAGCGGTGCCCGACGCGGACGCCGGTCGCGGCGATCGCGGGTGCGGTCCAGTCGGGGTCGAAGCCCTGCAGCCGCTCGGCGTCGGTGATGCCCGGTGTGACAATCTCTCCGGACGGCAACCGAACCGCGGGCGGGCTCGCGATCCCGATGGTGGAGCCGCCCTTCAGCGTCGGCACCGCATTCACCGCCCAGCCGAGGCCACGGATGCCTTCGGTCCAGTAGAAGCCGCACGGATGCAGGTCTGGGTCGACGTCCAGGCGAGGGTGGGCATCGTCGCCGAAGAGCGCCGTGCGCGGATCCTCGGTACGCGAAGCCAGCATCAGCACCCGCTGCCGACGCTGCGGCAAGCCGAATGCGCGCGCGTCGACAAGCCGGTATGCCCAGGTGTAGCCGAGGTCGGCGAGCGCGTCGGTGATGTGCCGCATCGCCGCGCCCTGACCGAGTTGCAGCATGAACGGGACGTTCTCGATCAGCAGCCAGCGCGGCCCGCGTTTGCGTTTGACCAGTCGGAACACCTCGTCGACCAGCCCGGACCGCGGGCCGCCGATGCCGGCGGTGCGGCCGGCCTGCGACAGGTCCTGGCACGGGAACCCCGCCGCGACCAGCTCGGTGCCGGCCGGCAGCGCGCGCAGCGTCGTCACGTCCGCGTGCAGCGCGACGCCGCCGAACCGCGCCGCAAGCACCGCCTGCGCACCGGGATCGATCTCGCACAGCAACTCCGAACGCCAGCCGTGCTCGGCCAGCCCGAGCTCGAGCCCGCCGATCCCGGCGAACAGGCCGACCATGCGTCCGGACATGCCATCCTTCCGACTCGTTGCGATGCGATCGCGGGTGACGTTACTCGAGCCGACTGACAGGAACCGTGAGGTGAGAAAGTGCGGCCGAAATCACACCGAAACACTCGCGTAGGTGTTACCCACCACTTGCTGTGCAACACCGCCGCGTCGAATAACGTAGACGCCGTGAGTACCCCAGTCCCGGGCACCGCGGAGCCCACCGCGACCACGACGATGTGGCCAGCCATGCTGACCTGGCGCGCACACAGCGCACCGAGGATGGAATCGGTACGGGTACAGCTCAGCGGGAATCGGATCCGGGCGTCGGGCCGCATCATCGGTGGCCAGTGTCCCGAGCACCCAGCGTTCAGCGCGAGCTACGACCTCGTCACCGACGAACTCGGCGCGACGCGCCGGCTCTCCGTGCGCGCGCAGGAGGCAGCGGGGGAGAAGCAGCTGTCGATCAGCCGTGACGATGAGGGCTACTGGATGATCGCGGATGGCCAGAACAACCTGCGGTCGATCTTCAACGGTGCCGTCGACGTCGACGTCGTGCTCAGCCCGTTCTTCAACACCCTGCCCATCCGCCGGCTCGGGTTGCTCGCCGACGCGGAGAACGTCGAGGTGCCGGTGGTGTATGTGATGCTGCCGCATCTCGCGGTGCAGGAGGCCACGCTCACCTACAGCAGCGGGCCGGACGGCATCCACGTGCTCTCGCCGGTGTCGAGCTCGACGATCACCGTCGACGCCGACGGGTTCGTGCTCGAGTACCCGGGGCTCTCGGAGCGGATCTAGAGGGTCCGCAACACCCCGCCGCGGTTCGCGGCCTCCCGTAGCTGCTGTATCCACCCGGGCTGACCTGGGGTGATGCCGACGATGTCGGTGCGGGTGCGCTCGTCGTAGCGTCGACGCGCGGCGAATCCGGCGGCGACCAATTCTGTGGTCGACGCCTCTGCCGCCAACTTCTCCTGTGCGGCGATGAGCAGGTCGACCGTTTCGGCGAGCGCTTCGAGCAGTGCGTCGGCGTTGGCGTCGCACATGGCCTCGACCAGCCCCGGCGCAGTCGCCGCGACCCGGGTCCCGTCGCGGAACGATCCGGCGGCGAGGCCGAGGGTGAGGTCGCCACCTCTTGTCCCCGCAATGGCCAGCGCCTCCGCGAGCAGGTGCGGCAGGTGCGAGATTCGGGCGACGGCTCGGTCGTGCTCCGTGGACTCGGCGGGGACGACAACGGATCCGCAGGCCAGGGCCAGCTCGGCGACCTCCCGCCACACCTGCGGGTCGCTGTCTTCCTCGGTCCCGACCACCCACACTGCGTCGCGGAACAACTCGGGAAACGACGCCGACCACCCCGATTCCGCTGTTCCCGCCATCGGATGCCCGCCGACGTACCGCGCCCGCAGGCCGCGCGCGGTGACGGCGTCGAGGACTGCCTTCTTCACGCTGACCACGTCGGTGAGCGGGTTGTGCGGGGCGTGTTCGGCGACCGCGGCGAGGACGTCGTCGACGGCCGGCATAGGAACGGCAACGACGATCAACGCGTCGGAGAAGGCGGCGCGTCGCAGGGTTGCGGCGAGGTCGGCGTCGGCGTCGAACCCGTCGGCGCGGGCCTCGGTGACCGCGGCCGGTGAACGGTTCCATCCCCAGGCCTGCCGGCCCGCGGCGGTGGCGGCGCGCAGCAGCGAACCGCCGATCAGGCCGAGACCGAGAACGCAGACCGGTGTGGGCATGCGGTTCAGATTGGCATACGCGCGTCGATAAACGGTGGGCGGCCGACTACCGTTGCGGCCATGGCAGCACAGCGGTCGGGCGCGAACAAGGCGACGTCGCGCGACTACAGCGATTCGGTAGATGACGATCTGGAGGGTTTCGCCATCGCCGTCGTCCGAGAGGACGGCAAGTGGCGGTGCACGACGCTGACGTCGGCGGCGCTCAACGACCTGGAGGCCGCGGAGACCGAGCTACGCGAGTTGCGTAGCTCCGGGGCGGTGTTCGGTCTGCTCAACGTGGACGACGAGTTCTTCATCGTTGTCCGGCCCGCGCCCGCCGGAACCCACCTGCTGCTCTCCGACGCGACCGCCGCGATCGACTACGACATCGCCGCGGACGTGCTCGAGGCATTGAACATCGACATCCCCGACATCGACCCCGACGAACTCGACGACGTGGAACCGTGGGAGGAGGGTGACCTCGCGGTGCTCTCCGACCTGGGGCTCCCCGAGCCGGTGCTCAGCGTGATCATCGCGGAGACCGACCTGTACCCGGACGAGCAGCTGGGCATGATCGCGGGCCGGTTGGGGTTCGCCGATGAGCTGTCGGCGGTGTTGGCCACGCTGCCGCGCTGAGTTCCTGGTGGATGGGGCGAGCGAAGCGACGGGGAAGTTGGGCCGGGCGAGCGAAGCGACGGGGAAGTTCGACGACGAGGCGATGGTGCGCGCGGCGCTGGCAGCGGCACGGTCGGCGTCGGCGGCCGACATCCCGGTCGGCGCGGTCGTGTTCGACGCCGCCGGCGGGGTGCTCGCCAGCGCCGCCAACGCGCGCGAGGCCCTCGGCGACCCGACCGCGCACGCGGAGATCCTGGCGCTGCGCGCGGCGGCGGTCGTGCACGGCGACGGCTGGCGGCTCACCGGTGCGACGTTGGCGGTGACGTTGGAGCCGTGCACGATGTGCGCGGGCGCGCTGGTGCTCGCGCGGGTGTCGCGGCTGGTGTTCGGGGCGTGGGAGCCGAAGACCGGCGCGGTGGGATCGCTATGGGACGTCGTGCGCGATCGCCGGCTCAACCACCGGCCGCAGGTGCGCGGCGGGGTGCTGGCCGTCGAATGCGCCTCGCTGCTGGACGAGTTCTTCGCCTCGCAACGGTCGTGACCGGCGGATTTCGGGTGCGCGTCCGACTCCGGTAAAGTCTGCGGCGGTGGCGTGTCCGAGCGGCCTAAGGAGCACGCCTCGAAAGCGTGTGACGGGTAACCCCCGTCCGAGGGTTCAAATCCCTCCGCCACCGCCAAAGCCTCCGGTCTGTATGTGCAGGTCGGGGGCTTTCCATTCGGTCGACGGATCCCGCTCAGGCGCACGTGCCCACATTTTGCCCACACCCGGCGGCGCCCGAAACGCCCGCCGGGGTGCCGGCGACGACCTCGGGACCGCCCTCGACGAGCACGAGCCCGGCCGCACCCTCCGGCGTGCCGGCACCGGTGGCACCGCACAGCGTGGGGGCAACGATCCCCCCGCATACCCGCCGACGATCGGGGAGCGATTATTCACCCGCTCACCCACGAGCTCGTGCACATCGTTAGGTTGCTGACCTCGCTGATCGGGCCGAGCGACTACTGCCGCAGCCGCCGGACGCTGCCGGGGGTGTCGGACGCAATGTGTTCGACGTCACAAACAAGCCGAGTGTTCCGCCGATCGCCTGCTACCGGCTCACGCTAGCAGGCTGCAACGGCGTGCCGTGACCTGCGGATCGGCCACGTCTGGAGCCGAGTCGATTAGCATCATGCGAATGGGAGCCGATACCGACTGGAGCCGTGGACTTCCGTCGTTTCACGCCCCTCCTGTGATTGAAGTCGCGGTTGGTGTCGAGTTTGTTCCGCTGCCTGGGCTCTCCACGGTCGGACTCGTACACCTCGCCGACCTCTGGACCAGCGACTATCCAGTAATCCAGGAGCAACCAGCGATCCCCCCGGCGGCAGCCGGTCCAGGTCTACATATACGACCGGGCACTCCCCAAATACGAATTTGGATGCTGTCACCCTCCGGAGACGAGTTGCTCCAACTTCAGCATGACCGAGTATTCCTCAATTGGCGAAGGGTTTCAGACGAGTCGGGAGGGTACCCGCGCTATCGCTACCTGCGCGAGCAATACCGGATCGCATGGGAGCGATTCTCGGAGTATGTTGTGCAGTCTGAGATTGGGGGCCTTGCGCCGGTTGCCTCCGAGGTTACATTCGTGAACCGCATCGATCTTGATGAGGGAACCCGGTTCGCGGACGTTATATCGGTTTTTGACGAGGTGTCCGATCTGGGAACACCTATCAATCAGGCTGTGCAATTGGGGTTTGAAATTGAAAATGATCAGGGAGTCGCGGTTGGGAGGCAGTCCATTCTTGCGTCTTGCAATAAGGGCGACCCGGTCGTGTCCCTCGAATTGACGTCACGAGTGCGAATCGAACAAAACGATACACCAACCATTCTTCAGGCATTGGACGACGCTCATGCCGCTGGCGTGATGAACTTCGATAGGATGACCACAGAGGCCATGCACACTCGATGGGGGAAGATATGACGGCGGCGACCCTGCACCGTGGAGTAACGACACGAGGGTCTGCCAGGGGGCCTGTCCAAACGCTCCGCGACGAGCAGACTGCGCACTGGTCACGTAGCGGCAGCGTTACGGTCGCGAGGTCTGCTCTGTTGGCTTATGCACAAAATCGGATCGTGGAACTCACCAACCTTAAACGGGGTTGGGATGGGATGGACGCGGAGCCGGTAAGTAAGAAAAGAGCATCGCTCGCAGTGTCGATCCTCAATCTAATTGTGTTCGAGAATGATCTTGCTACGCCCCAGGCAATGCCCGAGCGGGATGGTGGAATAACCGTTGAGTGGTTAGTGTCCGGTGACCATATGGGATTCTCTGTGCATCCAGACTGCATTTCGATTTGGGGGGAATACGCGAATGGATCGGACGCATTCGAGCCGTACTTCTATGACGGCACAACTGATCCGGACACGGCGGAAGTGTTGTTTGAGGGAGCAGTCAAGGACGCAATGACGTTCCTTGCGAAGATGAGCGCTGGAGTGAATTACAGACTTTCGTTGAAGTGATCCGGGACGATCCCGCAGTGGACGATTCAGACCTGCTGTACAAGCACTCGCAAACAGTGCCGCAGGTCGGTTGGGTCATCTTTGATGAGGGCGACGGCTCGTATCGAGTTCAATCCGGTGCGTTTCAGATCCACGATGATGGGATATCTTGCTACCAACATAGCGTGCTACTGGCGAACGCCTTAGATTGGCGAGCTGTTAAGCGGGCCGATGATAACGGCGTGTTTCAAATCGAAGTACGCGACGTGCGAGGTATCGGATTTGGCGTAACGCCCGATCCAAATCCCCCTTACATTCCGCCCGCGGAGCTACACCCGAGAGACGTTGCCCACGCTCTGATGGTGCCACCCGAGGGTATGGGACGCGGCGAGAAGGATCGTGCACGGCGCAGCCTCGCGAAGGCCTCCAAGATCATCCACCCGGGGCACCCGCTCCCGGCGTAGCCATGCTTTGCATACAGATACAGGGGTTCCACACCCTCGCATAGTGCATCCTAAACCAGCGTGACTAGCTACTCCGATCTTGAACTGAGCGCGATGCACGCGAGGGCATCGAATGCCCGGCGACGATCATGCGCGGGGAAGTACTATGCGCTGCTCGACTGGCTGCACTCTCTCCTGCGGGCACAGCGCGACCTCTAGGGACGCATATCCCTTATCTATCACTCGTGATGATAGATAATAAGTATCACGTTCACGAGTTGGACGTCGCCGCGCGAGGCTATCCGACCTTCGCGCGCCGACCCGACAGGATCAGCGCCCGCGCCCCGATGCCGACACCGATCACGGCGAGCAGATCGGACTCGGTGATGCCGTGCCGTCCGGGTGACAGGACGAGAAGCACGTTGCCCTCAATCGGCCCGTTGAACAGCACCCACAACACCGAGACGACCAGCACCGTGGCCGCCGCGAGCCGCGACGGGCGGGCCAGGCACCACGCTCCGCTCACGAACAGCAGGTTCATGATGACGAGGGCGTGGAACACCTGAGGCATCCAGCCAGTATGTGGGACGCGTGCTGTGAGCGCCGATCAGGGTGTTCCCAGCACGTCGGCGATGAAGGCGTGCGCCGCCGGCAGGTTCTCCTCGAAGGTGGGTTGGATCTGGCTCGCCGGCAGGATGAATCCGCCCTCCAACGCGGTGCGCGGCCGCAACTCGATCGTGAACGACGGAATGCCGTACACGCCGTACGTCCAGTCGGTGGTGTCGCCGGCGGTCGGGTACAGCTGCGACGACTGTTGCGGAACGTAGTCGGCCCCGTGCACCGACTTGATCTCCGTCTTCATCCGCTCCGCCAGCGTCACCATCCGCTGCCGGTCGGCGACGTCGGCGATCGGGCCGTTCGTGTAGCCCCACGGGTAGAGGATCAGTTGCGAATAGCTGTGATAGGTGATGATGCCGCGGAACAGTTCGCGGCCGATGAGGTCGCGGACGGCGCGGGTCTCCGGCTCGGAGAACGCGCGCGGGCCGATGTAGGTGTCGTCGGCGGGGACCTTGCTCGACGTGTTCACATCGAGTGTGCCCCACATGTACCCGTAGTTGCGGTTCGGATCGACGCCGAAGCTGCCGCCCGGGTTGCGGCGACGGTTCTTGCGCCACAACCGGTTCTGCGTTCGGCTGAACTCGTGTCCGTCGGGGTTGACCATCGGCGCCACCCACAGCTCGCTGGTCGAGAGCCAGGTCGCGACCGGCTCGGCGCCGGCGTTTTCGAGCAGGCTCTGCGCGAGTAGGTACGGCACCTCGACGGCAAGCCATTCGCGGGCGTGGTGGCAGCCCAGGAACGCGAGCTTGGCGGTGCTGCCCCGACGCTCCCCGAGGCGCAGCGCCCAGATCGGCCGGTTCTCGACGCTGCGGCCGATCTCGTGTAGCTCCGCGAGATCGGGGAAGCGCTCGGCGAGGCCGCGCAGATCCTGCTCCAGCGTCTCCGCCGAGTGGTAGCCGACCGTCGACTCCTCGACCGCGAACTCGTTCAGGAACGCCTCGGTCTCTCGGATCTGTTCGACCGCGTAACCCATCCGATCCAGCCGATCCAATGCGGCCTCCGATGCCCGCAGCACGGCGTAGTCGGGTCGCAACTCCCACACGTCGAGCCCGAGCGGTAGCTCCAGCAACCGGCGCAACGGCGCCGACTCGCGCTCCGAGGTCACGCTCACCACGACACTCATCTTTCCCCCTTGTTCTCGATATACTCATCGACCGTTCCGAGCCGTTCCACCGTGACGCCGAGTCGGCGCTCGACCTCGTCGAGCTGTCCGGCGTCCGCCGCGACGACCAGGTCGTCGTCGTGGCGTTCCCACACGTCGAGGCCGAGCGACAGCGACAGCAGCCGGTCGACGTCGTCGGGCTGCGTCGTCACGATCCGGGCCACCCACCGCCCGGACGGTTTCGGCGCCGTCATCGCACCTCGATCCGCAGCCG
>DATDBL010000041.1:0-4410 GCA_036524855.1 Aldersonia sp. | reverse complement strand
ATGTGGGCCTGCAGATCGGTGTTCTTCGGCCACAACACGATTCGCGGTGTCGCGGGCTGGTCGCCCCACCACCGGTCGTTGGCGACGAGCACCAGGCCGCCGTCGGTGCTGTAGGAGTCGATCTTGTACGGGCCCGACGATGGCAGCAGCGAGGAGTCGATCGCGTCGGGGCGCAGGTCCCACCCGGTGTTCCAGAAGTCGGCGATGCGCCCGAGCGCGCCCTGATCTCCTGCCTGTACGACGGTCACGACGTTGTCGACGCCCGCGACCCGGGCCGCGATGTGCGCGGGCATCACGTCGGTCGCGCCGAACAGCGTCCGCCAGGCGGTGAACCCGCGGCCGGGTCGGAAGACGACTGTGGCGTCCTTGGCGCCGGGTTGGCACTCGACGCGGTCGATGTCGGCGTAGCCGGCGGTGCTGGCCGCGTCGAACATCGGCGCCTGGGCGCCCGCACCGGTCGTCCGGGTGTAGCGGCCGCTGTGCGCGACGAACGCGAGGACGAGGTCGTCGCAGGTGATCGGGACGCCGTCGGAGTAGACGCTGTCCGGGTCGAGGCGGTACTGCACGGTCTGCACGTCGCCCGGCACGAGGGTCGCGGTGCCGAAATCGGTGTCGGCGGTCGTGTTGCCCTCCGGGCCGGTGTAGCTCATTCCCGTGAGGGTCCGGCCGAACGCGGCGAGCGCACCCGACGTCGCCCCGGCGGTCGTGCCCGCGTTGTAGGTGGTGATCAGGCCGTCGAATGCGTAGCCGATCGATGCGACCTGGTCGTCACCCGAGCAGGCGCTGGCCAGACCGGCGACGGTCGCGACTGTGGCCACCGTGGCGACGGCGCTTCTCCACCTCACGCTCAACGCCTCTTCTTCCGCTTCCCGGTCGGCCGGGCGCCGGGCCGCGGCGCGGCCGCCGCAGGCCGCGCGGGCGCCTCCTCGACGATGGTCGCCGTCGTGACCGGCGTGCTCACCGTCGCCGCCGTGCCCGGCCCTGCCGACGCCGCTGACTTCTCGGCGGCTGCGCGGCGCGCCAGCACCTTCTTGGTGTGCGCCGCGACCGGCCCCCATCGTTCCTTCAGCGTCACCAGCAGCGGCGTCGCGAAGAAGATCGAGGAGTACGCACCGACGATCATGCCGACCAACTGAACCAGCGCGAGGTCCTTGAGCGTGCCGACGCCGAGCAGCCACACGGCGACGATCATCAGTCCGAGGACCGGCAGAATGCCGATCACCGTCGTGTTGATCGACCGCATCAGCGTCTGGTTGATCGCCAGGTTCGCCTGCTCCGCATACGTGCGTTTGTTCAGGTGCAGCACACCGCGGGTGTTCTCCTCGACCTTGTCGAACACGACGACGGAGTCGTAGAGCGAGAAGCCGAGGATGGTCAGCATGCCGATCACGGTCGCGGGCGTGACCTCGAAGCCGACGATCGAATAGACGCCGGCGGTGACCGTCAGGTCGAAGAACAACGCCGCCAGCGCGGCGATCGCCATGTCGCGTTCGTAGCGGAACCCGATGTAGAGGCTGACCAGGACGAGGAACACCGCCAACGCGATCAGGGCCTTGCGGGTGATCTGTTCACCCCAGGTCTCGCTGACGTCGGACACGCTGATCTCGTTGCGGTTCGGGTTGCCCGTCGAGTCGGTCGGCGCGAACGCGACGAACAGCGCCTCCTGCAACTGGTTGACCTGCTGCTGATCGAGCGCGTCGGATCTGATCTGGATCGTCGCAGATGACCCCGCGCCGACGGTCTGCACCGACACCGGGCCCATCCCGAGTGTGTCGGAGTAGACCTGTTCGACCTGCTCGTTGGTCACGTTCGCGGCGGCCGGCATCTGGATGCGCGACCCGCCCTCGAAGTCGATCCCGAGCGTGAAGCCACGGAACACGATGGACAGCAGCGAGATTCCGACGATGACGCCGGTGATGATGTACCACATCTTGCGGCGCCCGACGATCTCGAACGCGCCGGTCCCGGTGTAGAGGCGCGAGAGGCGGCTGTGCTGCGGCGGGGTTACCGTGTCGACCACGTCAGTGCTCCTTCGCTGCCAGCGTCGCCTCGGCCCGGCGCTCGCGCGCGACCTGTTGGATGGCGCCGAGCCCGTTCACCGACGGCTTGGACCAGAACGGCGACCTCGATGCGAGCGTCACCAGCGGCGCGGTGACCAGGAACACGACCACGACGTCCAGAATCGTGGTGAGACCCAGGGTGAAGGCGAATCCGCGCACCTGGCCCACCGCGAGCACGTAGAGCACGGCGGACGCGATGAAGCTCACCGCGTTGCCGGACAGGATCGTGCGCCGGGCGCGGACCCACCCACGGGGCACGCCGGAGCGGAAGGTGCGACCCTCGCGCATCTCGTCCTTGATCCGTTCGAAGAACACGACGAACGAATCGGCCGTCATGCCGATGCCGATGATCAGACCTGCGATGCCGGCCAGGTCGAGGGTGAAGTTGATCCACCGGCCGAGCAGCACCAGGATGCCGTACACCATCACACCGGAACAGATCAGCGAGAAGGCGGCGAGCAGGCCCAGCAGCCGGTAGTACGCGAGGCAGTAGATCAGCACCGCGACCAGGCCTATCGCGCCCGCAACCAGGCCCGCTTTCAGCGAGGCCAGGCCCAGGGTCGCCGACACGGTCTCGGCCTCGGACGCGGAGAACGACAGCGGCAGCGACCCGTACTTCAGGGTGTTGGCCAACTCCTTCGCGCTCGCGGCGGTGAAGTTGCCGGTGATGGACGTGGCGCTGCCCGCCGGGGTCGCGCCCTGCACGACCGGCGCGCTGACCACCTTCGAGTCGAGCACGAACGCCGCCTGCTTGCCGATGTTCTGCGAGGTGAACTCCGCCCAGGTGTTGCTGCCGCTCGACTTGAACGTCAGGCTCACCTCGTGGCGCGCCTGCTGCGTGTTGAACCCGGACGTCGCGTCGGCGATCTCCTGACCGTCGATGATGCTCGGCTCGAGCAGGTAGACGGTCGTGCCGTCGACCGAGCACGCAACCAGCGGCAACGCCGGGTCGTCGTTGCCCTGCAGCGGGTCGGCCTGCCCGCAATCCAGATCGGCCATCGCCTGCTGCTGTACGGCGGGGTCCGTGCTCTGCCGGGTCGCCTTCGCCGCCGCGATCTCGGCGGCGGCCTGGTCGGCGGTGCTCTGGTCGGCGGACGCGGGCGCCGGCGCGTCCGCGGTGGACGGCTTCGCGGCCTGCGAACTGGTCACCGGCCGGATGAACAGCCGGGCGGTCTGGCCGAGCGAGCGGGCCTGCGACGAGTTGTCGCCCGGCACGGTGATGACGATGTTGTCGCCGTCGATCACGACCTCCGACCCGGACACCCCGAGACCGTTGACCCTGGTCTCGATGATGGTCTGCGCCTGCCGCAGGCTGTCCTGGCTCGGGGGGCTGCCGTCGGGGGTGCGCGCGGTCAGCGTGACCCGGGTGCCGCCCTGCAGGTCGATGCCCAACTTGGGGGTCGCCGATCCGTCTCCGGTGAAGAAGATCAGCGCGTACACGATCGCCACCATCGCGGCGAACAGCGCGAGCAGACGCCCGGGGTGCTGCATCGATGCCTGGGAAGGTGCCACTGTCGGTCGTTCTCCTCGATTTCGTTCACGCCGCTACGGTCGGCGCCCCACAACACGCGACAAGGCCCCCGCCGACGCTGGTCGCGCCTGCGAGGGCCTGCCTGCGGTCACTCGCGGTTGAGACGCTTTTCGGTGTCGTCCGCGGACTCCTCGACGCTACGGCGCGGATCACCGGGCAGGGCGTCGCGGTCGGTCGGATCCGGGCTGTCGAGCTGCCCCAGCGTCGGCTCGGCCTGGGTGGCGTCGAGGTCGTCCACATCGGCGCGGACCTCGCGGATCCCGGCCCGCAGCCACGTCGTGACGACGTCCTCGGCGATCTCCAGGTCGACGGTCGTCGGATCGACCGCGACGATCGTGCCGTAGAGGCCCGACGTCGTGACGACGTGATCCCCGACCTTCAACGAATCCTGCATCTGGCTCTGCTTGGCCACCTCCTTTCGCTGGCGCCGCATGCCGAGGAACATCGGCACGAGCAAGGCAACGATCAGGAGCGGAAACAGCAGTTCCATCGTGGAAGTCAGTCCTCAGGGTTCTCGGTCGGCGTCGCGGTTCTCGGTCGGCACAGCGCGGGACCTCGTCGGTTCCCCGCGCAGTACCCCCCTAGTGTGCCACTTGCCGGGTTCGCACCCTAGCCACCGCGGCCGCGTCCGGCGATTCGCGCTCACTCGAACAGGCCCAACTGGGGCTCGTTGGCGCGCACCTCGATGCCCCGGATCGCGAGGTCGGGGGGCGCGGCCAGGCCCAGCTGCTGCCACGCCGCGGCGGTCGCGACCCGGCCCCGGGGAGTCCGTGCGACCATGCCGGCGCGCACGAGGAACGGCTCACACACCTCCTCCAC
>DATDBL010000040.1:0-2690 GCA_036524855.1 Aldersonia sp. | reverse complement strand
TGAAGAGTCCCTGGACTCGTCAACCACTCACGGGTCCTGACCTGCGGTGATCACGAGCTTGTGGCCGCCGCTGTCGGCGTGTCGGGGGCCAGTTGGTCGGTGTCGCGGGGGCGCGGGGCTCGGACATGCGACCTGAGCATTGCCGCCCGCTGACCCGCGGTGATCACGATCTTGTGGCCGGTGTTGCCGGCGTGTCGGCGGCCGGTCGTTCGGTGTCGCGGTGCGGCCCTGTCCTCGGAGTCGAATGGCGGCTGATTCAGCCCGCGGAGCCGCCATTTCACTACGATGTGGGTGCGCGCTGACGTCGCAGCCCATCTGTTCGGGTCGCGCGGATTCGGCACCCGACAGTCGTTTGGGGGATCCCGAAGAGGCATGCGGCGGGCGCCCAGTGGTCGGCGAGCCGCCGAGCATCGGGGGGCGGTTATCCACAAATGACCATTCATCCACAGGGCAATTTCTGCGGCCGCGTTTTCCCTGGTCGCGCCACCGGGGGCGAAATCGGCGTCGGTAAGCATCGACGCCATGACGGATCGGAAGGCGCTCGGGGCGCGCGGTGAGGCGCTGGCTGCGGAGCATCTCGCGGCGGCGGGCATGCAGATCGTGTGCCGGAACTGGCGGTGCCGCTACGGCGAGATCGATCTGATTATGCGCGACGGCCGCACGGTCGCGTTCGTGGAGGTGAAGACCCGGACCGGACTCGGCTACGGTCTGCCCACCGAGTCGGTGACCCTGGAGAAGCAGGCTCGCATCCGACGGCTGGCTGTGATGTGGCTGGCCGAGCAGCCGGGCTGGGTCGAGGTGCGGTTCGACGTGGTCGCGGTGCTGCTCCAACGCGGGTACGCGCCGGTCATAGAGCACCTGCCGGCGGTGTTCTGATGGCGCTGGGGCGGGCGCATTCGGTGGCGGTGTCGGGCGTCGACGGGCAACTGGTGGAGATCGAGGCCGACATCGGCCGCGGGCTACCGGGCGTCCATCTCGTCGGGCTGCCGGATACGGCGCTGCAGGAGTCACGGGACCGAGTGCGGGCGGCGGTGACGAACTCGGGGGAGGAATGGCCGGACCGGCGGGTGATCCTCGCGCTGTCGCCGGCGACCCTGCCGAAGGTCGGCAGCGTCTACGACCTCGCCCTCGCCGCCGCCGTGCTCGACGCCGCGAAGGCGGTGCCGCACGAGGAGCTCGCGAAGACGGTGCTGCTCGGCGAGTTGGCGCTCGACGGACGGATCCGCCCGGTGCGCGGCGTGCTGCCGGCGGTGCTGGCGGCGAAACGCGCGGGGTGGTCGCGAGCGGTGGTGCCGGAATCGGCGCTCGCGGAGGCGGGCCTTGTCGACGACGTCGAGGTGCTGGGCGCGTCGAGCCTGCGCGACGTGCTCGCCTGGCTGCGCGGCAGCGGCACCCTCGCCTCGCCGGAACCGCACCAGCCCGGTGCCAACGGCCACCGGGCCGACCTCAGCGAGGTCGTCGGGCAGGACGAGGCACGGTGGGCGCTCGAGATCGCCGCCGCCGGGGCGCATCACCTGTTTCTGACCGGGCCACCCGGGGTCGGGAAGACGATGCTCGCGCAGCGCCTGCCGGGTCTGCTGCCGCCGCTCACCGAGCAGGAATCCTTGGAGGTCACTGCGATCCACTCGCTGGCCGGTCTGCTGCCGGACACCAACCCGCTGATCACGACCCCGCCGTTCGTCGCGCCGCACCACACGTCGTCGGTGCCGGCGATGGTCGGGGGCGGGTCGGGGACAGCCCGGCCGGGTGCCGTGAGCAGGGCGCATCGCGGGGTGCTGTTTCTCGACGAGTGCGCCGAGATCGGTACCAAGGTGCTCGAGTCGCTGCGCACCCCGCTCGAGGACGGGGAGGTCCGGATCGCGCGCCGCGACGGCGTGGCCCGCTACCCGGCGCGGTTCCAACTCGTGCTTGCCGCCAACCCGTGCCCGTGCGCGCCGGCGCGTGACGTGGACTGCGTGTGCGCGCCGACCGCACGACGGCGCTACCTGGGCAAGCTGTCGGGCCCGTTGATGGACCGGGTGGACCTGCGGGTGGTGATGCAGGCGCCGACGACGGGCACTTACGACGCCGATGTCGGCGAGTCCAGTGCCGTGGTGCGGGAGCGGGTGATCGCCGCCCGCTCGGCCGCAGCGCTGCGGTGGCACGAGTACGGCTGCCTCACCAACACCGAGGTCCCCGGGCACCTGCTGCGCCGCGAATTCCGGTTGCCGCGCACGACGATCCGGCTGATCGAGGACGCGTTGCGGCGCGGCCGGGTCACCTCCCGGGGGGCTGACAGAGCCTTGAGAGTTGCCTGGACCGTCTGCGATTTGCGCGGCGGGAACCTGCCCGATGCCGACGACGTCACCACCGCTCTGGTTTTCAAGGAGCGTGCCCTGCGATGAGCGACGAACGAGTTCGCGCCTGGGCGTACCTGTCCACCGTCGTCGCGGGCCCGCCACATCCTGCGCTGACGGCGCTGATCGCCGCGGTCGGCGTCGTCGAGGCGGCGCGCGCGGTGCGGGAACGTGCCGATCTGCCCGCGGTGTTGCGCGGGGTCACCTCCGCGCGCCGTCACCTCGACACCGCCGACCAGGATCTCGCCACCGTCGCGGCCCTGGGTGGTCGTCTCGTCACGCCCGACGACAAGCAGTGGCCGGCGTGGCGTCTGCTGGCGTTCTCGGTCGCCGCCAACGCCGAGGACGCCCCTC
>DATDBL010000039.1:0-4393 GCA_036524855.1 Aldersonia sp. | reverse complement strand
CAACAGTATCTGCTGTTCGAACGGGCGGTCGCCGAACTCGTCGAGGCGGCGGGGCTCAGCGGCGAACTGGGCGCAAAGGCGCGCTTCGCCTCGCGGTTCGTCACCGACATGTTATCGCCGAGCAACAACCTGTTCGGCAACCCCGCCGCGGTGCGCAAGGCGTTCGAAACCGGCGGCAAGAGCGTGGTGCGCGGCATGCGCAACATGTTCGACGACATGCAGAACAACGGTGGCTGGCCGGCGCAGGTCGACAAGACCGGCTTCGAGGTCGGCGTCAACATGGCCGCCACGCCCGGCGAGGTGGTCTACCGCAGCGACCTCATCGAGTTGATCCAGTATCGCCCGCAGACCGAGAGCGTCTACGCGGTGCCGTTGCTGTTCTGCCCGCCGTGGATCAACAAGTTCTACATCATGGATCTCGCGCCGGGGAAGAGCCTGATCGAGTGGGCCGTTCAGCGCGGCCACACCTGTTTCGCGATCAGCTACCGCAACCCGACCAAACAGATGAGCGGACTCGGCTTCCGCGACTACATGTTCTCCGGTCCGCTCGACGCGGTGCGCGTGGTCAAGGACATCACCGGCTCGGAGACCGTCAACACCGTGTCGGTGTGCCTCGGCGGCACGCTCACCGCACTCGGGTTGGCGTACAACGCATTGCGTAACGACCGCTCGATCGCGTCGGCCACGTTCCTCAACACCCACACCGACTTCTCCGAACCCGGCGCGCTCGGAGTGTTCACCGACGAGGCGACGGTCGCCGGGCTCGAGAAGCAGATGAACCGCAAGGGTTATCTGGACTCGGCGCAGATGGCGCGGACGTTCAGCGCGCTGCGCTCCAACGACCTCGTGTTCTCCTACCTCGTCAACAACTGGCTGCTGGGCGAGAAGCCCCCGTCATTCGATCTGCTTGCGTGGAACGACGATTCGACTCGGATGCCGGCGCGGATGCACTCGGAGTACCTCCGCTCGTGCTACCTGCACAACGAGTTCGCACGCGGCGAGTTCGAGGTCGAGGGCCAGAAGCTGGACCCGAGCCTGGTCGACGCCGATACCTACGTGCTGTCCGCGATCGACGACCACATCGTGCCGTGGAAGTCGGGCTACAAGACCACCCACATCCTCGGCGGCAAGAGTCGGTTCGTGCTCAGCACGTCCGGCCACATCGCGGGAATCGTGAATCCGCCGAGCCCCAAGGCGAAGTACTGGACCAACGATCTGATCACCCCCGACTCCGCCGAATGGAAGGCGGGGGCGGCGCTGCACGACGGCACGTGGTGGGAGGACTGGTCGGAGTGGATCGCCGAACGCGGCGGACCGATGGTCCCCGCCCCCGAAACGCTCGGTTCCGCCGAGTACCCACCGCTCGAGGCTGCGCCCGGTAGCTACGTTCGCGCCGCCTGAGCGTCTGAAAATCCCTGCACAACTTCACATCCCGAGGAGCCTGACAATGCTGTCCCCGATGCTTTTCGATGACCGTGTCGCGATCGTCACCGGTGCTGGTGGTGGTCTCGGCCGTGCCCACGCCCTGGAACTCGCGCGCCGCGGCGCCCGCGTCGTCGTCAACGACGTCGGCGGGACCGTACACGGCGTCGGCGAATCGACCAGTGCGGCACAGGCTGTGGTGGAGGAGATCGAGGCGCTCGGCGGCACGGCGATCGCCAATCACGACAGCGTCGCCACCGCGGAGGGCGGCGAGGCGATCGTCGCCGCGGCACTCGACGCGTTCGGCCGGCTCGACATTCTCGTCAACAACGCGGGAATCCTGCGCGACAAGGCATTCCACAAGATGGACGCCGCGATGATCGATGCAGTGATCGACGTGCACCTGAAGGGCACGCTGTTCGTCAGCCAGCCCGCGTTCCGGGTGATGCGCGAGGCCGGCTACGGGCGCATCGTCAGCACCAGCTCCGCGTCCGGGCTGTTCGGCAACTTCGGCCAGGCCAACTACGGCGCCGCGAAGGCCGGTATCGCGGGGTTCACCCGGGTGCTCGCCATCGAGGGTGCGGCCCAGGGCGTGAAGGTGAACGCGATCGCCCCGATCGCCGACACCCGGATGACCGAGGGTCTGCTCGGTGACCTCACGCAGCGGGTCGGGCCGGCCGGCGTCAGCCCGGTGGTCGCCTACCTCGCGCACGAGGAGTGCGCGGTGACCGGCGAGATCCTGTCCGTCGCCGGCGGCCGCGTGGCCCGCATCTTCGTAGCCGAGACCCCGGGGGTCGTGCTCGACCAGATCACCCCGGAGGCGGTGCGCGCCAACCTCGACGCGATCGAGGACCGCGACGGCGCCGTCGAACCGGATTCGCTCGGCGCCGCGACCGCGATCATTCTCGATGCCCTGGCGGGCTGAGGCCCTATTTCTCGTAGCGCGCGGGCAGGTACTGCGCGGCCCACTGGTTGCCGTCGGGGTCGGCGAAGTAGACGAAATGGCCCCAGGCCTGCACGTCCACTTCGCTGGCCGCGACGCCGGCGTCGAGCAGTTGCCTACGCGCCGCCTCGATGTCGGAGACGCACACGATGAGGCCGCGGACCGACCCGGGTTCCGCCTCGGTGATCCCCTTGCCGATCGCGATCGAGCAGTTCGATCCGGGCGGGGTGAGCTGGACGAACCGGATCTCGTCGCTGACGGTGTGGTCGTGGTCGGCGTTGAAGCCGATCGAGGTGTAGAAGTCCTTGGCCTTGTCGACGTCGGAGACGGGGAGGGTGACGACTTCGAGCGTCCAGTTCATGATCTTCACCTTTCTCGTTGGTGAGACCAGTCTGAACCCTATTGCGGACAGCTTCGGTCCTTGTTGTCGATCCGGCTTCGACGGGATTGAATCAGTTGATGCGCGGGTGGGTCGGGGGGTCGGTGCTGCTGCTCGCTGTCGGCGGCTTCGCCGCCCCGGTCGGGGCCCAACCGGGCCGCAGCGAGGTGACGGTGATGTCGTCGTCCCCGGTGAACGACGTGGTCGAGACCGTGGTGTCGGTGCCGGCGCCGCTGCCGGGTTCGGCTCACCCTGCCGAGTGTGATCGGTTGTCGTACTTGCGCTTCCGCTCTTCCTCAGGTCCTGCGGTTTCAGCCGATGCCGACCGGATCCTGATTGCGCAACCCGGCATCTTCGAGGGAGCGGGCGCGTTCGAGAGCGTCGCCCGCAACACTGTCGCCGCGGCGGCGGCGCTTGGAGTGTCGATCGAGTTCTGGGCGCTCGACCGGCGCTCGAACTGCCTCGAGGACCACGCCGGAGTCGCCGCCGGGTTGCGCAGCGGCGACCTCGATGTCGCCACCGGCTACTACTTCGGCGGCCGTGAGGTCGACGGTCGCCGCTTCGCCGGATACGCGGACGGGGAGCGCACCGCCTGGCTCGCCGGCGTCGGCCTCGAACAGACGCTGCGCGACCAGTACGACCTGCTGCGCGCCGAGTTGCCCGATCCCGCCGGGCGGCGTGACAAGGTCCTCTGCGGCGGTCATTCGCTCGGCGGCTCGATCACCGGGTACTTCGCGCAGTGGGATTTCGACGCCGACCCGACCACACTCGATGACGCCGGATTTGCCCAGTGCGCGGGGTATTTCGCGCTCGACACCGTCGTCGCCCCCGGTTCACCGGGCCCGGACCTGGGTGTCGATCTGCCGACCGGATCAGCCACGACGTCGCCCGTGCTGCGTCTGCCCGCCGTGATCAACCCGGAGACGACGAACATGCTCGCCCTCACCGGGCTTGCGGCGCGGCTCAACCCCGACGGCGTCGACGACATCGTCGCCCGGTTGCCGCACAACCCGAACATCGACCTGACGCTACGCACCCTGCTGTCCGCCGACTACGCCGCGTTCGTCACCGGTGTGCCCGATGTGCGCGCGCTGCATGCGACGAACGAGGCGATGCTCGGCGTGATCATGGACGACAACTCGATGCCGTTCGGCTTCATCCAGGCCAGCGTCGGGTTCCCGCGGGGGCCGGTGCGGCCCAAGACCTTTCCGCAGCCGTCGCCCGCTCTTGTCGCGGTCGACGACCCGAGCGCGGTCTACGGCTGGGACGACTACGACGCCGTCGTGCCGAACGCGTTCACCGACCCGTCGCGCGAGGTCACTGCGATCGCGCAACTCGCCCGCAGCCTGTGCGAGCAGCCGCTGGACTTCACCGAGTGGTACTACCCGAGCCGGCTGCCGGCCGACATGTCCTCACCCGCCGACCCCGCCATCGCCGCACACCTCCTGCACCCCGACGGCATCGAACGGCACCCGGTCCTGACCATCCGCGCCGCCGACGGCCTCGGCTCGGTCCCCGACCTGCGCCCCGGCGACGTGTTCCTCACGGTGCCCGGCTACAACCACCTCGACGTCCTCACCGCCGCCGGTCCCGAACCCGTCTCCACCGCCCTCGCCACCGGCGCTCCGCACCCGTGAGTGGTTGTGGAG
>DATDBL010000038.1:0-8917 GCA_036524855.1 Aldersonia sp. | reverse complement strand
TGGGGTCTGTTTGTGTCCGTACAGGTTCCACGGGACGATCGAGAGATCATGTCGCTCCTGGATCCCGCCGCTGTCGCGTCCGAACCCGATGCCCTGTACGAGGCGTTCACGGGGTGGGCCGAGGAGCGCGGACTGACGCCGTACCCGGCGCAGGCCGAGGCGCTGCTGGAGCTGGTCACCGGGTCGAACGTGATCCTGGCGACGCCTACCGGCTCGGGCAAGAGCCTGGTGGCGACCGGACTCGAGTTCGCTACGGCCGTCCACGGCGGCCGAACCTTCTACACCGCCCCGATCAAAGCCCTGGTCAGCGAGAAGTTCTTCACTGCCACCGAGATCTTCGGTGCCGAGCGGGTCGGGATGATGACCGGCGATGCGGCCGTCAATGCGGATGCGGACATCATCTGCTGCACCGCGGAGGTGCTGGCCAACTTGGCGTTGCGCCAGGGCCCGGGCCACGGCATTGCGAGCGTCGTGATGGACGAGTTCCACTTCTACGCCGACCCGGACCGCGGCTGGGCCTGGCAGGTGCCGCTGCTCGAGCTCCGCGACGCCCAGTTCCTGTTGATGTCCGCGACCCTCGGTGACGTCACTCGATTCGAGCGGGACCTGACCCGACGCACCGGCCGGGACACCGCGGTGATCACCTCGACCGAGCGCCCGGTGCCACTGCACTACGAGTGGGTCACCACGCCGGTGCACGAGACCGTCGAGGAACGACTGGTCACCCACCAGGCGCCGATGTACATCGTGCACTTCAGCCGAGCCGCCGCGATCGAGCAGGCGCAGGCACTGAACAGCCTCCGGGTCTGCACTCGGGAGGAGAAGGACCAGATCGCCGACCTGATCGGCAACTTCCGGTTCGCAGCCGGTTTCGGCAAGGTGCTGTCCCGGCTGGTCCGCAACGGTATCGGGGTCCACCATGCCGGGATGCTGCCCAAGTACCGACGGCTGGTGGAGCTGCTCGCCCAGGCCGGACTGCTCAAGATCATCTGCGGCACGGACACCCTCGGCGTCGGGATCAACGTGCCGATCCGCACCGTGCTGCTGTCCGGGCTGACGAAGTACGACGGGGTGCGCACCCGGCAGTTGCGGGCCCGCGAGTTCCACCAGATCTCGGGGCGGGCGGGTCGGGCCGGGTTCGACACGATGGGCACCGTCGTAGTGCAGGCCCCCGAGCACGAGGTGGAGAACGCCAAGGCGCTCGCGAAGGCCGGCGACGATCCGAAGAAGCGTCGGAAGGTGCAGCGCCGCAAGGCACCCGAGGGCTTCGTCAGCTGGGGCGAGGGGACGTTCGACAAGCTCGTCGCGGCGCCGCCGGAGCCCCTGGTCTCGCGGTTCGCGGTGACGAACTCGATGTTGCTCAACGTGATCGCGAGGCCCGGCAATTGCTTCACCGCGATGCGGCACCTGCTCGAGGACAACCACGAACCCCGCGCGGCGCAACGCAAGCACATTCTGCAGGCAATCCGGCTCTACCGCGCCCTGCTGGAATCGGGTGTGGTGCAGCAGCTTCCGGAACCCGACGCCAACGGCCGGTGGGCCCGGTTGACGGTGGACCTGCAGCGCGATTTCGCGCTCGACCAGCCGCTGTCGCCGTTCGCGTTGGCGGCGATGGAGTTGCTCGACGCCGAGAGTCCCGGCTACGCGCTGGATGTGGTGTCGGTGATCGAGTCGACTCTCGACGACCCGCGCCAGTTGCTGATGGCCCAGCAGCACAAGGCCCGCGGCGAGGCGATCGGAGAGATGAAGGCCGAGGGTATCGACTACGACGAGCGGATGGAACTGCTCGAGGATGTCACCTGGCCCAAGCCGCTCGCCGAGGTGATCGAACCCGCCTACGAGATCTACCGGCGCGGGCACCCGTGGCTGTCGGAGTTCGCGCCGTCGCCGAAGTCGGTGGTGCGCGACATGATCGAGCGGTCGATGACGTTCGGTGAGTTGATCTCGCACTACGAGTTGGCACGCTCGGAGGGTCTGGTGCTGCGCTACCTCGCCGACGCCTACCGCGCGCTGCGGCGCACCGTGCCCGAGCAGGCGCGTACCGATGACCTCGACGACATCACCGAGTGGCTCGGCGAACTCGTGCGCGGGGTCGACTCGAGCCTGCTCGACGAGTGGGAACAGTTGACCAACCCGGGTGCGGAGACCGACACCGACGCGTTGGCCTTCGAGGCGCCGCTGCGGGCGATCTCGGCGAACGAGCGGTCGTTTCGGGTGCTGGTGCGCAACGCCATGTTCCGCCGTGTCGAGGTGGTGTCGCGGCGGGACTGGGCGGGGCTCGCGGCGCTGGGCGCGGGACCGGACGCACAGGGTTGGGCGGACGCGTTGGAGCCGTACTTCGCGGAGTACGGCACCCTCGGCATGGGACCGGACGCGCGCGGCCCCCAACTGTTCTCGGTACAGACCAGCGCCGCCACCTGGACCGCGCGCCAGGTCCTCGACGACCCCGCCGGCGACCACGGCTGGGCGCTCGTCGGCACCGTCGACGTGGCGGACTCCGACGAGGCGGGCGAGATCGTGTTCGATTCGGTCGAGGTGGTGGCGGGGTGAGGCGGCTGGCGCCGATGTCGGCGATCCGCGCCCGGCGGGGGTGGGCGCGCGTAACGTCAGCGTCGCGTTGGTCGTTGCGGCGGGCGAGGGGGAAGTGATGGCGGTACCCGGCGCCGACACCGGGGCGCGTGAGCGGCTGCGGATACTGCTGTGCGGCACCGAGACCGAGCAGGGCGTCGATTTCTGGTTGCAAACGGACCCTTGCTCGACGGTTTGCGCGCGGTCGGCGAGGCGGGAGTGCTGCCGCCGCCGGCGCGCAGGTACCTGGCGTCGGAGACCTACCTCGGGGACGACGAACTCCGGGAAACGACTGCCTTCGCCGCGGCGCCATACCAGGGATTGTTGACGGCCCAGGATCCCACGGTCGCCGAGGTGAATCTCGAGTCCGACACGGTCGACGCGTTCGCCCCGACGAGCGACAGTTTCCGGGCCGATGCCAGGACGCTGCTGACCGCAACCGGGGCCGCTCCGTCGGTCGCCCAGGAGGTGCTGCGCGACGGCGCCCCCGCCCCAGCCCCGGAGTTCCGCCAACTCCCGCGCATGTAGTCGTGTGGTTGCGCGGCTGACTATGGCACCGGACAGGGGGTGCGGGCGATCGTGGTGCACAAGGAGCGCGACGCGATCCACGCCGATCCCCGGACATCCTGCTCACCAACTATGCGATGCTCGAACTGGCGCTCACTCGCCCGGACGCACGGTCGTCGCTGGTGCGGGCCGCGCGTGGGCTGAGGTTCCTGGTGTTCGACGAGTTGCGCAGCTTCCGGGGGCAGTGCACGGATGTTGCGATGCTGGTGCGATTCTCGAGACCTTCCCCATCGTCTGCCGCAAGGACGAGGACGCGCACGGCGAGTACCGGATCAAGTGGGACCCTGGAGATCTTCGATGCCATGCAGCGCGCCATAGACACCGGCACCGCCTACGAGTCGGTGCTCAACTCTGTGCCCGTCACTCGGGCCCTGACATCCTGCGAGGAGTCGCTGAACGTGCCACGCCCGATCCCGACGTCGATCGGCCACTTCACCCACATCGCCCACCTCCCGACAATCGCCGCGCATGGACTGATGTCCGACACTCGAACGCAGGCCAGCGGGCTCGTCACCACCCAGGCAGGCAACCTGAGCATCAAGGCGCGGCGCCGGGAGCGGCCGGTCTCGGCCGGAGCCGGCGGCGTCGTTGCCGACTACGTGCCCTTCTATTTCAAGTCCCGCAGCCCCATGCTGTACGCCATCCATTGCGGCAATGTGCCGACGTTCAGCGCCAGCGAGTACGACCTCGTCTACCTCCTGACCACCGTCGAAAACCTCATCGACCGCGGCATCTCCCCTGTGTTCACCGACCGCAACGCCGCACTGACCTTCTGCAAGCACTCGGACCGACTCTCCGACCTCGACACTTTGGTCGACTGGGAGGTCATGGCGGCGAAGATGTGGGCGAACACGCCTGACGATCGAGACCGCATGGAACGCCGGATGGCCGAGTGCCTCGTTCACGGCACCGTCCCGTGGGGGGCGTTTACCGACATTGTCGTCCACGACGCCACCCGTGCCGCTCGCGTACGGGCCGATCTCGATAGGCTGGGCGTAGCGTGTCCGCCGATTTCTGTCCGACCCGGGTCGTACTTTTGAGAGATGGAGCCCACAGCCATGTTGTCCACCACCACCGGCAATCTGCTGCGGGCAGACGTCGATGCGCTGGTCAACACCGTCAACACGGTCGGCGTGATGGGCAAGGGGATCGCACTTCAGTTCCGCAAGGCGTATCCGGAGATGTTCGCCGCATACGCGAAGGCCTGCAAGGCCGGCGAGGTGCGGCTCGGCCGCATGCACGTGTGGGAAACCGACGTCCTGGATGGCCCCCGCTTCGTCATCAACTTCCCCACCAAGGGCCATTGGCGAGCCGGTTCGAAGCTGCGGGACGTCGAGTCCGGTCTGGCCGACCTGGTCCACGTCATTACCGAGCGCGGCATCACGTCCATCGCGGTGCCACCGCTCGGCTGCGGTAACGGCGGCCTGGACTGGGCCGAGGTGGAACCGCGCATCAGATCCGCGTTCGCCACCCTCCCCGACGTGGATGTCCGACTCTATGCGCCCGGCGCCACACTGGCCGCTGCTCAGATGCCGAACGCGACCAACCGGCCGCCCATGTCCGTCGGCCGCGCCGCGCTGGTGACCCTGCTCGATCGCTACTCGCGGCTCGCGCTCGGCGCCACCCCGATCGAGGTGCAGAAGTTGATGTACTTCCTGCAGGTTGTCGGGGAGCCCCTGCGGCTGAACTACGCGAAGAACCTGTACGGTCCGTACGCCGACAACCTGCGCCACGTTCTCGACGCGGTCGAGGGGCACTACCTCACTGGTTTCGGTGACGGCAGCTCACGCGTTCTCGAGGCCGAACCCGTCCGCACCCTCCCCGGCGCGACCGAGACAGCCGCGTCCGTTTTGGCCCAGCATCCCGAAACGCTGGAACGTATCGAGAAGGTCATGGACATCATCGACGGATTCGAATCCATGTACGGCATGGAGTTGCTCGCCACGGTCCACTGGGCGACAGCCGAGGAACCCCGAGCCGCGACCGATTGGCACCACACCGTCGAATTGGTGCACCAGTGGACTCCTCGCAAGAAAGAGATGTTCACGGACGAGCACATCCGTGTCGCATGGACCGCACTACGCGAGCGCGGTCTTGCTGCAACGGAAGTCTGACCAGGGTGTGCGCCGCGCAAAGACAGACTCGACCACGGCGAACCACAGGAACCCGTTGCTGTTTCGACAGTTGACCGCCCTGAATGCGCGGATCGACGAACTGATCGCGATCTTCGCGATCGGACCTTTCGCCCATGGAGACCGCTCGATCTACAGCCTCGGCCGCGCCGACCGCTCCCGCCGATTCGAGTTCTCCCGCTTGGCGACTCGCTGTTCGCGCACCCGCTTGGCCTCATTGCGGACCTCGGCGAGGTTCGCGCGCTCGGCGACGAGCCAGTCGGGCGGCTGGGCGAGCAGGGCGTCGATCTCGGCGGTGGTCAATGCCTCGGTGATCCCGCCGCGGGCCAGACCGGAGTTGGTGACGCCCAGCCTGTCGGCGACGACCGGGCGCGGATGCGGGCCGTCGCGGCGCAACTCGACGAACCACTCGGGCGGGTCGTCGCGCAGCCGCTCGACGTCGGCGCGTGAGACCGGGTGCGCCCGGAACTCGGCCGGCGTCGCCTCGAGATGGATGCCCAGCTTCTTCGCCGCGGTGGCGGGCTTCATCGTCTGGGAGGTGGGCTGCGCACTCATGGGGTTCAGCCTATCGATCGCCTAGTCTGGCGGACATGACCGCGCCGAGCTCGACCTTTCGGCTGGCGTACGTCCCCGGCGTCACACCGGCCAAGTGGGTGCGGATCTGGGGCGAACGGCGCCCGGAGGTGCCGCTCGACCTCGTTTCCACGACCACCCTCGACGCGCCGGGGCTGCTTCGCGGTGGCGGCGTGGCGGCGGCGCTGCTGCGGCTGCCGATCGACCGCGACGGCCTGAGCGTGATCATGCTCTACGCGGAGACGCCGGTCGTCGTGGTGCCCAAGGATCACGTGATCACCGCCGCCGACGAGGTGACGACGGCCGACCTCGTCGACGAGACCGTCCTGCGTCCCCACGACGACCGACTCGACTGGGTGTCACGCCCCGGAGTCGCGGCCGCGTACCGCCCTGACACGACCGCTGAGGCCATCGAACTCGTCGCCGCCGGAGTGGGGGTGGTCGTGGTGCCGCAGTCGTTGGCACGGCTGCATCACCGCCGCGACCTCAGCTACCGGCCGGTGGCCGACGCGCCCGCCTCCCCCGTCGCGCTGGCCTGGCCGACCGACGCCACCACCGAGTTCGTCGAGGAGTTCGTCGGGATCGTGCGCGGACGCACGGCCAACAGCTCCCGTGGACACCGGCCGGCGCCGACGCGCACCGCAGCCGAGAAGGCGGCGGCCAAGCGCGCCGCACGGGCCACCGCGGGCAAGGGTGCGACGCGGCAGGGCAGGCGCGGGCGGCGCTGAACCGGAGGGATCGAGGTCCCCAACTCGCATGCCGGCCAGTGCCGGCGCGTCACGCACGGACGCCGCGCAGCACCCTGGCGAGGTACTCGTAGTCCTCGCGCCGGGCGCTCGATGTACGGAACACCAACCCGATCGTGCGTCCGGGCGCGGGGTCGGCGAAGCGCACGATGCCGAGGTCGGCGCGCGCGGTCTCGACGTCGAGCGCCATCTCCGGGACCAGCGTGACGCCGAGTCCGCCTGCGACACACTGCACGACGGTGCCGAGCGACGCGGCGCGGGTGTCGCCGACACCGCCCGGGTGGGCGCCGACGGTCCGGCACAGGTCGAGGGCCTGATCGCGCAGGCAGTGGCCCTCGTCGAGCAGCAGCAACGGCAGGCCCGCGAGCACGTCGGGACGTACCCGCTTGCGCCCCGCAAGCTGGTGGTCGGGCGGTACGACGAGCACGAAAGGTTCGTCGAACAGGGCGATCTCGTCGATCCCGGCAGTGGCGGCGGGCAGGGCGACGACGGCAACGTCGAGGGCGCCGGCGCGCAGGCGGTCGAGCAACGTCGCGGTCTGGTGCTCCACCACCTGCAGTTCGAGGCCGGGCACGTCGCGGGCGAGCATCGGCAGCAACGTGGGCAGCACGTACGGCGCGACGGTCGGGATCATCCCCATCCGCAGCGGGCCGGCGAGGCGTTCGCCGATTCCTGCTGCGGCGGCGGTGAAACGGTCGGCGGCGTCGAGCACCGCGACCGCATGCGGTAGCAGGCGTCGGCCGGCCTCGGTGACCAGCACCCGGCGGGTGCTCCGCTCGATCAACTGCACCCCGAGACCCTGCTCGAGCGCCGCGAGCGCCTGCGACAATGTGGGTTGGCTCACATTCAGTCGTGTTGCCGCCGTGCGGAAATGGCGATGCTCCGCTACCGCGGCGAACGCACGCAGCTGTGACAGGGTGGGCTGATAACTCTGATCGGACATGCCTATCAGTATAGTGCTACTGATCACCTTTACCTTTGGCCGAGCTTCCGGCAGGATCGAAATCACAAACTATTACTCGACGTAATAAGGAGAGGTAAGAAATGCCGTTGCTCACCATCGGTGACCAGTTCCCCGCCTACAACCTCAAGGCCGTCATCGGCGGCGACCTGTCGAAGGTCGACGCCCAGCAGCCCGACGACTACTTCACCACGATCACCAGCGACGATCACGCCGGCAAGTGGCGCATCGTCTTCTTCTGGCCGAAGGACTTCACCTTCGTCTGCCCCACCGAGATCGCCGCGTTCGGCAAGCTGAACGACGAATTCGAAGATCGCGACGCGCAGGTGCTCGGCGCCTCGGTGGACAACGAGTTCGTCCACTTCCAGTGGCGTGCCCAGCATGAGGACCTGAAGACGCTGCCGTTCCCGATGCTCTCGGACCTCAAGCGTGAGCTCGCCACCGCGACCGGTGTGCTCAACGCCGACGGCGTCGCCGACCGCGCGACGTTCATCGTCGACCCCAACAACGAGATCCAGTTCGTCTCGGTCACTGCGGGTTCCGTGGGCCGCAACGTCGAGGAGGTGCTGCGCGTGCTCGACGCGCTGCAGTCCGACGAGCTGTGCGCATGCAACTGGCGCAAGGGCGACCCGACCATCGACGCGGGCGAGCTGCTGACGGCGAGCGTCTGATGAGCATCGAGAACCTCAAGGGCGCCCTGCCCGAATACGCCAAGGACCTCAAGCTCAACCTCGGCTCGCTGGCCCGCTCGACGGAGCTGAACGAGCAGCAGCTGTGGGGCACGTTCCTCGCGAGCGCCGCCGCGACCCGCTCGGCCACCGTGCTGCGCGAGGTCGCCGAGGAGGCCGCCGACGTGCTCTCCGCCGAGGCGTACAACGCCGCCCTCGGCGCCGCGTCCATCATGGGGATGAACAACGTCGCCTACCGGGCCAAGAGCTTCCTCGGCGAGGACTATGCCCAGGTGCGAATGGGGCTGCGGATGAACATCATCGGCAACCCCGGCGTCGAGAAGGCCGACTTCGAACTGTGGAGTCTCGCCGTGTCCACCGTCAATGGCTGCCACGACTGCACCGCCGCCCACGACGCCGTCGTGCGCAAGGAGGGTGTCACCAAGGAGCAGGTCTGGGAGGCCGTGAAGGTCGCCGCGACCCTGCAGGGTGTCGCCCAGGCGATCGTCGCATCCGAGACCCTCGCCTCCGCCGCGGCCTGACGCGCCCTGCACCCGTGAGTGGTTACCGAGGCACGCGAATTGAAGTGCGTCGCGATGCTCGCGACCACCATCAGCGGGATAGCGACCGCCGCAATGTTCAGGGTGGTCGGCACACCCCCCCACTCCGCGTATGCCTGCAGCTGGTCGGGCTTCTCGGTGA
>DATDBL010000037.1:0-5986 GCA_036524855.1 Aldersonia sp. | reverse complement strand
GCCGCCGACCGCATCACGCGCGCGGCCGCCGCGATCAACGCCAACCCGGCCAATACGAGTAGCGGCAACGTCTGCCCGACGAGGGGGTCGAGCAAGACGAGCAACAGCGGCAGTGCGAACCCGAGATACGCGCCGACGTAGAAGATCCCGGTGAGCACGCCGCGCACCGCGGGCGGTGCGAACACCTCGATATCGAGCAGGCCGGAACGCAGGCACAATCCGTAGCCGGCGCCGAGCAGCACGCAGCACGGCACGAACTGCAGCACCGTCGGATGCTCGCCGCCGACGCTGGCGAGTCCGAACCCGGCGGCGGCGAACACCGCACCGGCCGTCCCCGCTCCGGGGCCGTATCCGTGGGTCCGGGCCAGCAGTTGCACAACTATCCCGGTACCCAGCGTCAGCGCGGCGGCGATGCCGGGCAACAACGGGCCCGCGTGCTGCTCCGGGAGCCGCGCCGGGAGCGTGACGAACGCGACCGTCGCACAGCCGAACACGAACGGAGCGAGCGGCATTGCCCAGCCCAGCGCGCTCGCGGCCGAGGCGTGCACCGGCACTGCGACGTCGGCGAGCGCGCGATGCGCGGGTTGGGAGTGCCAGTACAGCGCGGCCACGATCGCGCCGACGCCGAGTGCGGCGGCGACCAGGAACGGCGTGGTCAGCGGCGCAGCGACCCACTGCGCGAGCATCCCCGACACCAGCGGACCGCAGGCGAATCCGCAGGTCAGCACCACCCCGGCGAGCACGGTTCCGCGCACGCCGCGCAGGTCCGCCGCCCAGGCGGTGCCCGCTCCGAATGCCAGGCCCGCTCCGAGCCCGACCACCAGGCGCCCGACCAGCAGGCCCACCGGCGCGTGCCACGCCCCCATCGCGAGCGTGCCGGCGACGGCGATCGCGGCGCCGGGCAGCACCACCGGGGCGCGGCCGGCCCGGTCCGACATCGCGCCGCCGCCGAGGAGTCCGGGCAACAGGCCGAGCGCATACACACCGAAGACGCCGTCGAGCAATTCGCTGGACAACGACTCGTGCTGCCGCAGCGCGGGGATCACCGACGCGAAGTGATTCGCCATCCAGCCGACCGCGAACAGGACCGCGAGGACGGCGAGGAAGGAGCGACGAGACCCGCGCATCGAGGATTTGACCCAAGTGTGGTCGCGACTCACCCGCCGCGTCCCCGATATCCCCCGTCGCTGCGCTCGCCCCGGCGCCGGCGGCGAGCGACGACCTTGTACAGCGGGTCCACCTCGATCCCCTGCTCGCGGCGGGCGGTGGTGCGGGAGATCACGATGCCGACGATAGCGAGCAGCCAGAACGGGTACTGCACCAGCCAAGCCAGCCGAAAGCCCTGGAAGCCCAGGCCGGCAGCGTCGAGCACGAGACCCATCCCCTGGATCGTCAGCAGGCACGCGGAGAACCCGCCGATGTTCACCATGCCCTGGGCGGTCCCCATCGCAGTGCTCGGGTTGGACGTGCGCGCGATGTCGAACCCGATCACCGACCCGGGTCCGCCGATCGAGATCACGATCACCAGCAGGATCAACAGCCACAGCGGCGCCGGGTGCGGCAGTGCCAGCACCACCGTCCACATCGTCATCGTCGCGCAGATGCTGGTCAGCACGAGGTAGGACCGCCGGAGCGGGTAGCGGGCGGTGAGCACGCCGATCAGCGGGCCGGCGACGATCGCGGCGACCACCGAGACGGTGAGCAGCATTCCGGCGGTGCCGAGTGAGAGCCCCTGCCCCGACACCAGGTACGGAACGCCCCACATCAGCGCGAAGGTCGTGATGGAGAACTGGGTGCCCATGTGGCTGAAGAAGCCCAGCCGCGTCCCGCCGCGTCCCCAGACCACGCGGATCTGGCGCGCCACTTCGCGCCACCCCTCACCGGGCGGGCGGGGACTGCCGGGGTGCGGCGAGTCGCGCACGATCGACAGTGCCAGCATCATCGCGAGCAGCCCGACCGCGGCGGCGGACAGGAACGCCGGCTCCCACCCGACCCAGCCCAGGATCGCCAACAACGGGACAGCGGAGAGGACCTGGCCGATCTGGCCGAGGATGCCCGTGAGCTGCATGAGCACCGGGACCCGCCGCGGCGGGAACCACTCGGGTACGAGCCGCAGCGCGGCGAGGAAGGTGAACGCGTCGCCGCTCCCGACGAGCACGCGGGCGAGTACGGCCAGGCCGACGGAATCGGTGAGCGCGAGGACGATCTGGCCGCTCGACATCAGCAGCGCTCCGATGGTGAGCATGAACCGCGAACCGAACCGGTCGACCAGCAGGCCGGAGGGGATCTGCATGCCTGCGTAGACGACAACCTGCAGCACCACGAAGCTGGACAGCACCGACGGCTCCACGCCGAACCGCTCCCCTGCCTGCAGTCCCGCCACGCCGAACGACGTCCGGTGCAGCACCGCGACGATGTAGGCGAAGACGCCGACCGACCACACCAGCCATGCGCGTTTCATCGCGTCGAACCTATCCAAATCTGTCGGTGTGAGCGGGCACACTGTCCCGCATGGCTACCTGGACCGAATTCAGCACCGAGGCTCCGGAACTCTCGGCCGCGATCGCGGCACGCTTCGCCGCCCGCAAACACCACGTCCTGGCGACGCTGCGCGCCGACGGTTCACCGCGCGTGAGCGGGACGGAGGTGCAGTTCACCGAGGGCGTGCTGCGGATCGGCTCGATGCCGGGCGCGCGTAAGGCGCGCGACCTGCAGCGCGACCCGCGTTACGCGTTGCACGCGAACCCGTCGGACGAGACCATGGCCGAGGGAGACGCGAAAGTGTCGGGGACTGCGCGCGAGGTCACCGGAGCCGACCTCGACGCGATCGTCGCCGACTACCCCGAGGAAACCCGCGATGCGCACGTCTTCGACCTCGACGTCGACGAGGCGGTCCTCGTCACGGTCGCCGGCGACCTCCTGCACATCGACCTGTGGCGCCCCGGCGCACCGGTCGTGCGGACGAGCCGCAAGTAGGCGGTTCAGTCGTCCGGATCCACGTACGGGTGCGGCACCGTCGGCGGCAGCAACGCCAGCGCGGAGATCCGCGAGATCCCCGTGACCTGCAGCAGGTCGACAAGTGTGGAGCGCAACTGGCCGAACACGACGTAGGCCGACAGGCCGGCGTTCGCGACGAGTTCCGGGCGGGCGCCGACCGCCACCGACCGTAGCAACCGCGCGGCCTCGGCGGCGTCGGGTTTGTCGCCGGGGTCGGCGAGCATCATCGCGCGCAGCACGTCCACGGCGTGCGCGAGTTTCTCCACCTCGTCGACCAGTCGTGGGTCGAGGATCTCGTCGTCGTTGACGACGGTGAGCGCACGCCGGATGAGAACCCGCACGTTGCGCACGCCGTTGTCGAGCGGGTCCGCGGTCGCCGCGAGCTGGTCGAGCCGCTCGCGCGCAGCCCAGTACAGCGGTGAGATCCGGCTGATCTCACGGCCGCCCTTCAGGTCGGCGCGCAGCGCATCGATCTGTCCCTGGGTGGAGCGCACGCGGGACAGGGCGGCGCGGATGGGCGCGGCCTGCTGCTCGGTGAGGCCGTCGGCGGTGAGCCGTAGCGCCTCCGCGAGCACGCCGAGGATCTCCGCGGCCGCGCGGCGGGCGCGGCGCACCGGGTGGGTCGGCACGATGGCGACGACGGCGATCCCGACCAGGCCACCGATGAGCGCGTCGACCATCCGGTCGATGCCGGCGGTGCCGCCCGGCGGGAGGAGGGTGGCGACCAGGCACGCGGAACTCGCTGCCTGGACTGTGATGATCGGTCCCCCGTCGAGGGTGACCGCCGCAGCCATCGCGAGCGCGACGACGAGCGCGATCTGCCAGGGGCCGGTGCCGATCAAGTAGACGAGTACGTCGCCGACACCGATGCCGACGGTCACGCCGACGACGAGTTCGACCGAGCGCCGCAGCCGCGCTCCCATCGACACGCCGAGCGACACCACCGCAGCGATCGGCGCGAAGAACGGGCGCGGGTGATGGAGAACGTCCAGCGCGACCCACCACGCGATCCCCGCGGCCACCGAGCACTGCACGATCGGCAGTGCCGTGATCAGCAATCGGCGACGTGAACGGCGCGCGCGCGCACGCCAGGTGGATCCGCTCCGGGCAAGGCGCCTGATCGTCAAGGACCTAGTCGCAGCGCCGCTAGTCAAGCCCGAGTTCTTCGGCGGCGTGGGGGTCGCAGTCCTCGAGCAGGTCGAGGCAGCGGGCGTATTCGTCCTGCTCGTCGATTTCGCGTGCGGCGCGGGCCAGTACCGCGACGCAGCGCAGAAAGCCGCGGTTGGGTTCGTGGCTGTAGGGAACCGGGCCGAACCCCTTCCAGCCGTGCCGGCGCAACTGGTCGAGCCCGCGGTGGTAACCGGTGCGCGCGTAGGCGTACGCGGTGATGGTCTGACCCGCGTCGAGAGCCGCCTCGGCGAGGTAGGCCCACGCGATCGAGGCCGTCGGGTGATCCGCGGCGACCTGCGCCGGGTCCTCGTGCGCGAGCAGTGCGGCCTCGGCGTCTTCGTCGCCGGGCAGCCGGACCGGCTGCGGTCCGAGCAGGTCACCGAAGGAAGTCATGAGCCCTATTCTGCCTGGGCGAGCCGCGAGGATGTGGCCAGCCTGCGTTCGATCTCACGATCGATCTAAGTACAGCCCACCGGTCGAGGCTCGATAAGCTGCCCCCAAGTCCGTTCCACGTGAGCAGGGGGGATCACACGTGACCGACCAGAACGAGCAACCGCCGTCGCAACCGCCGCCGCCGCGCCCGGCGCCGCAGCGCGTCGGTCCGGCGGCACAGTCGGCGCAGCCGAAACCGAAACCAAAACGCGGCAAGTGGCTCGCGGCCGTCGTCGTCGCCGGCCTCGCGATCGTCGCGCTGGCCGTCGCGGCGGTGCTGCTCGTCCGCGAGCAGAACAAGGGACCGACCCCCGAGGAGCAGGTCCGGGCGTCGATCGACACGTACGTGCAGGCGCTCACCACCGGCGACCTCGCGGCGCTGCGGACCACCACCTGCGGAACCCTCGCCGACTACTACCGCACCATCCCGGACGCCGAGTTCGCCCAGGTCCACGACGCCGCGGTGGTACAGAAGGCGCTGCCGGTGGTGCAGAGCGTCGACGCGGTGCAGATCACCGAAACCACCGCGATCGCGCAGGTCACCGCCTACACCCAGGCCGAACCGACCCCCTCGGCGCGCACCTTCGACCTGCAGCAAACCCCCGAGGGCACCTGGCTGGTCTGCTCCCCCGCCACCTGACGCGCCGCTCCCCTTGCCCTTGGGACCGGGGAGGTCCAGCCGGTTCAGCCGCCCGACACCGAACGGCCGGCCGAGGCGAGGTCGTTACACGCCTCGATGACGCGCTCGGTCATCGACGCCTCGGCCTTCTTCATGTAGACGCGCGGGTCGTAGACCTTCTTGTTGCCGACCTCGCCGTCCACCTTGAGTACGCCGTCGTAGTTGCTGAGCATGTGGCCGGCGATGGGGCGGGTGAACGCATACTGGGTGTCGGTGTCGACGTTCATCTTCACCACGCCGTACTTCAGCGAGTCCTCGATCTCGCTCTTCAGCGAGCCCGACCCGCCGTGGAAGACGAAGTCGAACGGCTTCGAACCCGCGGCCAGACCCAGCTTCTCCTCGGCGACGCGCTGACCCTCCGCGAGCACCTCGGGCTTGAGCACGACGTTGCCCGGCTTGTAGACGCCGTGCACGTTGCCGAACGTCGCGGCCAGCAGGTACTTGCCCTTCTCGCCGGCACCGAGCGCGTCGATGGTCTTCGCGAAGTCCTCGGGCGAGGTGTAGAGCTTCTCGTTGATCTCGGCCTCGACTCCGTCCTCTTCGCCGCCGACGACACCGATCTCGATCTCCAGGACGATCTTGGCGGCGGCGGCCTTGGCGAGCAGCTCCTTGGCGATTTCGAGGTTTTCCTCGAGCGGCACGGCGCTGCCATCCCACATGTGCGACTGGAACAGCGGCGGCTTGCCCGCGTTCACCCGCTCCTGCGAG
>DATDBL010000036.1:0-26675 GCA_036524855.1 Aldersonia sp. | reverse complement strand
CGGCTGTTCACCACGAAGAACCCGATCGCGGCGATGACCAGGATGATGAGCAGGAGTTCCACTGTCCGTCCTTCGTTCGGCTGTGCTAGGTCAACGTACCGACAATTCGGACAGTTCCCAGGTTAGACAATTGCGTGCGACACAAGGAGGGTCTGTGGCGTTTCAAAGGGCATTCGAGATCGATCTGCGCTCGGACACGGTCACCAAGCCGGATGCCGCGATGCGTGCGGCGATGGCCGACGCCGAGGTCGCCGACGACGTCCTCGACCACGACCCCACCATGCGCCGGCTCGAGGAGGAGGTCGCCGGCCTGCTCGGATGCGAGGCCGCGGTGTGGGTGCCGAGCGGGTCGATGGGCAACGCGATCGCGCTGATGCTGCACCTGCGCCGCGGCGATCGCTACCTCGCGCCCGAACACGCGCACGTGATCGGATCCGAACTCGGCACCGCCGCGTGGCTGGCGCAGGGCATGCCCCACCCGCTGCCGCATGACGCGGGCCCGGGCCGGCCCACCGCCGAGACCGTGCGCGCCGCGGTCGGCGGTGCGGCGCCGTATTACGCGCTCACCCCGTCCCTGCTGTGCATCGAGAACACGCACAACTTCGCCGGCGGCGCGGTCGTGCCGGAGGCGGAGTGGTCGGCGCTGGTCACAACTGCGCACGACCTCGGGCTTCGCGTCCACCTCGACGGCGCGCGGGTGTGGAATGCGGCGGTCGCGCACGGCGTGCCCTTGCACCGGCTGGCCGACGGCGCGGACACGGTGCAGGTGTGCCTGAGCAAGGGACTCGGCGCGCCGGTCGGCTCCGTGCTCGCGGCTGACGCGGCGCGCATCAAAGACGCCCGACGGATCCGCAAGATGCTCGGTGGTGGAGTGCGTCAGGGCGGTGTGCTGGCCGCGGCGGGCCTGGTTGCGCTACGTGGGATCGAGCGCCTCGCGGACGACCACACGAACGCGCAACGGCTCGCCACCGGACTGAGAGAGCAGGGCTGGCAGGTGAACGACCCCGAGACCAACATCGTGCTCGCCGACACTGAAGACACTGCCGACCCCGCAGCGACGGTGCACCGGCTCGCGGAGCAGGGGATCGGTGCGGTGATTGCAGCCGGGCGGGTGCGGTTCGTGACGCACCGCGACGTGGATGCGTCGGAAATCGAGGCTGTGCTAGAGCGGGTGACGGTGGAGCGGGTGACGGGAATCGAACCCGCGTAGCTAGTTTGGAAGACTAGGGCTCTACCATTGAGCTACACCCGCGTGCACGCGACGCCCTGGGATCGCCATTGCGACCGTGTGCGTTGAGAGACTGTACCCAACCTGGCTTTGGATTCGGTAATCGGGTGATCGTAGGATGGCGTGCTGGCTCGCCCTCGTTTCTGCGGGTCGAGCCGGACGACCAGATGAGAAACGGGGTGTAGCGCAGCTTGGTAGCGCATCCGCTTTGGGAGCGGAGGGTCGCAGGTTCAAATCCTGTCACCCCGACAGACAGCAGTCACAACAAACAACAAGGAGTACGTCCGTGAAGAGCACCGTCGAGCAGCTGAGCCCGACGCGAGTCCGGATCAACGTTGAGGTGCCCTTCGCGGAGCTCAAGCCCGAATTCGACCGCACTTACAAGTCCCTCGCCCAGCAGGTCCGCATCCCCGGCTTCCGCCCGGGCAAGGCGCCGGCCAAGCTGCTCGAGGCCCGGGTCGGCCGCGGCGCGATCCTCGAGCAGGTCGTCAACGACGCGCTGCCAAGCCGCTACAGCGAGGCCGTCAGCACCTCCGAGGTGAAGGTGATCGGCCAGCCCGACTTCGAGGTCACCAAGATCGAGGACGGCGAGCAGCTGACGTTCACCGCCGAGGTCGACGTCCGCCCCGAGATCCAACTGCCCGACTTCTCCACCCTCGCCGTCACCGTCGACCCCATCGACGTCAACGACGACGATATCGCCGAGCAGCTGCTCTCGCTGCGGCAGCGCTTCGGCACCCTCACCGGCGTGGAGCGCGGTGTGCAGAACGGCGACTTCGTGTCCATCGACCTGTCCGCCACCGTCGACGGCAAGGAGGTCGACGAGGCGGCGACCACCGGCCTGTCCCACGAGGTCGGCTCCGGCCAGTTGATCGACGGTCTCGACGAGGCGCTGATCGGACTCGACGCCGGCGAGTCGAAGGAGTTCACCTCGACGTTGGTCGCCGGTGACTTCGCCGGCCAGCAGGCCCTCGTCACGGTGACCGTCGGGTCGGTGAAGGAGCGCGAGCTGCCCGCCGAGGACGACGAGTTCGCCCAGCTCGCGAGCGAGTTCGACACGATCGACGAGCTCAAGGCCGACCTACGCACCCGCGTGGAGCAGTCGAAGAAGGTGGAGCAGGCGGGCCAGATCCGCGACAAGGTGCTCGAGCAGCTGCTCGAGACCGTCGAGATCCCGCTGCCGGAGACCGCGGTCAAGGCCGAGGTCGACGCTGTCGTTCACGATGCGATCCACGGCCTCGAACACGACGAGGCCAAGTTCAACGAGCTGCTCGAGGAGCAGGGTTCCAGCCGCGAGGAGTTCGACCAGGACACCAAGGACGCGGCCGAGAAGTCGGTGAAGACCCAGCTGCTGCTCGACGCGATCGCCGAGGCCGGCGACGTGCAGGTCGGCCAGGAGGAGCTGACCGAGCGCATCCTGTTCCAGGCGCAGCGCTACGGCATGCCGCCGGAGCAGTTCATTCAGCAGATGTCGCAGGCCAATCAGATCGGCGCCGTGTTCGCCGACGTGCGCCGGGGGAAGGCGCTGGCGTCCGTCGTCGGCGCGGCCACCGTCACCGACACCGAGGGCAACACCGTCGACACGGCGGAGCTCTTCGGCAACCCGGCAGAAGACGCGGCCGACACAGACACGGCCGACACAGAAGACGCGCCAGACGCAGAAGGCGCGCCAGACGCAGAAAACACTGCCGACACAGACACGGCCGACACAGACACGGCCGACACAGACACCGCCGACACAGACACCGCCGACACAGACACGGCCGAGGAACCGGCCACCGTCGAAGCTGTGGAGGCTGCCGAAGTTGGCGGGACGGCCGAGGCCGGGACCGAAGAAGCCGCCGATGACGATGCCGACGCCGAGCAGAAATAGCGACAGAGCCATTGCGCTGTGAGCGAAGTGGGGCGGCACCTGGACTCAGGTGTCGCCCCGCTTCGTTAGTGTTTGTGTGACAAGCCAGCAGAGGATAAGGCAGGTAGGCGTGACTATCGACAATGCGAACGGCCGCCACGGCAGTCCGGTCATGACGTCGGCGACCGCGGGTCTGAACCTCAGCGACTCGGTGTTCGAACGGCTGCTGCGTGAGCGCATCATCTTCCTCGGCACCCAGGTCGACGACGACGTCGCGAACAAGCTGTGCGCGCAGATCCTACTGCTGTCGGCGGAGGATCCGAACCGCGATATCTCCCTCTACATCAACTCTCCGGGCGGCTCGGTCAGCGCCGGCCTGGCCATCTACGACACCATGCAGTTCGCCGAGTGCGACATCGCGACCTACGGCATGGGCCTGGCCGCGTCGATGGGGCAGTTCCTGCTGGCCGCGGGCCAGAAGGGCAAGCGCTACGCGCTGCCGCACACGCGCGTGATGATGCACCAGCCCTCGGCGGGGATCGGCGGTAGCGCTGCCGACATCGCGATCATGGCCGAGCAGTTCACCTACACCAAGAAGGAACTCAACGAACTACAGGCGCTGCACACCGGCAAGTCCGTCGAACAGGTGACCGCCGACGCCGACCGCGACCGCTGGTTCACCGCACAGCAGGCCCTCGAGTACGGCTTCGTCGATCACGTCGTCTCCCGCGCCGGGCAGGCCGGCGGAACCGGGAACTGACCACACCCGCCGATCACCCTCGACCTCTGGAGACGACCATGGCCAACCTGTTCGACCCACGTTCCCTGCCCACCACCGGACCGATCGCGACTCCGTCGGTTTCGATGCCACCGCCCTCGATGCCACCGCCCTCGATGCCACAGTCGCGCTACATCCTGCCGTCGTTCATCGAGCACTCGAGCTACGGCGTCAAGGAATCCAACCCCTACAACAAGCTGTTCGAGGAACGCATCATCTTCCTCGGTGTGCAGGTCGACGACGCGTCCGCCAACGATGTGATGGCCCAGCTGCTGGTACTCGAGTCGCTCGACCCCGACCGCGACATCACGATGTACATCAACTCGCCCGGCGGGTCCTTCACCTCGCTGATGGCCATCTACGACACCATGCAGTACGTGCGCGCCGACGTTGCGACCGTCTGCCTCGGTCAGGCCGCGTCGGCGGCCGCCGTGCTGCTCGCCGCCGGCACCCCCGGCAAGCGTGCGTGCCTGCCCAACGCCCGCGTGCTGATCCACCAGCCGTCGGTGCAGGGTGGCATCCAGGGCCAGGTCTCCGACCTCGAGATCCAGGCCGCCGAGATCGAGCGCATGCGCCGTCTGATGGAGGCCACTCTCGCGAAGCACACCGGCAAGCCGGCCGACGTCATCCGCAAGGACACCGACCGCGACAAGATCCTCACCGCCGCCGAGGCGAAGGACTACGGGATCGTCGACACCGTCTTCGAATACCGCAAGCTGAGCGCCCAGAAGTAGGTCGACACGCGCGGCGAATCGCCGGAAAGAAGGTCGACCACGATCCCCGTGTGCGGGTACGGTCACAGCAAGGACCTTCGCTGGTGATCGCCCGCACCCGTGATCCGGCAGGAGCGGTCCTGCACAGCGAACCAGGAAGTAGGGACTCAGGCGATGGCACGAATCGGCGACGGCGGCGATCTGCTGAAGTGCTCCTTCTGCGGGAAGAGCCAGAAGCAGGTCAAGAAGCTCATTGCCGGCCCCGGCGTGTACATCTGCGACGAGTGCATCGACCTGTGCAACGAGATCATCGAGGAGGAGCTCGCCGAGTCGAGCGAGGTCAAACTCGACGAGCTGCCGAAACCGACGGAGATCCGCGACTTCCTGGAGAACTACGTCATCGGCCAGGACACCGCCAAGAAGACCCTCGCCGTCGCCGTCTACAACCACTACAAGCGGATCCAGGCCGGCGACAAGGGCCGCGACAGCCGCGGCGAGGCCGTCGAGCTGGCCAAGTCCAACATCCTGATGCTCGGCCCCACCGGCTGCGGCAAGACCTACCTGGCGCAGACCCTGGCGAAGATGCTCAACGTCCCGTTCGCGATCGCGGATGCGACCGCGCTGACCGAGGCCGGCTACGTCGGCGAGGACGTCGAGAACATCCTGCTCAAGCTGATCCAGGCCGCCGATTACGACGTGAAACGCGCCGAGACCGGCATCATCTACATCGATGAGGTCGACAAGATCGCCCGCAAGAGCGAGAACCCGTCGATCACCCGCGACGTCTCCGGGGAGGGCGTGCAGCAGGCGCTGCTGAAGATCCTCGAGGGCACGCAGGCGAGTGTGCCGCCGCAGGGCGGGCGCAAGCACCCGCACCAGGAGTTCATCCAGATCGACACCACCAACGTGCTGTTCATCGTGGCGGGCGCGTTCGCGGGTCTGGAGAAGCTCGTCTCCGAGCGAATCGGCAAGCGCGGCATCGGTTTCGGTGCGGAGGTGCACTCCAAGGCGGACATCGACACGCGCGATCACTTCGCCGAGGTGATGCCGGAGGACCTGATCAAGTTCGGCCTGATCCCCGAGTTCATCGGCCGTCTTCCGGTCGTCGCGTCGGTGACGAACCTGGACAAGGAGTCGTTGGTCAAGATCCTGTCCGAGCCGAAGAACGCGCTGGTCAAGCAGTACACCCGGCTTTTCGAGATGGACGGCGTGGAACTCGAATTCACCGCCGACGCGCTCGAGGCGATCGCGGACCAGGCCATCCTGCGCGGCACCGGAGCCCGTGGCCTGCGCGCGATCATGGAGGAAGTCCTGCTGCCGGTGATGTACGACATCCCCAGCCGCGACGACGTCGCCAAGGTCGTCGTCACCGAGGAGACCGTCGTCGACAACGTGCTGCCGACGATCGTGCCGCGCAAGCCCACCCGCCAGGAGCGCCGCGACAAGAGCGCATAGGCGCTGCTGCGCGACCTAGTCCAGCACCCGCTCTCCTCGGCTGTAGACGTTCATCGACTCGCCCCGCAGGAACCCGACGAGCGTGAGCCCCGACTCGACGGCGAGGTCCACCGCCAGCGACGACGGCGCCGACACCGCGCCCAGCATCGGCACCCCCGCCATCACCGCCTTCTGGACGAGTTCGAACGATGCGCGGCCGCTGACGATCAGCACCGCCTCCGCAAGCGGCAAACGGTCGTGGTGGAGCGCCCACCCGATCGCCTTGTCCACCGCGTTGTGTCGACCGACGTCCTCGCGCACGGCCAGCACGTCGCCGTCGACGCTGAACAGGCCCGCGGCGTGTATTCCGCCCGTCGAGGCGAACACCCGCTGCCGGGTGCGCAGCGTCTCGGGCATCTTCGCCAGCATCTGCGCCGATACGGCCAGAGGCGTTGCAGCGACGTCGAACCGCGACCGTGTCCGGACCTCGTCGAGCGATGTCTTGCCGCACACCCCGCAGGCGCTGGTGGTCGCGAACGCGCGCGCGGTGACGTCGACGGCCCCGCGCAGCGTCACGTCGAGCACGTTGTAGGTGTTCGCTCCGTCCGCGTCTGCCCCGTCGCAGTAGCGGATCGCGGCGACCTGCGTCCGCTCGTGCACGACCCCCTCGCTGTAGAGAAATCCGTGCACGAGGTCCATGTCGTGGCCCGGCGTGCGCATCGTCACGGTCAGCGGCGCGCCGTCGACGCGGATCTCCATCGGTTCCTCGACGGCGAGGGTGTCGGGTCGACGCACGGTGCCGTCCGCGGTGCGCCGCAGCACCGGCCGTCGGGTGGTTACCCGGCCCATCAGGAACGCCGCTCACGCGTCATGGGTCCATCTTGCGCCCCGTGCGGGGTCGGGGGTGAGGGCGAGGTCGAGGGCCAGCGCACGCATGGCTAATCGGGCGGAACCGACGCCGCCGGGGCAGGCGCGGCGTGAGGGTCGCATGTGATTCGCCGTGTCGATCCCGCGCGGCAACGCCGAGATCGGCAGCCGCGACGTGCGCCAGACCTGGACGCCCGTCCGATAGCTGCAAATTAGCTGTGGTTTCGTCCAAATTCGCCGATTTTCGCCGCGCGCAGGGCGGCCGACGCGTACCGCCGAAAACCGGCACGAGGTATGTTTCTAGGCCCGGAAACGTTACCGATGAAGTGCTGTTTTGTGTCGGTTTCTTAGCTATTGTTTGGCTGAAGGGCGGGGCGTTCGGTGTCCCTCATCCATCGAACACTCCGCCCTTCATCTCGTGACCGGCCGCATCGGTTGCGGATCGATTGCCGCAACCCCTTCCGTCCACACCAGCCACGCCGTCGGGACCCCGCCTGCGGCGCCACTAGACTCTGCCGGGTGAGCACAGCGTCTGACGACACCCGGACCAGGGGCGACGCCCTGCCGAAGGCCTGGAACCCCGGCGAGGCGGAAGCGCCCATTTATCAGCGCTGGCTCGACGGCAACTACTTCTACGCCGACGTAGACAGCAGCAAGCCCCCGTTCTGCATGGTGTTGCCCCCGCCGAACGTCACCGGCAGCCTGCACATGGGCCACGCCCTCGAGCACGTCGTGATGGACGCGATCGCCCGCCGCCGCCGGATGCAGGGCTACAACGTGCTGTGGCTGCCGGGCACGGACCACGCCGCCATCGCGACGGAGAAGATCGTCGAGACCCAGCTCGCCGACGCGGGAATTGCCAAGGCCGACATCGGCCGTGCGGCCTTCCTGGAGAAGGTGTGGGAGTGGAAGGAACGCTCCGGCGACACCATCGGCGGCCAGATGCGCGCCCTCGGCGATTGCGTCGATTGGAGCCGCGACCGGTTCACCATGGACGACGGCCTCGCCGTCGCGGTGCAGACCGTGTTCAAGCGCATGTACGACGACGGCCTGATCTACCGCGCCGAACGCCTGGTCAACTGGTCACCCGAGCTGCGCACCGCGATCTCGGACATCGAGGTCAAGCACGACGAGGTCGAGGGCGAACTCGTCTCGCTGCGCTACGGGTCGCTAAACGACGACGAACCGCACGTCGTCGTAGCGACCACCCGGGTCGAGACCATGCTCGGGGACACCGCGGTCGCGGTGCACCCCGACGACGCGCGCTACCGCGACCTGATCGGCACCACGCTGTATCACCCGATTACCGGTCGCCAGATCCCGGTGCTCGCCGACGAGTACGTCGACCCCGAATTCGGTTCGGGCGCACTCAAGATCACCCCGGCGCACGACCCGAACGACTTCGAGATGGGGCTGCGGCACGACCTGCCGATGCCCAACATCATGGACGAGGGTGGCGCCATCGCCGGTACCGGCACCGAGTTCGACGGCATGGACCGCTTCGAGGCCCGGGTGAAGGTGCGCGAACGCCTCGCCCGCGAGGGCCGCGTCGTCGCCGAGAAGCGCCCCTACCTGCACAGCGTCGGGCACTCGGAGCGCAGCGGCGAGGCCATCGAACCACGGCTGAGCCTGCAGTGGTGGGTCAAGGTCGAGAGCCTCGCGACGGCCGCCGGCGACGCGGTTCGCCGCGGTGACACCGTCGTTCACCCCACCAGCCTGGAACCGCGCTGGTTCGACTGGGTCGACAACATGCACGACTGGTGCATCTCGCGGCAGTTGTGGTGGGGCCACCGCATCCCGATCTGGTACGGCCCCGACGGCGAAACCGTCTGCCTCGGACCGGGCGAGACCCCGCCCGAGGGCTGGGTGCAGGACCCCGACGTCCTCGACACCTGGTTCTCGTCTGGCCTGTGGCCGTTCGCGACCCTGGGCTGGCCCGAGCGGACCCCCGACCTCGCCACCTTCTATCCCAACAGCGTCCTGGTCACCGGCTACGACATCCTCTTCTTCTGGGTCGCCCGGATGATGATGTTCGGCCTCTACGTCGGCGACGACGAGACGATCACCGGCGGCGGCCCCGGCCCGCTCGTGCCGTTCCGGGACCTGTTCCTGCACGGCCTGATTCGCGACCAGTACGGCAAGAAGATGTCGAAGTCACGCGGCAACGGCATCGATCCGCTGGACTGGGTGCGCCTCTTCGGTGCCGACGCGCTGCGGTTCACGCTCGCGCGCGGCACCCAACCCGGCGGCGATCTGTCGATCGGTGAGTCGCACGCCGCCGCCTCGCGCAACTTCGTCACCAAGCTGTACAACGCCGTGCGCTTCGCGCTGCTCAACGGCGCCAGCGCCGGCCGGGTGCCCGACCGCGCCGACCTCACCGACGCCGACCGCTGGATCCTGGACCGGCTCGCCGCCGTCACCGCGGAGGTCGACGCCGCGTTCGAGCGCTACGAGTTCGGCCGCGCGTGCGAGGCGCTCTACCACTTCACCTGGGATGAGGTGTGCGACTGGTACCTCGAACTCGCCAAGATCCAGATCGGCACCGGCCCTGATACTGCCGTCGCTGCCTCCACTCGCGCCGTGCTCGGCACCGTGCTCGACGGGCTGCTGCGGCTGCTGCATCCGGTGATCCCGTTCGTGACCGAGACCCTCTGGCAGGCCCTCACCGACGGCGAGAGCGTCGTGATCGCCGTGTGGCCGCAGCCGGTCGAAACCGACACAGCCGAAACCGACACAGCCGATGCGGTCGCCGCGCAGCGGATCACCGACCTCCAGCGACTCGTCACCGAGGTCCGCCGGTTCCGCAGCGACCAGGGTCTCAAGGACCGGCAGAAGGTCGCCGCCCGGTTCGTCGGACTCGACGACGCGGACCTGGCCGGGCTGGCGCCGGCGGTGGCCGGGCTCGCGCAGTTCACCCCGCCCGACGACGGATTCGCCGCCTCCGCGGCGGTGGAGGTGCGGCTGACCGGCGGAACGGTCACCGTCGAGATCGACACCTCCGGCGCGGTGGACCTCGACGCCGAGCGGCGTCGGCTCGAGAAGGACCTCGCCGCGGCGGAGAAGGAACTGGCCGGCACCGCCGGCAAGCTGTCCAACGACGCGTTCCTCGCGAAGGCGCCCGCGGAAGTGGTGGACAAGATCCGCACCCGCCAGCAGTTGGCTCGCGACGAGGTGGAACGGCTCGGGGCGCGGCTGGCCACGCTGGGGTCGCGGTGACCGATCCGAGCGAGCAGCACGAGGCGCCGTCGCCGGTCGACCTGGCCGAACTCGCGCTGGTCGAGGCCGAACTCGACAAGCGTTGGCCGGAAACGAAGATCGAGCCGTCGCTGACCCGGATCACGGCGTTGCTGGACCTGCTCGGGTCGCCGCAGCGCGCCTACCCGTCGATCCACGTCGCCGGCACCAACGGCAAGACGTCGGTGGTGCGGATGATCGACGCCCTGCTCACCGCGCTGCACCGACGCACGGGCCGCACTACGAGCCCGCACCTGCAACTCGCGATCGAGCGGATCGGTATCGACGCCCGGCCCATCTCCCCGCGCACCTACGTCGACACCTACCGCGAACTGCTTCCGTACGTCGAACTCGTCGACACCCAGTCGACAGCGGCCGGCGGCCCCGCGATGAGCAAGTTCGAGGTCCTCACCGCGATGGCGTTCGCCGTGTTCGCGGAGGCGCCGGTGGACGTCGCCGTCGTCGAGGTCGGGCTCGGCGGCACCTGGGACGCCACGAACGTCGTCGACGCCCCCGTCGCGGTGATCACCCCGATCGGGCTCGACCATCAGGACTATCTGGGCAACGATCTCGCCAGCATCGCCGCGGAGAAGGCGGGGATCATCAAGAAGGCGCGCGACGCGCTGATCCCGCTGGACACGGTCGCGATCATCGCCGAGCAGGAACCCGAGGCGATGGAGGTGCTGCTGCGCCGCACGGTCGAGGTCGACGCCGCCGTCGCCCGCGCGGGTGCCGAGTTCGCGGTGCTCGGGCGTCGCGTCGCCATCGGGGGCCAGCAACTCGAACTGCAGGGCCTCGGCGGGGTGTACGACGAGATCTTTCTGCCGCTGCACGGCGAGCACCAGGCGCGCAACGCCGCGGTGGCGCTCGCCGCCGTCGAGGCGTTCTTCGGCGCTGGATCCCAGCGCCAACTCGACATCGACGCGGTGCGGGCCGGGTTCGCCGCGGTGACCAGCCCCGGGCGGCTCGAGCGGGTCCGCAACGCGCCCACGATCTTCCTCGACGCCGCCCACAACCCCGCGGGCGCGCAGGCGCTCGCCTCGGCGCTGAGCGCGGAGTTCGACTTCCGCCGCCTCGTCGGGGTGCTGTCGGTGATGCGCGACAAAGACGTCGACGGCATCCTCGCCGCGCTGGAGCCCGCCTTCGACGAGGTCGTCGTGACCGACAACGGGTCGCCGCGCGCGATGGGCGTCGACGAGTTGGCCGACCGCGCAGTGCAGCGCTTCGGCGATGAACGCGTCGTCACCGCCGCCACCGTCGCCGACGCCATCGAGACTGCGATCGGGATCGCCGAGGACGTCGCGGAGCCGGGGGAGGCGGTGTCCGGGGCGGGGATCGTCGTCACCGGGTCGGTCGTCACGGTGGGCGTGGCCCGCACGCTCTTCGGAAAGGACCCGGCGTGAGCACCGATCCCGACGGCACCGATCCCGACGGCACCGATCCCGACAGCACCGATCCCGACAGCACCGATTCCGACGATGTCGGTGCGCCGACCACCGACCCCTGGAAGGGTCTACGCGGCGTCATGGCCGGCACGCTGGTGCTCGAGGCGATAGTGGTGCTGCTGGCGATCCCGGTCGTCGCGACCGTCGGCGGTGGGCTCACGATCGGGTCGACGGTGTACCTGGTCGGGCTCGCGCTCGCGATGATCGTCGCCTCCGGGATGCAGCGACGACCCTACGCGCTGAAGCTGAACCTGGCGCTGCAGGCGGCGATGATCGCCGGGTTCGTCGTGCATCCCGCGATCGGCGCGATGGGCGTGCTGTTCGCCCTGGTCTGGGCCTACATCCTGTGGCTGCGTCGCGACATCGCCGACCGGATGGAGCACGGCCTGCTGCCCGGTCAGCGGAATGCGCCTGGCAGACCGTTATAGTGACCGCCGTGACTGAGCGGACTCTGGTACTGGTCAAGCCCGACGGCGTTGCCCGCGGACTCGTGGGTGAGGTTCTCGCCCGCAGCGAGCGCAAAGGCCTGCACATCGTGGCACTCGAACTCAAGACCGTGTCGACCGAAGTGGCCGGTCGCCACTACGCGGAGCACGCCGAGAAGCCGTTCTACGGCTCGCTGATCGAATTCATCACGTCCGGGCAAGTGGTCGCTGCCGTGCTCGAGGGTCCGCGCGCGATCGCGGCGTTCCGTCAGCTCGCCGGCGGGACCGATCCGGTCGAGAAGGCCGCGCCGGGCAGCATCCGGGGTGATTTCGCGCTCGAGACCCAGGAGAACCTCGTCCACGGATCCGACTCCCCGGAGTCCGCCGCACGCGAGATCGCGCTCTGGTTCCCGCAGCTGGCCTGACCCCTCGAGCCGCTTTCGACCCGGCCGCTCGGCGGTGGCGTGGGTCGCGGGGGGCGTGTGGGATACTGGTGGAGGTCGCCTCGCATCGAGCCCGACGCGAACGCGACCGGATGACGCCACGGTTCGATGCCGATCATCGCTGCCGGTGGTCCCGCAGGGCCGCGGCACGCTGGATGCTCAGCGCTCGAGCTGCGGAGCACAGCCATCCAGCCAGGCACCGCGCGACCGGAGAACCCAGACGAAATCTCACGGCGACACCGGGGACGCGGAGCGAGACCACACGATCCCACGCCCCCGGGCGCGGGATCCGCAGCCATAGCTCCCGCGTGGCCGCGTCACACCCTTCGTGGTGGGACGCGCCCGGGGGCCCGAGGAGAACCACGTGGCCGATCACGAGCCGCCCGCGACACCACCCGGCAACGCCGACAACACCGCGGACACCCCACCACCACTACCCGAACGGATCCGGGTGCACGCCCTGGCCAAGCTGCTCGGCGTCACCAGCAAGCGCCTGCTGGCCCACCTCACCGAGATGGGCTCCGAGGCGCGCACCGCGCACTCGAGCGTCAACCGCGACGTCGCCGAATCCGTGCGGGTGTCGCTGACCGAGGCCCAGCAGGCCCCGGTCGAGCCGGCGGTACCGGAGATCCCCGCGGCCGAGACGCCGCTGGCGCAGGCCCCGACGGCCGAGCCGCTCGTAGCGGAGGCTCCGGTGGCCGAGATCGCGGTGGCCGAGATCGCGGCGGCGGTTCCGACAAGCGAGGCCCCCGCCGCGCCGGCGCCCGCGGAGCCCGGGGTCGCCGAGGCGGAGTCCGCCGACGTCACGCACGCGACCCTGTTCAGCAGTCCGGTCATCACCGAACCCGCACCGGTCGAAGACGTCGTCGAGCCCGCGCTGCAGGTGCCGCTGTTCCTGCCGCCTGAGACCCCGGTTGTGGAACCGCGTCGCCGGCGCCGCGCGACGGCGGAGGCGGGCCCGCCGGCTGAGGCCGAAGCAGAGGCCGAGAAGGCCGAAACCGCGCCGGAGAGCGAGGACGAGGACACCGAGGAGGGCCAGCCGCGGCGTCGCCGCCGGGGTCGCCGCGGTCGCGGTCGCGGTCGAGGCGAGCAAGCTACGGACGGCGAGGAGTCGACCGAGTTCGAGGGCGGCGAGGCGGAGGCTGGCGAATCGGAGGACGGCGAAGAGGGCGCGGAGGAGTCGGCCGAGGCCGAGTCCGCCGACATCGAGTCGACCGACGAGGACGAGGCTGCGGCGAGCGAGGGTTCGAGCCGTCGTCGGCGTCGTCGGCGTCGTCGCAAGGTCGGCGGCGAGACCGCCGGCGAGACCGCCGGCGAAACGTCCCAGGACGATCCGCCGAACACCGTCGTGCACGAGCGCGAGCCGCGGACCAAGGCGAAGGCCAAGGACGAGGTCCAGGGCATCACCGGGTCCACGCGGCTCGAGGCCAAGCGGCAGCGTCGGCGCGACGGCCGGGACGCCGGTCGTCGGCGCCCACCGATCCTCTCCGAGTCGGAGTTCCTCGCCCGCCGCGAGTCGGTCGAGCGGGTCATGGTGGTGCGGGAGAAGGCGTTCGCCGGGGCGAGCGAAGCGACGGGGAATGTCGCCGGGGCGAGCGGAGCGACGGGGAATGTCACAGCGCATCCGCCGACTATTCAGGTCGCGGTTCTCGAGGACAACGTGCTCGTCGAGCACTTCGTCACCAGCACGAGTTCGGCGTCGATGGTCGGCAACGTCTACAAGGGCCGGGTGCAGAACGTGCTGCCGAGCATGGAGGCGGCGTTCGTCGACATCGGCCGCGGCCGCAACGGCGTGCTCTACGCCGGCGAGGTGAACTGGGAGGCCGCGGGCCTCGGCGGCAAGGAGCGCAAGATTGAGCAAGCGCTTAAGCCCGGCGACCCGGTGCTCGTCCAGGTGAGCAAGGATCCCGTCGGTCACAAGGGTGCGCGGCTGACCACCCAGATCAGCCTCGCCGGACGGTTCCTCGTCTACGTTCCAGGCGGCAGTTCCACCGGCATCAGCCGCAAGCTGCCGGACACCGAGCGCAAGCGGCTGAAGGAGATCCTGCGCGAGATCGTGCCCCCCGACGCCGGCGTAATCATCCGTACCGCGTCGGAGGGCGTCAGCGCCGAGGAACTCGCCCGCGACGTCGAGCGGCTGCAGAACCAGTGGCATCGCATCGAATCCGAGGCCATTGGCAGCGGCGGCGGTGACGGCAATGCCAACCCACAGGCCCTGTACGAGGAGCCCGACCTGCTGGTCAAGGTCGTGCGTGATCTGTTCAACGAGGACTTCGCCAACCTCGTCATCGAGGGTGAGCAGGCCTGGGACACGATCGAGAACTACATCCGTACCGTCGCGCCCGACCTGCTGCCGCGGGTGAAGCGGCACGAAAGCGAATCCGGCCTCGACGTATTCGAGACAAACCGCATCGACGAGCAACTCGCGAAGGCGCTCGAACGCAAGGTGTGGCTGCCCTCGGGCGGCACCTTGGTGATCGACCGCACTGAGGCGATGACGGTCGTCGACGTCAACACCGGCAAGTTCACCGGCGCCGGCGGTAATCTCGAGGAGACAGTCACCCGCAACAACCTCGAGGCGGCCGAGGAGATCGTGCGTCAGATGCGGCTGCGCGACATCGGCGGGATGATCGTCGTCGACTTCATCGACATGGTGCTCGAGTCGAACCGCGACCTGGTGTTGCGGCGCCTCACCGAATGTCTCGGCCGGGACCGCACACGCCACCAGGTGTCCGAGGTGACCTCGCTGGGTCTGGTGCAGATGACCCGCAAGAAGCTGGGCACGGGACTGGTCGAGGCGTTCTCCACGACCTGTGAGCACTGCCATGGCCGCGGCATCGTCGTGCACTCGTACCCGGTCGACGCGCCGTCCGGTGACGATGGCGGCGCCCGCGGACGCGGTGGCGGAGGTGGCGGCGAGTCCGGTGGACGCCGGCGCCGCGGCCGGGACCGTGGTCAGGGCGACACCAACGGCAGCGGCCAGACCGACCTCGTGCGGCACGTACCGGAGGTGGACGTGTCCACGCGTCGCCAGCACCCCGTCGCGCTGGCGATGGCGGCCCATCACGCGGCCGAGCACGCGGAGCACGACGTCGAGGCCTCGAAGGTCGAGGAGCGCGTCGCTGCGGAGACGGAAGAGGTCGCCGTTGCTGCTGAGGTTGCCGAACCGAATGTGGAGGTCGCGGTCGAGACGGAGCAGCCCGAATCGGTCGAGGTCGACACCGTCGACACAGTCGAGGTTGCGCCGGTCGAGGTTGCGCCGGTCGAGGTTGCAGCCGGCGACGTCGAGACCGTCGAGGTCGAGGCGCCCGCCGAACCGGTCGAGGATGCCGCCGACGCGACCGCGCCGCGCCGACCGGGCCGACGCCGGGTCTCGCGCGCTGCCGCCGCCCCCGGCGGCGAGTCGAGCGGTACGGTGTTCGTCATCCCCGCGGACGAGGCGTCGAGCGACGGGCAGCCGAGCGAGGTCGCGACCGCGTTGCGGACCGCGTCGGTGATCGTGCCGCCGCGCCCGCGACGGCGTCGGGCGTCGGGTCGCCCTGCCGGACCACCGGTGGACGCCGACGCATGATGCGGAGTCGCTGGTAGAGGGCCGGTTTGACCCTCGCCGAGCCGGTCCCGTAATCTTGATCGGTCGCCGCCTGGCGATACCCCTTCGCCGCGCCCACCTGGGCCGAGGCTCCGGTCCGCGAGGGCCGGGCTCGGGGCGAGCGGGCGCAGGCAGCAACCACCAGACCACTCGTGTGGCACAGCCGCGCGAACCGTACGACGAAGCTGAACAGGGAAGAGGGTAGCCGTCCGATGGCAACGTACGCGATCGTCAAGACCGGCGGAAAGCAGTACAAGGTCGCGGTCGGTGACCTCGTGAAGGTCGAGAAGATCGAGGGTGAACCCGGTACCAGCGTCGCGCTGTCGCCGGTCCTGATCGTCGACGGCGCGCAGCTGACCACCGACGCCGACGCGCTGTCGAAGGTCTCGGTCACCGGTGAGGTCGTCGAGCACACGAAGGGTCCGAAGATTCGCATCCACAAGTTCAAGCACAAGACCGGCTACCACAAGCGCCAGGGCCACCGTCAGAAGCTGACGGTGCTCAAGGTCACCGGCATCAACTGATCGCAGGCGAGGAGAACCAGCCATGGCACACAAGAAGGGCGCATCCAGCTCCCGCAACGGTCGCGATTCGAACTCCCAGCGCCTCGGCGTCAAGCGGTTCGGCGGCCAGCAGGTCAACGCCGGCGAGATCCTGGTCCGCCAGCGCGGTACCCACTTCCACCCCGGCGTCAACGTCGGTCGCGGTGGCGACGACACCCTGTTCGCGCTCTCGGCGGGTGCGGTGGAGTTCGGCACCAAGCGTGGACGCAAGACGGTGAACATCGTTCCGGCCCAGGCGCAGGCCTAGTCCGGGCACGAGCGACAGGGCGGGCCAGGGTCACGAACCCGGGCCCGCCCTTTCGTCGTCGGTTGTGCCCAGCATTGCCCGCCCGCACCCCCGGCCCTCGGTGATCACGACCGATTGGCCCCCGACACGCCGATGAGCGCGGCCATTCGGCCGTGATCACCGCGGAAATGCCGCGGCGGGCACCAGAAGGAGGAATGCATCCCATGTCCCGGTTCGTGGACCGCGTGGTCCTGCACGTGAGCGCGGGCAAGGGCGGCAACGGGTGTGCCTCGGTGCACCGCGAGAAGTTCAAGCCGCTCGGCGGCCCCGATGGCGGCAACGGCGGCCGCGGCGGTGCGGTGTGGCTCGAGGTCGATCCCGGCGTGCACACGCTGCTCGACTTCCACTTCCACCCGCACGCCAGGGCCACCAACGGCAAGCAGGGCATGGGCAGCAACCGCGACGGCGCCAACGGCGAGGACCTGGTGCTCATGGTGCCCGACGGGACCGTCGTGCTCGACGAGTCCGGGCGCATTCTGGCCGACCTCGTCGGTGTCCGAACGCGGTTCGAGGCCGCTGCGGGTGGTCGCGGTGGGCTGGGGAATGCGGCGCTGGCGTCGCGTGCCCGCAAGGCCCCAGGCTTCGCGCTGCTCGGCGAGGAGGGCGAGTCCCGCGAACTGGTGCTCGAACTCAAGTCCGTCGCCGACGTCGGTCTCGTCGGGTTCCCGTCGGCGGGCAAGTCGTCGCTGGTGTCGGTGCTATCGGCCGCCAAACCGAAGATCGCCGACTACCCGTTCACGACGCTCGCGCCGAACCTCGGTGTGGTGTCGAGCGGCGAAACGACCTTCACCGTCGCGGACGTGCCCGGGTTGATTCCGGGCGCGAGCCAGGGACGCGGGCTCGGCCTGGACTTCCTGCGTCACCTCGAACGCTGTGCCGTGCTCGCGCACGTCGTCGACTGCGCGACGCTCGATCCCGGCCGCGACCCGATCTCCGACATCGACGCCCTCGAGGCCGAACTCGCCGCCTACCAGCCCGCACTGACGGCCGACGCGGGCCTCACCGACCTCGCCGACCGGCCGCGGGTGGTCATCCTCAACAAGGTCGATCTGCCGGACGCCGCCGAACTCGCCGACATGGTCACCCCCGACCTGGAGGCTCGCGGCTGGCCCGTCTTCGCGATCTCGGCGGTGAGTCGGGAAGGTCTGCGCCCGTTGACGTTCGCTCTCGCGGAGATGGTCGAGCGGTACCGGCGCGAGCACCCCAGGCCGGAACCGCGGCGGCCGGTCATCCGGCCCGTCGCCGTCGACGACGCCGGCTTCACCGTCAGCCGAGACCTCGAAACACCCGGCGGGTTCGTCGTGCGCGGCGTACGCCCGGTGCGGTGGATCCGCCAGACGCAGTTCGACAACGACGAGGCCGTCGGCTACCTCGCCGACCGGCTTGCGCGCCTCGGCGTCGAGGATGAACTGGTGCGACTCGGCGCCGAACCGGGCGCGGCGGTGACCATCGGCGACGTGACGTTCGACTGGGAGCCGCAGACGCCGGCCGGTGTAGAGGTCGTGCGGACCGGCCGCGGCACCGACGCGCGGCTGGACCAGGTCGAGCGCATCGGTGCCGCCGAGCGCAAGCATGCCCATCGGGTGCGCCGCGGACTGGATTCCGACAGCGACGGGACGGACACGTGAACGATCCCGTGACCGAGGTGATCAGCCCGGCCCGGCACGCGATCTCGTCGGCGCGCAGTGTCGTGGTGAAGATCGGGTCGTCGGCGATCACCAGCCTTGTTGGCGGCCTGGACACCGGCCGGCTGGACCTGCTCGCCGATGCCGTCGAGGCGCGGATGCGCGCGGGTTCCGATGTCGTGGTGGTGTCCTCCGGCGCGGTCGGGGCGGGGATCGCGCCGCTCGGCCTGACGAAGCGGCCCACCGACCTCGCGACCAAGCAGGCTGCGGCCAGCGTCGGGCAGCTCGCGCTCGCGCACGCGTGGGGCACGTCGTTCACGCGCTACCGCCGCACGGTCGGACAGGTGCTGCTGTCGGCCGACGACTTCGCGCGCCGGGAGAGTCACCGCAACGCCCAGCGCACCCTCGACCGGCTGCGGTCGCTCGGTGCGGTCGCGGTGGTGAACGAGAACGACACGGTCGCGACCGCGGAGATCCGCTTCGGCGACAACGACCGACTCGCCGCGCTGGTCGCGCACCTCGTCGGGGCCGACGCACTGATCCTGCTGTCCGATGTGGACGGTCTCTACGACGGCGATCCCCGCCGCGGCGGCGCGAACTTCATCCCGGAGGTGCGCTCGCGTGCCGACCTCGACGGCGTCATCGCGGGAACCGGGGGAGTGCTCGGCACCGGGGGAATGGCGTCGAAGCTGTCGGCGGCGCGACTCGCCGCGGACGCGGGCGTGCCGGTCCTGCTGGCGTCGGCGGCCGAGGCCGCCGCCGCGCTGGGCGGGGGCAGCGTCGGCACGGCCTTCGCGGCGCGTCCGGTGCGGCTGTCGGCGCGCAAGTTCTGGGTCCGCCACGCCGCCGACACGAAGGGCGCGCTGCGGCTCGACGCGGGCGCGGTCGCGGCGGTCGCGAAGCGGCGCCGGTCGCTGCTGGCGGCGGGGATCACCGGCGTGAAGGGCCGCTTCTACGGCGGCGACGTCGTCGACCTGCTGGGACCCGACGCCGCGCCCGTCGCGCGCGGCATCGTCGCCTACGACAACACCGAACTCGCGGGCATGCTCGGCCGCTCCACCGCCGACCTGCCATCCGACATGCAGCGCCCCGTCGTCCACGCCGACGACCTGGTGCCCATCCGGGGGGCGTGATCTGCAGCTCACGGGTGCTGACCTGCGGTTTCGGCCCAGGTCCAGAGCACCTCGGAGCACCCGGCCTCGATCTTCAGGGTCGCGAGGTCGTCGCCGCGGGTGGTGCCGCGGTTCACGATCGCGACCGGGATACCGAGTTTGGCGGCGCGGCGGGCGAAGCGCAGGCCGGACATGACCGTAAGCGAGGATCCCGCGACGACCAGCAACTCGGCGCTCTCGACCAGCGCGAACGCCGCCTGCACCCGCGCTCGGGGGACCGATTCGCCGAAGTAGACGATGTCCGGCTTCAGCACCCCGTCGCACCGGGCGCAGCCGAGCATCCGGAAGTGGGAGGTGTGTTCGATCACCGCGTCCGCGTCCGGGGCGACCTCGATCGCCTTGCCCGCCGCGACCGTCTTCGCGAAGTCCGGGTTCGCAGTTTCGAGCCGCGCGGCCAGCGCGTGCCGTGACACCCGGTGTCCGCAGTCCAGGCACACGACCTGCCCGTAGGTGCCGTGCAGGTCGATGACGTTGCGGCTGCCCGCCTTGGTATGCAGCAGGTCGACGTTCTGGGTGATCACGCCGTGGACGACGCCCGCACGTTCGAGCCGCGCCAGCGCGCGGTGGCCGAGGTTCGGCGCGGTCGCGTCCATGTGCCGCCAGCCGAGGTGATTGCGCGCCCAGTAGTGGCGGCGGAAGCCGGGATCGCCCACGAACTCCTGGTACGTCATCGGCGTGCGCTTGGGCGAATCGGGTCCGCGGTAGTCGGGGATGCCCGAGTCGGTGGACATCCCGGCACCGGTCAGCACGACCGTCCGGCGTCCGTCGGCAAGGACGTGCAGGCGTCGCGCCGCCGCCACGGGGTCGGTCACGACGCTGTCGCGAATGTTCAATCGCGGACCGGCGGCCTCCGACAACACTGAGCTCATGAATCCAGTGAACCTCATACCGGACGGGTACCGCACACTCACTCCGTACCGCCGACGTGATCGACCGGATGGACGCCCCGGGCGGCGGCGACATGCACGCCGAACTGCGGATCGGTGACTCCGTATTGCAGATCTCCGACGAGATGCCCGACTTCGGGCTGCGGGCACCGGAGGAGCCGGGCCGGGGGACTCGCGATGTTGGGCTCGGTTCAGTAGCCCTGCGCCCGGTCGACGGGTGCGATGAGTTCCTGACCTGCGGCGAAACGCGCGACGTTCGCCGCGACCCGGTCCGCGTAGGCACCAGCCTGGCGCTGCGGCGGGTTCGCGACGTGCGGGGTGATGATCGCGTTCGGCAGATCCCACAGCGGGTGGTCGTCGGGCAGGGGTTCGGGGTCGGTGACGTCGAGACCGACGCCGCCGATCGCGCCCAGCGTGAGCGCGGCGACCACAGCGTCGGTGTCGAGCAGGTCTCCGCGGGCCACGTTGATCACCCACGACGTGGGCTTCAACGCGCCGAGCTCTGCGGCGCCGACGAGGTGACGTGTCGCGACCGTGGCCGGGGCGGCGATCACGACGTGGTCGGTCTGCGCCCACACCTGACCCAGTTGCGCGACCGCCACGGTCTCCATCGCGCCGGGCACCGGGGTTCCGGACCGGTTGACAGCAACGACGTGCGCGCCGAGTGCTCCGAGCATCGGGATCAACGCCCGCCCGATGCCGCCGGCGCCGACAATCGTCACCGTCGATTCGCGCAGCGTGCCGACATGTGGTGCGACCAACTCGCCCGACCATTTCTGCGCCGAGATCTGCGCCGGCAGGTAGCGCACCCCGGCGAGCAGCAGCGCGAGCGCGTGCTCGGCGACGGTGGTCGCGTACGCGCCGGTGGCAGAGGTGAATTGGACGTCCGGGTGGCGGTCCAGCACGCCCGAGCCGAACCACTTCTCGACCCCTGCGGAGCCAAGCTGCACCCACCGGACCGAACGCGGGAGGGTTTCGGGAAACTCCGCGGGCCCGCCCTGCCAGATCAGCGCGACGGCTGGGTCTTCAGCGTCCAGGCCGACGACGCGCCCACCCGCCCGCTCGATCGCGTCGCGCAGCAGGGCATCGTCGTGGGGCGCCAGGGCGACCGCGACCGGCGCGCCGGACGGCGGGGTGTGCGACACGAATGACCTCCGAGGTTCGCCGACGACTTGCCCTGTCACCGTATCCGCGCACAGCGCTGTCTAAACCGCCGCTTCACTTCGGCGTCGCCAGCGCCAGCGGCAACACCGCGTCCGCGCCGGCGCGGCGCAGTGTCCGCGCGGCCAGCGTGAACCGCCACCCCGTGTCGGTGACGGCGTCGACCAGCAGGATCGGCCCGTCCACGTCGTGCAGGTCGGACGGCAGCCACGATCCCACGAGACCCGCGACGCGGTAGGCCGAGTTCGCCGCCGACACCGGGGGATGGTCGGGCTTCGCGTGCAGGACGCCGAGGTCGCGCAGGCGCCCCACCTGCGCCAGTCGTGCGGCGAGCGAGCCGACCAACTGCGGATGGGTGTCGGACTCAAGCGCCATCACGGCCGTCGGGCGATGCGCCCAGTCCCACTCCCGCAGCACCGCCACGCACGCGTCGAACACGGCATCGGGGACCGGCCCATCCGGTGCATCGAGCAGGTTGCGCAGCCGCTGCCCCCAACCCAGGTCGCTGAGCCGGCCGAGCACCCGGCCCGGTTCGGGTCCGTCCTTTATCTTGCCGGACAGGTCCAGCCCGACCTTCGCCAAGCCGGTCGGCCACTGCTTGCGGGGCGCGAGGTCGATCCCGGGCCGGTCGAGCCGCGCCCGCGTCGCGGCCAGTGCATCCGCGTCGATGCTCGAATCCCGGTGTGCGCCAGTGCAATTGTCGCAACGTCCGCACGGTGCGGGGTCGGGGCCGAGTCCGGGGTCGTCGAGCTGGCGGCGCAGGAACTCCATCCGGCACCCGGTCATCGTCTGGTAGGCCAGCATCGCCTGCTGCTCGGCGAGGCGCGCGGTCTCGAGACGGTCGTAGCGCTGTGCGTCGTAGACCCAGTCCTCGCCCGTGGCGACCCAGCCGCCGCGGACCCGGCGCACCGCGCCGTCCACGTCCAGTACCTTCAGCACCATCTCGAGCCGGCTGCGGTTGAGTTCGACGAGCGGCTCGAGGGCGGGGGTCGACTGCGGCCTGTCGGTGTCGAGCACCTCGATCACACGGCGCACCACATGTTCGCGCGGAAACGCGACCGAGGCGAACCAACTCCAGATCCGCTGGTCCTCGGCCCCGGGCAGCAGGATCACCTCGGCGCGGTCGGTGGCGCGCCCGGCGCGGCCGACCTGCTGGTAGTACGCGATCGGCGACGACGGGGCGCCGAGGTGGACGACGAACCCGAGGTCGGGCTTGTCGAAGCCCATGCCCAACGCCGACGTCGCGACGAGGGCTTTCACCTCGTTGTTCAGCAGCGCTGCCTCGAGTTCCTCCCGTTCGGCGGGGTCGGTCTGCCCGGTGTAGGCGGCGACGCGGTGGCCGCGGTCGGCGAGCAGATCCGCCAGGTCGGCCGCCGCGGAGACGGTGAGTGTGTAGATGATCCCCGACCCCGGCAGCCGGTGCAGTTCGGCGGCCAGCCACGCAGCCCGCGCCGCGGCGTCGGGGATGTCGACCACCGCCAGGTGCAGCGACTCCCGGTCGAGTTCGCCGCGTAACACGAGCGCGTCGCCGGCCCCGGCCCCGACCCCGAGTTGGGCCTCGACGTCGGCGACCACCCGGTCGTTGGCCGTGGCGGTGGTGGCGAGCACGGGGATGTCGGCACCGAGGTCGGCGACGAGGGTGCGGATGCGTCGGTAGTCGGGCCGGAAGTCGTGCCCCCAGTCCGACACGCAGTGCGCCTCGTCGACCACTACCAGCCCTGCGTCGGCGGCCAGTCGTGGCAGCACCTGATCGCGGAAGTCGGGGTTGTTCAACCGTTCCGGGCTCACCAGCAGCACGTCGACCGTGCCGTCGGCGACCTGTGCGTGGATCTCGTCCCACTCGGTGACGTTGCCGGAGTTGATCGTCGCCGCGCGCACCCCGGCGCGCTGGGCGGCGGCCACCTGGTTGCGCATCAGAGCCAGCAGCGGCGAGACGATCACCGTCGGCCCGCGTCCCTGGGCCCGCAGCAGTTTCGCGGAGATGAAGTAGACGGCGGACTTGCCCCAGCCGGTCCGCTGCACCACCAGCGCGCGCCGGCGGTGCACCACCAGCGCCTCGATCGCGGTCCACTGATCCTCGCGCAACCGCGCATCGGGCCCCGCGAGTTCGCGCAGCAGTGCCTCCGCGTCGGCTCGCAGCGAGGTCGGCGTCTCGGTGGTCGTCATGCTGCCATCGTGCCGCACCGGTCCGACAGGTTCAGCCACGCGGGACGAAGTGCCCCTGGTTCGGGCGGAGTCGCGATATGGACAATTGAGGCATGACCGAGGTGAAGAGGTTCCGCATGACCCCGCTGCGACGGTTCGGTGACATGATCATGCCCGTGCCGGTCAAGCTGGGCCTGATCCCGCATACGTACATGCTCACCACCCGCGGCCGCAAGACCGGCAAGCCGCGCAGCCACCCGGTGACGCTGGTCGAGCAGGACGGCCGGCGCTGGCTGGTGGCGCCGTACGGGCCGGTCGGCTGGGTGCACAACGCCCGCGCCGCGGGCACCGTGCGCATCACCCGACGCGGCGAGGACCGCGAGTTCGCGGTGCGCGAGGCCGGCGCCGAGGAGGCCGGCCCGATCCTCAAGCAGTACCTGAAGATCACCGGCCCGCCGAAGGCGTACTTCCGCGCGACGCCGGATTCGCCGGTCGCGGAGTTCGTCGCCGAGGCGTCCGACCATCCCGTGTTCGAGCTGGTGCCGACGGCGCGATGATGCTGCCCTCAGGTCAGCCGACGAGTTCGCGTTTGAGGATCTTGCCGCTGGCGTTCTTGGGGATGTCGTCGACGATGATCACCGAGCGGGGGTATTTGTAGGCGGCGACGCGTTCCTTGACGTAGTCGATGATCTCGGCCTCGTCGGCGGCCGTCCCGACGCGCAGCGACACGTAGGCGCGGACCTCCTCGCCGAGGCGTTCGTGCGGGACGCCGACGACGGCGGCCTCGAAGACGGCGGGGTGGCCGTAGAGCACCTCTTCGACCTCGCGCGGGTAGACGTTGTAGCCGCCGCGGATGATCAGTTCCTTCTTGCGGTCCACGATGAACAGGAAGCCGTCCTCGTCGCGGTAGCCCAGGTCGCCGGTGTGCAGCCAGCCGCCGGCGAACGCCTCGGTGGTGGCGTCGTCGTTGTCGAGGTAGCCGGCCATGGTGTTGTGACCGCGCAGGACGATCTCGCCGATGTTGGCCTTGCCGCGGGGAGTTCGTTGTTGTTGGCGTCCCAGATCCGCACCTCGGTGCCCCAGATCGGGGTGCCGACGCTGTAGGGCTTGCGGTGGTCGGGCCGGTTGTAGGTGGCCAGCGGTCCGCTCTCGGTGAGCCCGTACATCTCCAGGATGAGCAGCCCGAACTTCGACTCGAACTGGTCCATCAGCTCGGCGGCCATCGCCGCGCCGGCCGATCCGCAGTAGCGCAGCGAGGAGGTGTCGTAGGCCTGCGCGTCGGGATGGTGCAGCAGCGCGTGGTACATGGTCGGCACCCCGTGCAGCACCGACACCCGGTGCGAGGCGATGGTGTCCAGCACGGCGGTGGCGTCGAACTTCGGCAGCAGCACCACGGTGCCGCCGGCGAGGGTGGTCGCGTTGAGCAGCCCGGACAGGCCCAGCGCGTGGAACAGCGGCATCACGGCGAGCGTGACGGTCGCGGTGTCCATGCCGAACGCGTCGCGGTGCGCGGTGGCGTTCATGTAGAGCTGGAAGTGGGTGAGTTTGACGCCCTTGGGTTTTCCGGTGGTGCCGGAGGTGTAGAGCAGCACCGCGGTGTCGCCGGGCTCGCGTAGGGCGAACGGCGGCGGGGTCTGGTGGTCGCCCTCGACGAGGTCGGCGAACGGGCGGGCACCGTCGGGTGCGTGGTCGGTGCCGACGAGGAACACGAACGCACCGGGCCGTTCGGCGATGGCGCCGACGGCGGTCGCGGCGGTGTCGTTGTGCGAGATCAGGACCCGCGCGTCGGCGTGGTTCATGATGTAGGCGATCTCGGGTGCCTTGTTGAGGGTGTTGACCGGGATCGCCACCGCGCCGACCTTGAACACGCCGTAGAGGCAGGCGACGAACTCGGCGATGTTGGGCAGTTGCAGCACGACCGTGTCGCCCGCGTGCACACCGTGGCGGACCAGGCCGGCGGCGACCCGGTCGGACCAGTCGTCGAGTTCGGCGTAGCTGATGGTGCGGTCGCCGTCGACGACGACGGGGTGGGTGGGGTCGGCTGCGTCGAGGAGCGCAGCAGGACGGCGAGGTTCAGCGACATCGGAGTTACTCCTTGGTGTTTCGGGTGATCAGTTGGCGGCGAGTTCTCGAGCGGAAACCTGTGTGGCGGCCAATGACAATTTCGGGTATGCGCGACCACGCCGTGAAGGATATTCTTCTGACCAGAATTTGTTGTCTGATCATTGACAGTCAAAATTCAGACTATATAGAGTGATGCCCATCCCCGCCGGACCCCACGACGACACCCACCACCCCTGACCTCGTGCGACACACGACCCCGCACCACCGACGACGACGAAGGACGACAACCCATGGAACTCCGCGACGCCATACGCCAGAACCCCATGACGAGGTTCCAGTGGAGGGTGGTGATCCTGTGTATCGCGCTGACCGTCGTGGACGGCTACGAGATCCTGGTGACCTCGTTCACGCTGCCCGCGCTCACCAGGGAATGGGATCTGTCGCTGGGACAGGCCGGCCTGGTCGCCTCCATCGGCACCCTCGGCATGGGAATCGGGGCGGTGCTCTTCGGCCCGCTCGGTGACCGCCTCGGCCGCCGCAAACACATCCTGATGTCGCTGGTGCTGATCGTGATCGGCATGGTCGCCTCCGGTCTGGCGCCGACGTTCACCCTGTTCCTGGTCTTCCGGTTCCTCGCCGGAATGTTCCTGGGCGGCATCGTGCCCAGCATCAACGTGCTCGTCTCCGAATACGCCTCCGACGCCAAACGCGGCACCGTCATGGGTGTCTACGGCATCGGCTTCCCACTCGGCGCCGCCCTGGGC